>DASXMX010000463.1:0-11856 GCA_036495445.1 Tepidisphaeraceae bacterium
GTCGGGCCGCTTGCCGGATGCGATCATCTGCTCGATCGCCTTCATGCCCGCGGTGATGTCATCAGCCACACGATGGGGCTTGCGGCGCGTCATCGCGATTCGCTTTCTCCGGCGCGTTGCCGGTGGTGCTTCTTCAAGGCGGTCAGGACGTCGCGGTAGTACTTCTCCTCCGATGGGGTCAGGTCATCCTGGTCCCATTTCCCGTAGACCGCGAACAGATACACGGTGGCGGCGGCAGGAATGTGAGCATAGATGACGCGATACCCGAAGCTCTTGCCCTTTCCTCCGCCCTTTGGGGGTGCAAGGCGGATCTTTCGAAGGCCGCCCGTCCGGGGCATTGAGGCGCCAGCCTCGGGATTCTCCAGGATCGCGGATTGCACTTCCTGCAGTTTCTCATCGCTCAGCGTCTCCCGCTTCCACCGGGCGGTGAATGGCGGGAGTTCAATGAACGTGAGCCGCATCTGGGCTCATTCTAGTATATGACGTATGTGGGTCAATCGCACCCTCGCACAGGTTGAAGCCCGTATCACGGGGCAGTGGCGTCCGTCAAGTCAGCTTCACCCACCCCGGGTTCGTTGTCGTCTTCGTCCGAGCCGTCGTTGGGGACGGCGCGGATTGGGGCGGGGCGGCAACCCGGCGGGGTGGGTGGGGGCTCGGGAGGGTCGGCTGGGGCGGGGCGGGCGCCTGGGAAAGCCGCCGGGACGGGCGACACGGTGGGGGCGTCGGGGTTGTCCGGGGGAAGGTCCGCTGGGGCGCCGGCGGCGGCGGCGGCGGGGGCTTCGGTTGCATTTGGTTCGGTTGCGCGATCCGTTACTTCTGCTGCGGGAAACGCCTCGGTCGCGGACGTGGGCGCGTGGGCGTCGGCCTCGCGGCCGTCGGTGGGGGGCGGGTCGGCGGGGCTGCCGGCCGGCACGGCGGCGGGCGCGTCGCCGAGGGGCTCCTCTGCGTCGAGGGTGGCGAGGAGGCGGAGCGTCATCGGGTCGTAGTTGCGGCGGTACTGGGGCTGTTGCTCGAGGCGGCGGGCGCGGTTTTCGGGGGACTCGGCGCGGAGCGCGTCGCGGCGGCACTTGATGTACGTGTCGATCATGTACTCGCAGTGGGCCGGGTTGCGTTCGGGGGCGGTCGCCTGCTTCCAGCGTTCGTCGCGTTCGGCCTTTTCGATCGCCTTCCGTCGGGCGCGGTCGCGCTGCTTCTTGCGGTGGTAGAAATACGACGGGTCGGTGGTGCCAGGGTTGGGGGCGTCCAGCGCGCCGTTGGCCTTGGCGATTTGCACCGCCACCCGGACGTCGCCCCGCAGCATGGCGTTTTGGACGGTGTCGAGGGCGAGGTCGTTCATCGCCAGCACGCGGGCGCGGCCGGAGGCGACCATTTCCCGCTGCCAGGCGTTGTACGCGGCGGCGAAGCGGGGGTCGGACTGGAGCCAGCGGTAAACGGTGCGCCGGTCCACCTTGGCCGCACACGCGGCCTGCGCGATGCTGCTGCCGGCGAGCAGCCGCTGCATCGCGATCTCCTGAATGGGCGTGAGGCCCGCCGGGTCTGTCCCGCGGCGAACCAGCATGCCATCCTCATTCGGGCGCGAGGGTGCAACCTCCGTCTGAGCAGCACTGGTTTCCTGATGTTCCTCTTGCATGGCGATCCCCTTTCAAATGAGAGTTGTTAGCTTTATGTTAGGTATCTGCAAGGGGCTCGTCAAGTGACATTATCGTCATTTTGTTGTGACATTTGTCATAATATTGCGTAAAATGCCGCAGAAGTTGTGACATTTTAGGACATTTGAGACATTGCCCGGGATCGATGGGACCGCCGGGGCGGCTCAGGGCTCGCGGAGCGGGGCGGGCTTGGGGACGAGGCGCTGGGGGCGGGCGCCCTTGATGTGGAGGGCGCGGAGGGTGCGGCGGCGGAGGACCTCGCGCCAGCGTTCGACCTCGGCGGGGGAGTTGGTTTCGAGCTTGACGAACCCGCCGGCCTTGGTGCGGTGGCCGCCCCCTTCGCCGATCTTGCGCATGAGCCGCTTGGCCATGTCGGCGGCGGCCATGCGGGTGCCGGTGCGGCAGCGAAGGCTGAGGATCAGCTTCCCGTCCACGCCCGCCGTCACCAGGGCCCAGTCCACCTTCTCGAACCGCAGCAGGAAGTCGGCCAGCACGGCGGGGCGCTCCAGCGAGTCGATCTGGTCGAGGTGGGAGAGGACCACGTGATCGTAGTAGACGGCGTTGAGCAGGCCCTCGGAGAAGTTCGCGTAGTACGACTGCGGCAGGTCCGCGTAGCGCATCTGGTAGAGCTTGCGCGGGTCGGCCAGCAGGGTGAGGCTGGAGAGGGCGACGTTGTCCAGCTCGCCGGGCGTGCCGGCGGCGCCGGCCAGGTCGGACTCGATCGCGTACAGCAGCGTGGCCGCCAGGTCCGGTTTGATCGGGACCTCCAGCTCCATGAAGTAGCTGAAGATGATTGACGCGGTCGCCCCCACGTCGGTGCGGATGTCGCAGAACGCGCAGTGCGGCTTGGTCAGGCGGCTGCGGTGGTGGTCGATCACGCCCAGCGGCGTGACCTCCGGCGGCAGCGGGTTGAATTGGAAGGGGGGCTGCGTGTCGAGCAGCAGGATCGCGTCGTATTCCTTCAGCGTCGCATCGTCCCAGGGGACGAGGCTCAAGTTGGCATGGCGGACGAAGACCTCGTTGATCCCGCCGCCGATGCGGCCCTTGATCGCCATGCTGACCTTGACGCCCTTCAGTTTGTATTCCAGCAGCGCGCACAGTGCGGCGGCGCTGGCGAGGGCGTCGGGGTCGGGGTGGACGTGGGTGGTGACGAGGATGTTCTTCTTGCCGGCCAGGGTCTTGAGGAGCCGGGCGGCGCGCGGCCGCCCGCGGGCGCTGCGCTCCGCCGCCACGGCAGAGCCGGCCACCGTGCCCACACAGGATTCCACGAACGAGGTCATAGATAACTGCGCCGCTTCGGCTTACATCACCCGTGCGACTGGCGCACCAGCCGCGCTCGACATATCGTCGAGTCCGCCGGGGAGGATAAGCGATTCGCCCGCGGTCTCATAATCGTTGCAAGCACGGCTGTGACAAACAACGTGCCATTCTAACGAATGCGCGACGAGGCGACTCAGTATTGTACGTCGGGCGGTTTGCGCCGGGTCGGGAAACTCAAGCGCGCCGAGCGAGAGGGCTTCGCAATCCCTCTGCGGTTCCGATCGCGATTTGATTGCGAAACCGCCAAGCGGTCTTGCCACGTGGCCGACGCGGCGACGCGCCCGCCGTGGCCAGGCGGAAAGGCGGACGCTACTCACGCATGGGCGCTGTGGACCTCGTCGTCGGACGGGACCACCGGCGCGGCGAAGACGCCCCGGACGTCGCGACGGATCAGGCATCGCAGCACGATGACGGCCAACCCGGTGCCGACCATCCAGGCGATCAATCCGCTGACTTCGTCCGGCCCGCGCATGCGGACGTATTCGCCGCGCTGCCAGGGGAGCAGCCACCGCACCCAGAAGAAGATGCCCAGAACGCCGTAGCCGATGCTGCCGACGGCCCACAAGAACATCCCGTAGAAGCCCCAGAGCTTGAAGTGGTACGCCCCGAGGCTGGAAAAGAGCAGGATCGTCGAGAGCCCAAGGCCCACGAACGTCCAGGCCAACACCCACCAGTCCAACGGGGCCTGACGGGCCTGCACCGGCCAGCCGTAGGTGATGAACTCGCCGAAATTGAATGGGAGGCAACTCATCCCCAGGCACCCGAAGATCACGCCCGCGACCGCCAGGACGCGGACGAGGGACGATTGGGGATCAATTCCCCTGGGGTCGAGCGAGGACGCCGGCAGCGTGTGAACGGGCGAGGACATGGGCGGATGCTCCGACTCTAGACGCTGATCAGGTCCAACCCGCTGGCCGGGTCGTGCCGGCGGCGCAGGTGGGCCGGGGATTCGGTGAGGATGATTTCGAGCGTGGGCCGCACGTGCGCTTCCATCAGGTGCCCGCCGCGGGCGTGGCCGTCGGACGTGCCGAGCACGACGTGGGCGTGGACCTGCCGGCCGCCGTCCGGCTTCAGCGAGACATCGCCGGCCAGCATCAGCACCTCGACCTGCTCGAGGACCGGGATCTTCTTGTAGCGCTTGTTCTCCCAATCAAACCACGCGATCGTCGCGTCGCTGAACGCGCCGATGGCGGTGAAGTGGGCGGCGTCGAGCCGTTGCTCGTCGGCGAAGCGGCGCAACGACGCCATCGCCTCGTCGCCCTGATCGAGGATCAGGGCGTAGGTCTTTTCGGGTTGGCCGTGGTCGAGGCGTTCGGATTTCATCGTTTGGCCTCGCAGTCAGATTGAGATCTACCAGACTTTGCTGTGGGAGAGAGCGCCTAATTCGACGCCCATTCCCCTCCCTCGGTACTCCGGGGGAGGGTGAGGGAGGGGTGCCCGTCGCGCGGCCCAGATGAGGGCGGCGGAGGCAGCGGCGCCCAGCGCCACGTACGCGGCCGTGCGGATCGCGGCCTGGCGGTATTCGGCCCGGCGCTCCTGTTCCATCTGTGCCTCGGGGCGTCCGCTGGGGCCGGTGGGGCCTTGCCGAAGGGCGAGCTGGATTACTTCCGCCGTGTGCATCGCGTGGCGGTCGGTCTCCTGGTGGATCTGCTCGCGACAACTGAACCCGTCGGCGACGATGATCGCGTCGTCGGGCTGCTGGCGCACCTTGGGCAGCAGCACGCGCTCGCCCTCCTTGATCGACACGTCGTAATGGTCCCCCTCCTCGTACCCGAACGCGCCGGCCATGCCGCAGCAGCCGGTTTGCGGCTCGTCGAACTCGACGCCCATCTCCTTCAGCACGTCCTTCTCGGCGAAGAGCATCCCGAACTGCTTGTCGTTGAGCCGGTCGAGCGCCTTCTGGTGGCAGTGGCCGTGGAGCAGCGCTTTCTTGTGGAGCCTGGGGATGCGGTAGTTGGGCGCCTTCTTCTTGAGGAAGTCGGCGAACGTGAACGTGTTCTTCTGCAGCCGGATCGCGTCCTCGGTTTGGGGCGGGAGGATATTGGTCAGCTCGTCCTTGAAGACGGCCCAGCAGCTCGGCTCCAGCACGACCATCGGGATGCTCGCTTGGATGTACGGGCGGAGTTTTTCCAGCATGTCTTGGGCCCACCGCCGGGCCATGCCGAGGAAGCCATAGTCGTACAGCGGCCGGCCGCAGCAGAGGTCCTGCATCGGGACGATGACGTTGAACCCGGCGTCCTCCAGCACCTCCACCGCCGCCTTGCAGGTCTGCGGCAGGAAGTAGTTGTTGAACGTATCGGCAAAGAGCACGACCGGCGGGCCGTTCGGGTTTTTGGGCTTATGGCTCGCGAACCACGACTTGAACGATTGCGGCGCGAACGGCGGAATGTAGTTGCGGCGCTGGTCCATTCCGGCCATGAACTTCGCGATCGTCCGCAACCCGGGCGTCTGCGTGAAGAAGTTCGCAACCATCGGGGCGACGCCCGCCAGCCGCGACCAGAGGTGGATCCATCCGAACGCGTACGCGTGCCGCGGGCGGACCTTGCCTTCGTAGTAATGCGCAAGGAACTCGGCCTTGTACGTCGCCATGTCGACGTTGACCGGGCAGTCGCCTTTACAACCCTTGCAAGAAAGGCATAGGTCGAGCGCCTCCTTCACCTCTTCGCTCTTCCAGCCGTCCTCGATAATCTCGCCGTTCATCATCTCGAACAGCAGCCGGGCGCGGCCGCGGGTGGAGTGCATCTCCTCGCGGGTGACCATGTAGCTGGGGCACATGGTCCCGGGGCCGCCCTCGCGGCGGCACTCGCCGACGCCCACGCACCGCAGCGACGCGCGGGCGAACGAGTGGCGGTCGCCCTGGAAGTTGAAATAGGTCTGCGGCTCCGGCGGGTTGTAGTCGGGACCGAGGCGCAGGTTTTCGGTGATCCCGTAGGCGTCGATCTTCTTTCCCGGGTTCATCTTCCACCGCGGGTCCCAGATGCTCTTGAACTCGCGGAAGGCCTGCATCAGTTCGGGGCCGAACATGATCGGCAGCAGTGCGCCGCGGGACTGTCCGTCGCCGTGCTCGCCCGAGCACGACCCGCCCATGCTGACGACCAGGTGGGCCGCCTCGTGCATGAACCGGTGCCATTTCTCGATGCCTGCCTTTGTGTACAGGTCGAACGGGATGCGGGTGTGGATGCACCCCTGGCCGAGGTGACCGTAGAGGCTGCACTCGTAGCCGTACTTGTCGAGCAGCTTGCGGAGCGCGCGGAGGTAGTCGCCGACCTTCGGGACCGGGACGGCGGAGTCCTCCCAACCTTCCCACGTGTCGGGCATCCCGGGCACCCAGGCGGTGGAGCCGAGGCTCCCCTCGCGGACTTTCCAGATCATCTGCTCCTGCTGCGGGTCGTCGTACAGCTTGGCCGAGGGGGGATTGTGTTCCTTGCCGATGGCGGCCATGCAGGCGCGGGCCTTGTCGTCGGCGTCCTGCTTCGAGTCGCCGCCGAAGGCGACCAGCAGGTACCCGCCGCCCGGCGGGAGGATTGCCAGATTCGCGTTCTCGTCCCCCTTGTTGCGGACGTACTTGATCAGGCGGTCGTCCATCCCTTCCAGGCCGATCGGGTTGAACTCCAGAATCTTCATCACGTGATCGGCGGCGTGGTAGATGTCGGGATAGCCGAAGATCAGCAGCGACCGTGCCTTGGGGTTGGGCACGAGGCGGAGCGTCGCTTCGAGGATCGTGACCAGCGTCGATTCCGACCCGACCAGCGCGCGGGCGACGTTGAACCCGTTCTCCGGCAGCAGTTCGTCCAGGTTGTAGCCGGAGACGCGGCGTTCGAGCTTGGGGAACCCGGAGCGGATCTTGTCGGCGTACTTGTCGACCAATGCCTTCATTTTCGCGTAGATCTCACCGCGCTTGCCACCGGCCCGGATGATGCGATCGAGTTCCTCGGGCGAGGTGGGGCCGACGCGGAAGCGGGTGCCCTCGTAGGTAAGGATCTCCATCTCGGCGGTGTTGTCGCTGGTCCGCAGGCCCATGCCGTTGTTTTTGGCCATGAGCGAATGGACGCCGCACGAGTTGTTGCCGAGCATCCCGCCGAGCGTGCAGTGGTCGTGGGTTTCGGGGTCGGGCGCGAACATCAGCCCGTACTTCTGGGCGGCGGTGTTCCGCAGGTCGTCCAGTACGCATCCCGGCTGCACGGTGGCGAGCTTGCGGGCGGGATCGATGTTGATGATCCCGTGCATGTACTTGGAGAAGTCCATCACGACGGCGACGTTGCAGCACTGCCCGGCCAGGCTCGTCCCGCCGCCGCGGGAGAGGATCGGCGCGCCATATTTGCGGGCCAGTTCGATCGTGGCTTTGACGTCGCCCGTGTGTCGCGGGACGACGACGCCGATCGGCACCTGGCGGTAGTTCGAGCCATCGGTTGAGTAGAGGGCGCGGGTGCCGCGGTCGAATCGTACCTCGCCGTCGATTCGGGGCTTCAGTTCGCTCGCAAGGGCGTCGGCATCGAGTGTCGGGAGGGACGTGCGGTTGTCGTCGTGCTCGAGTCGTTCGAAACGGTTCTGCTCGCTCTGCTGCCGCAACACGGTGAGGCTTGTCGTCATGACGGAATGTCCTTCAGGAGTAAGTTCGTCGGACGGCTTACAACCCGCATGCCCGAGGGGCATGCGGGTGAGTTCATGTGGCACAGCCGCCCCCGGCTGTGTTCCGCCGAAGGCGGAAATCGATGTCCGCTTGCCGGCGGACCACAGCCGGGGGCGGCTGTGCCGCAATGTCAATTCACACCGCGCGGCTGCTTCATTCCTGCCGGCGGCGATCCTTCGGGCTGGCCCTTTGCGGAATCATCCGGTCGCTTGGCCGCCTGTCCGGGCGGGGGCACGGAGGCATCTGTTCCTTTGGAACCCATATGGTGCGCCGCGGTGGCGCCAGACGTCCGGCTGGCGACCAGGTTCGCCTGTTCGTCGTCCACCACCGGCAGGATGTGCCCTCCGTACCGGAGCACCGCAACGCGGGCGTTTCGGCCCTGCTTTTCGAAGGCCATTTGCAGAGCCTCCTGGGCAGACCTTGCATAGCGGAAGCCCAGTTTCCGCGCCTCCTCATGCTTCACGCCGGGGGAGACCATGATGCAGTCGGTTTTGTCGACGATCTGACAGACGTCGGCCAAGATGGCGACGCCGACGAGATCCTTCACTTTCCCCTCCTGCACCATCTTCACGATCTCGTAGTGCGGCTTGTAGCCGATCTGCAGCAGGTTCTCGTGGTTCTTGGCGACGCCCTCGGGGTTGGGGGCGACGCAGATCATTGTGCCGCCGTCCTTCACGGCCATCGTGCCCGCGTAGGGGCCTTTGGCCGATTGCCAGAAATCCCGGTCGGCGGAGTAGGAGTCGATGATCAGGATGTCGCACCGCGTCGGCATGTGTGTCGCGAAGACCTCCCGGCAGCAGAGGCTTCCCTTGCGGTGGGCCGTCACGAAGTCGCCCGTGAAGCACCCGACGATGTGGTGGTTGATGTCGCTGACGACCGAGACGACGTACTTCAGCCTCGCGATGCGGGCCGCCTCCTCCATCCGAAGCCGCATGGGGTTCTCCGGCACGCCCATGACCGTCTCGGACATGTGCATCGAGGCTTCCCACTGGTTCATCTCCATCATTTCCGGCCCGGAGATGCCCGGGAACATGATCTTGGCGCCCCCGGAGGTGCCCTTGACGCGGTGGGGGACGATCGAGCCGATCCCCATCACGAAGTCGAACTGGGTGACGAGCTTGTTGGCCCGCACCGGCGTCCCGTCGCTGGTCTTGCCGAAGTCGTGCAGGTTCGAGTCGTCGAGCCAATGGTGCTCGTGAACCTTGTATTTGCCGTAATAGGGCCCGAGTTTCTTCTGCAGTTCCTCCGGCTTCATGGGCCGGTGGGTGCCGACGCCCTGGATGAACGCGATCCGGCTGTCGGTGATGCCGCCCGCATGGAGCTCCTCAAAGACGTGCGGCAGGATGTGGTCGGTCGGCGTGCCGCGGGTGCCGTCGTCAATGATGATCAGCACCTTGTCGGTCGCCTTGACCGCCTCGCGCAACCGCGGGGCGTTGTGCGGGTTGGCGAACCCGTCGCGGAGCACCTGCTGCTCGTCCACGTGCCCGAACCCTTTGGGCGAGAAGACGCCCATCAGGTTCGCATCGGGCACGTCAACCGGGGCGATCTGCTCGTAACCGCGGTAGGGGAAGTCGATTCGCACGGGGCACCTCTTCAAGCTTCAAGCCGAACGGATGCCGGCCGCCGGGAAACCCACCGTCCCGGCGGCCGGCCGATGCCCGATATCCTAGAGGGCGGGAAAAAGATTGAGAACCATGTAATTCTGCCGGCGCGCCGGACCGCCGTTTGCAATGTGACCGGATTGACGAGCCCGCCACGTCACGAGAGGAGGTTGAATGCCCAGCAACTTCGCCCTGATCCGCGCCCCGCTCCACGATCAGGACTTCATGTTCGCCACGGGGTGCGAGTGCAGCTACCCGACGATCGAATGGGAGGGAAAGACCGTCCGCCGCGACGGGTTTGACCTCTCGAAGCATTATCAATATTGGCAGGAAGACTTCCGGCTCGTGCGGGAGACCGGGATCAACTTCCTCCGCTACGGCCCGCAGTACTACCGGGCCAACCCGCGGCGGGGCCATTACGACTGGGACTTTGCCGACGAGTGCTTCAACCGCCTGAGGGAGCTGAAGATCCACCCGATCGCCGACCTGTGCCACTTCGGCGTGCCCGACTGGCTGGAGAATTTCCAGAACCCCGAGTTCCCCGAGCAGTTTGCCAACTTCGCCGCGGCGTTCGCCAGGCGGTTCCCTTGGGTAATGCTCTACACGCCGGTCAACGAGATCTTCATCTGCGCGATGTTCTCGGCGCATCGCGGCATGTGGAACGAGCGGCTCAAATCGGATCGCGCGTTTGTCACTGCGATCAAGCACATGTGCAAGGCGACGATCCTCGCGGAAGAAGCGATCCTGAAGTTGCAACCGATGGCGCTGTTCATTCAGAGCGAATCGACCAGCTACTTCCACCAGGCCAGCCCGGCCGCCCACCGGCAGGCGTACCTGTACAACCAAAAGCGGTTCCTCGCGCTGGACCTGATCTACGGGCACGACGTGTCGGGGCTTGCGTACGAATACCTGCGTGAACACGGGATGACCCGGGACGAGTACCACTGGTTCCTCGAACACGGCCGCCCGCTCACGGCGTACAGCATCATGGGCAACGATTATTACGGCACCAACGAGTACTTCGTCACCCCCGGGGGCGACGCCAGCGAGCAAACCGGTGAGGTCTTCGGCTACTACGTCATCACCCACCAGTATTACGATCGGTACAACCTTCCGGTGATGCACACGGAGACCAACAAGCGCGACAACGAGAACGAGGCCGAAAAGTGGCTGAAGAAGGAGTGGCGGAACGTCGTGAAGCTCAAACAGGACGGCGTGCCGATCCTCGGCTTCACCTGGTACAGCGTGATCGATCAGACTGACTGGGACACGGCGCTCACGCAAATCAACTACCGCACGAACCCGTGCGGCCTGTTCAACAAGGAGCGCCAGCCGCACCCCGTCCAACGGACATACGCGAGGATCATCCAACAGTGGCGGCCAAACCTGCCGCTCAACGCGATGTCGCGGAACGTCGAGAGCCGCGATGACCTCGGCGAGCCTCCGCCGGCCCCGCATCCTCACACCGCCAGTAAATCGGCCCGGTCTTGAAAAAGCGTCAACACCTCTGGCTCACGAACCGCGCGGCGGTTCTGCTCGACTCGGACCTCGTCCTTGCCGATTCGACGCTTGTTCATCGTCTGGACCCTCGGTTCCGGGTGGCACGGACAAGTCCTCTTGTCGGGGGCGGAATCGGGCCCGGCCAAGCCACGGACATGAGTACATGTCCGTGCCACCCGGTGGGATACGACTCGCGTACCAAGGACGGCTCGCAGCCGGTGTGCCAGCTCCATGCCCAAGGCCGATTTTGCCCCTTGGTCGCTTACCTTGGCGGCGCTATCCTAAAATTCACTCGCAATATGCTGAACGAACAAACCCTGAGGAACCTTTTGACCCGCGTCGCCCAGCGCGAGCAAGACGTCGACGACGCGCTGGCTGCCTTACGCGTATTGCCGTTCGAGGAGGTAGACGGGTTCGCCAAGATCGATCACCACCGCGACCTGCGGCGGGGCTTTCCCGAGGTGGTTTACTGTGCGGGCAAGACGCCTCAGCAGACGGCGGCGATCATCGAGCGCCTCGCCGCCCGCGCGTCGCGCGTGCTGGGGACGCGGGCGTCGGCCGAGCATTTCGAGGCCGCCGTTGCGCGCGTGCCCGACCTGAACTACGACGAGACCGCCCGCGCGCTTTACCTCGATCTTCGTCCCGACGAGCCCCGCCGGGACGGGGTGGTCCTTGCGGCGGCGGGGACCAGCGACCTGCCCGTCGCCGAGGAGGCCGCCCGCACGCTCGATCTTATGGGCCACGCCCCGCACCGCCTCTACGACATCGGCGTCGCCGGCCTGCACCGGATGCTCCACCACCTGCCGATCCTGCGGCAGGCGAACGTGGTGATCGTCGTCGCGGGGATGGAAGGGGCCTTGCCCGGCGTCGTCGCGGGATTGATCGAGCCGCCGGTGATCGCCGTCCCGACCAGCGTCGGCTACGGCGCCAGCTTCAACGGCCTGGCCGCGCTGCTCGGCATGCTCAACAGTTGCTCGCCCGGCGTGGCCGTGGTGAACATCGACAACGGATACGGCGCCGCCCACGTCGCCGCCGCGATTAACAGCCGGATGCCTAATTCGCAGCAGCCCCTGATGTCGCAATTGTCGCGCGAGGCTTCGGGCGACTTGCCTTCAGTCCCCTCCCCCGGTACTCCGGGGGAGGGTTAGAGAGGGGG
>DASXMX010000464.1:0-2842 GCA_036495445.1 Tepidisphaeraceae bacterium
TCATAAAACTGCCATTTTTTGTGACATCCGTGGTAAGCGCTCAGCGGAACCATTCTTGGCAGGGATGGTAGCTTGCATCCCGGAGCCGCCAAGATCTCTGGGAGAAGAACCATGCTGGGATTCGGACCGCCGGTAGAGCGGCAGGCTCGGCGCCAGTGGTGGCGCCGCCAAATTCAACGACAGCAACAGTCCCACGTGACGGTCGCCGAGTTCTGTCGGCGGCACGGCATCCAGCCCGTGACGTTTTACTCCTGGAAGCGCCGCTTCCAGGACGAGGCCCCGGCCCCGGCCGCATCGGGCCCAATGCCTCAGCCACGCGCCAAGCCGATGACTCGCGGAGTTCCGTCCGCCGACGCCGCCTTCGTCCCCGTGTCGATTGTCGACGCGGGTGTGGGCGGACTCCTTGAGATCGAGTTCGGCAACGCCTGCACCGTGCGGCTCAAGGGAACCGTTGACCCCAAGTTGCTGCGCGTCGCGATTCGGGCGGCGGGACGCCTCGGCGGCACAACGCAAGGAGGCGACTGATGCTCCCACAACTCTCGGCGGCCGTGCGCGTGTTCTTGTGCACCAAACCAACGGACATGCGCAAGAGTTTCGATGGCCTCTTCGGGATGGTCCGCGAATTCCTGGGCCAAGACCCGCTCTCGGGCCATTTGTTCCTCTTCCTCAACCGCCGCCGCGATCGCGCCAAGATCCTCCTCTGGGAACGCGACGGACTCGTGATCTGGTACAAGCGGCTTGAGGCCGGCTCGTTCCAGAGTCTCGATCCCACGGTCAAAACGCCAACTTCCGGCCCCGCCGGCTTGGAACTGTCCGTCACCGATCTGGCGATGATCCTGGGCGGCATTGATCTGACCACGGCGCGACGACGCAAGCGCTACTCGCGTACGGGCTGATCTCCGCACAAGAAATGTAGGAATTCGGATAATATTGCTCCGTCATCCGCGAATACACGCTCATGACGGAGCACTCCCCAACAACCCCGGATGATCCCGCCCAGTTGCGTGCCCAACTGGATGCGGCCCTCACGCGGATCGCCGACCTGGAGCGCCTCCTCGACGAACTCGCCGCCACGACCGAGGAACGCGAGCGTACCCTCGACTGTCTCAAGGAAGAACTGCTCAACTTGAAGCGACTGCTGTACGGACCGCGGCGCGAGCGGCTGCCCGAGGCGCCCGGGCAAGGCCATCTGTTCGATGACGAGAACACGCCGAATCCCCCGCCTGAACCCATCGACGACAGTCCCGACGACCACAACCCACCGAAGCGGCGCAAAGGGCATGGCCGCCGCGTCATCCCCGACCATTTGCCAAGAACGGACGTCCCCCACGACGTGCCCGCCGCCGATCAGATGTGCGCGTGTGGGCGCGCCAAGACGAAGATCGGCGAGGACGTGACCGAGCAGCTTGATTACGTGCCGGGCAAACTGATCGTGCTCCGGCACATCTATCCGAAATACGCCTGCTCCTGCTGTCAGGATGGCGTGACCACCGCGCCCACCGCACCGGCGCCGATTCCCGGCGGCCTGCCTGCCGCCGGCTTGCTCGGGTACATCGTGGTCAACAAGTTCACCACGCACATTCCCCTCTATCGCCAACAAGACGACCTCGCCCGCGCGGGCCTCTTCTTTCCACGAAGTACGCTCTGTGATTGGGTGAGGCGGTGCAGCGAACTCTTCAAGCCGTTGGTCGATCTGATGCACAAGGAAGTGCTCAAGTCACGGATCATCCAGGGCGACGAGACTCCCGTGCCCGTGCTCGATCCGTCGCGCGATTCGACGCGCACGGGGTATATCTGGACCACCATCGGCGATCGCGGTCACCCCTACACAACCTGCCACTATACCGATTCGCGGAGCCGGGACGGCCCGGCGGAATTCCTGGCGGGTTTCCAGGGATTCTTGCAAACTGATGCCTATTCGTCCTATGAATCGATCGTGCTCAAGTCCGCCGGCAAAATCATAGCCGTCGGCTGCTGGGCCCATGCGCGCCGCGATTTCTTCGACGCACGCTTGAACTACCCGCGTGAGGCGCATTACGTCCTCGGCTTGATCGCGCAGTTGTACGACATCGAGGACGAGATCGCCGGCCGCAGCGACGTGGAGCGTCTGGCCGAGCGTCAGGCGCGAAGCGTACCCGTGCTCGCGCGGCTGGAGAAGTTCTTGCGCGAGCAAAAGGAGACCGCGTTGCCGCAGAGCAAGTTTGGGCAGGCGATCGGCTATGCGCTGAACCACTGGGAGGAGTTGCTGCGATACACGACCGACGGTGCGTTGGAGATCGACAACAACCGCTCGGAGCGGACGTTGCGTCCCGTGGCCATCGGTCGAAAAAACTGGATGTTCTTCGGGAGTGACCGGGGCGGGGAGACGGCGGCGCTTTGCATGAGCATCCTGTCCAGCGCGAAGCGACATGGGATCGAGCCGATGGCCTATGTGACCGCGCTGCTGACGGCGTTGTCGTCGGAAGGGGTCGATCTGAAGTCGCTGTTGCCCGACGTCTGGATCGCCGCGCATCCGGAGCACTTCCAAAAGGATCGCCGCGATGAGGCAAAGGAGGCCGCGCGTCGGCGTCGTCAGCGCCGCGCGGACCGCCGAGCGAAGGCACGGTTAGAGGCCCAGGCCCAGGCGAGCTCGCCGTTGGATAGGTGAGCCTGATCGCTGGTCGGTCACCGAGGCGACCCCGGTCACGTCTTAAGTGCGGTCAGGCTCGCCGAAGCCGAACGCAGTCCCGCGTGCCACCGCCGGTTGGCGACCGAGGCCGGGAAACTGCCGCCTCGTTGGACTCATGGCCACGAACGCTCGTGCGGGTCGCGCCGCCCTTTCCGAGGCCACTGCGTTCGGCGT
>DASXMX010000465.1:0-6533 GCA_036495445.1 Tepidisphaeraceae bacterium
GCGCGCGCTGCTCGACGACGAGCTTCTCCATCCGGGTGCTTTTCTCCAGCAGCTCGTACCACTGGTTGACGTCGTATTCCGTGGCGGACGGCCCGGCGGTCCCGCAATAGTAATGGGCCGCGAACCCGTGGATGTGGGGGAATCGGCCGAGCCGTTCGAAGAAGCGATTCGTCCAGTTGTGATCGTTCCCGTCCGGGCCACAGGCGATGAGGAACGGCTTGGTCCCGCCGAAGTCTTTGACGAACGTGGCGAAGCGCTTGTACTCGACCGCATAGTCTTCCGGCGAGAAGTTCCCGCCGCAGCCCCAGGCCTCGTTGCCGATGGCCCAGTATCGGACGCCGAACGGCACGGGCGAGCCGTTGGCGGCGCGCCGCTTGGCCAGCCCGCTGTCCCCGGCGTAGTTGCAGTACTCGACCCACTCCCGCAATTCACGCGGGCTGCCCGTGCCGACGTTCGCCCCCAGGTAAGGCTCCGCCCCGAGGGTCCGGCACACCTGGACAAACTCGTGCGTGCCGAAGGCGTTGGTCTCGATCGTCTGGCCCCACCACAGGTTCACGCGCCGGGGCCGATTGGCCCGCGGCCCGATGCCGTCCTCCCAATGATAATCATCCGCATAACACCCCCCCGGCCAGCGGAGCACCGGCGGATGGAGCTGGCGCAGCGCATCCAGCACGTCGCTGCGGATCCCGCCGAAATTGGGGATGGCCGACTCCTCGCCCACCCAGATGCCGCCGTCGATGCAGGCCCCCAGGTGCTCGGCGAAATGGCCGTAAAGCTCCGGGCGGATCACCGCCTGCGGGTTGTGCACGTCAACGCTGATGCGAGTCCCAGCCACGCCTTGCCTCCGTTGGGAACTTCAACTGCCGGCGGAATGTAACCGCCGGGCGGTCGGGGTTGAAGGGGCCGATGGTACACATTGCCCGGTGACAGGTTGTGACAGTTTGTGGCGCGCCGCGACCGTTGCGCCGGATCGCCCCTCGGTTCAGCTCCGCGCGCCCAGCGCGCCCCCGAATCTGTCGCGCCCTGTCGCGCCGCATCGATCTTTGCGGATACATAATCGCCTATTATGGATACTTACATCAAAACGCCAAATTGTCCCGCGCGCGACTCCCTCTCCGGCGCGCCCTCCCCCCGCACGCGACCGGCCACCCCGCGCACCCGCCGACGCGCCGCATCTGTTGCATTGGATCCCATGCATATGGACTTCAACCCCATCGGGTACAGCCACTTATCACTCCGTCGCCCCGCGCCGCTCGTGCGACGCGCCCGCCGATGTCACACGGTTCGTCGCATGCGCGCTGTACCGGCCCAACGCAGGGCAAGCCGCTCCTAGCGTATGGTCGATCTGTCGTTATGTTCGGTCGTCCCGCGCCCACGGCGTGGCCCTCGCCCCGCGGAGCAGGACGCCGCGGAGCGGGACCGGGCGGGGGACGCCCATGAACCGAGCATTTGCCCTGGCGTCCGCCGCATCCGCACAGCGGATTCGAACCCGGTTACGGCGCAAGCGAAACCTCGCGCATCTGCCTGTCCGGTTTTGCGCCGGCCGTACCATAATCCTGTAGTGGAGCATGATGACGGATCTGGACCTTCTCCGGCAATACGCGCTGTCCGGCTGCCAGCAGGCGTTCGGCGAACTGGTCCGGCGGCATGTCGACATGGTGTACGCCGTGTGCCTGAGGCGGCTGCGCAACCGGCAGGATGCCGAAGACGCGACGCAGGCCGTCTTCATCGCCCTGGCCGGGAAGGCGGCCGGCATCGCGGACACAACCGTCCTGGGCGGGTGGCTGTATCGGGCGGCCGGTTACATCTGCAGCGACATGCGACGCAAGGCCAAACGACGCGAGGAACACGAGATGGCCGCCGCAATTGAAAAGGCGAAGAACCCGCCCGAACCCGATCCGCAGTCCCCCGACATCGACGACGCGCTGGCCCGGCTCGATGCCGCGGATCGCGACGCGATCGTGCTGCGGTTTCTCGAAGACCGCAGTTTCCGCGAAGTGGGCGTGGAACTGCAGATCAGCGAGGAGGCGGCGCGCAAGCGGGTGTCGCGAGCGCTTCAGCGGCTGCGCGGCGCGCTGACGGCCATCGACGGGACGGCGCTCTCGCTGGCGGCGGTTGAAAGCCTGTTGCACGCCTGTTTGCACCCCGCGCCGCCAGGCCTCGTTGCGGCAACCACCCGGGCGGCATTGGCCGGGCACGCGGCGCGTTCGAGCGCGGCGGCGTTGACCAAAGGAGCGGCGACGATCATGGCCGCGACACACATCAAATTGCTCGCCGGGGCCGCGGCCCTGGCGTTGCTCGGCGGCGGGGCGTTTGTCGGATACAAGATGATGGCGCCGCCGACGCCGCGGTGGATCACGATGGCCGCCGCGCCGAACACGCAGATCACCAGTGTCTCGACTCCCGACTGGCAAAAGCGGTTCATCGAGACTTATCAACTGGCGCCCGGCCAGATTGTAAAGTTCGTCGATCGCGTGCCCGTTCCGGAGCGGCTGCAATACTGGAAGAGCCTGCCAAACAATGCAGGTTACCCCCCGCTGAATCCCGAGTGCACGTTGGTATTCAAATCAAACGGTTCGGACCTGCACTGGGTCAACTTGGCCCCCAATTGGATCCCCCTCGCCTGGGCAATCCAGGACGGGGCGGGACTTCACGACTGGCAGATCGATGGTTCCATTCCGCAAGGCATGAAGTTCACGGGCGACTGGGTATTCCGCGAGAATGCGACTCCAGAGCAAATCATGGACGCGCTGGCCGCCCTCGTTTCGCAGCGACTGGGGCGGCAGGTGCGATTCGTCAAACGCTTGGTCGTCCGTGACGCCCTGATCGTGCAGGGCAACTACAAATTCGTTCCGCTTGCGGGCTATCCGAATGACAACATCGTCCAGTTGACCGATCGCCTGAGCAAGCATGCGGTGCCATTCGTTCTTTCGGGCAAGCTGGCCGACCTGTTCGACCGCATCTCGATGGCCAAGTCCATTCAGGTGATCGACGAAACCGGCTCGGGCAAAATGAGAATCAGAATGTGCGACCAGCAAAACTGGCACGACGCCGATGCCTTCTTCCGCACCGTCGCTGCCCAGACCTCCCTCCATTTCGACCGCGAGCCGCGCCAGATCGACGTGTGGTTCATGGTCAACAGCAACGCCGCGCAGCCCCAAACGCAACCGAGCGTGGCTTCGAATTAGACGCTGTTTTCGTCCCTGTTTAGCGGGCGGGAATCGACCGGAGCCGCCAGTGGAGTTGCATCGTTCAGCCCCCGGCACGGGCCCGTGTTCTCACTTCGGCGTTCCGATCTTCACCAGCACGGCGCCATGACGGGGGACGGTCGCCTTGAAGGCGTCGTTGAACGTGCCGAGGTCCTTTTTCTGCCAGAGGTCGCGGACCGGTTGGGGGCCGGTGAGGCCCAGGTCGGACCAGCGCGCTGTGACCTGCGCTGGGTCGACATCGCGATTGAAGAGGCCGACGGCCATCGTGCCATCGGACAGCGGGCGGGCCCAGACCTCGAGCTTGCCGTCGATCGACTTTCGCCCGGCCGGCTTGCCCAGCGCGTCCTGGTCGATCGCCAGCACCTCGTCGTTGCCCAGCAGCGCGGTGGTGAACGGGTCGATCTTCGACATGTCGCAGCCGATCAGCAGCGGGGCCGACTGCAGCGCCCAGAGGGAGATGTGCGTGACCTGTTCGTTGGGCGTGAGCTTGGTCGGGTGCGGGCGGCCCCAGCCGACGTCGCCCACGACGAGCATGTCGGGATCGTTCCAATGCCCGGGGCCGGCGAACTTCTCGTGGCCGTCCTGGGAGAAGCCGATGCCGGACATGCTCTTCCAGGTGTCGGTGATGTCGCCGGTCGTGCGCCAGCAGTTCCCGCCCACCGAATCGCCCCACGTCCAGACGTCGCCCATGCCGTACTGGCAGAGGCTGTAGACGATGTCGCGGCTCGACTGGTCCAGGGCGTTGCGCATCAGCGCGTACGGGGCCTTGAGGTCCTTGCTGCGGCAGGAGCACCAGTCGTACTTGAGGTAGTCGATGCCCCACTGGCCGTAGGTTTTGGCGTCCTGTTCCTCGTGGCGTTCGCTGCCGGCATACCCGGCGCAGGTCTTGGGGCCGGGCGAGGAGTAGATGCCGAGCTTGAGGCCCTTGGAGTGGACGTAATCGGCCAGGCCCTTCATGTCCTTGAACTTGTCGTTGGTGCGGATGACGCCGTCGGGGCCGCGGGCGCCCTCCCAGGTGTCGTCGATGTTGATGTATTGAAACCCATGCGACGCGAGTCCGCTGGAGACCATCGCGTCGGCGGCGGCGCGGACCTTGTCGGCGTCCACCCGCCCGCCCCAGACGTTCCACGAGTTCCACCCCATGGGCGGCGTGAGCGCGAGCTGGTGCGTGCCGCCGACGATCGTGAGCGTTGCCGTCGCCGAGCCTTTGGGGCCGGTGACGGTCAGCTCCACATCGGTGCGGCCGGGCGCTTCGAGCGAGCCGGTGAGGATCCCCGTCCGCTCGTCCAGCAGCAGCCCCTTGGGCAGGTTGCTCGCGGCAAACGTGAGCGGCCCCTTGCCCGTCGCGGGGACGCGGAACAGGAACGACCTACCGGGCGTCGCGCCGACGATCCGCGGATAGTGAATGGCCGGCTTGGGCCCCGGCGGCGCGCCGACCACCGGCAGCGGCTCGGCGGGCGGCACCGCCATCCGCGGCTGCTCGGCCGCGCCGGGCTTGAGGATCAGCACTGCCCCGCCCCAGTCGGCGTGGTCGTTGGTGATCCCGTCGCCGCCGTCGTCCACACGCAGGTGCAGCGTCTTGGCCCCGCTCACGTCCACCGACAACGTGCGCGGCGCGTCGCCGCCGCGCATCACCGGGGTGCTGGCGGCGTTTCGCTTGTCCACGTCGACGAAAAACCGAACCGACCCAAGCCCCTTGCGTTCGTCATCGACGCCGACGACGGCCATGAACCGCGTGGCCGACCCGTTCAGGTCGATCAGCATGTCGCTGCTCGCGTGCGTGCCGACGCCGTGCTTGTAGACGACGCCGCCGAGCGTCAGCGGCCGGCCGTCGACCGACCTGCCCGCCCGCGCCTGCGACCAATCCTGCTCGACCCGCGACAGGTCCATCCGGTCGACCCAATACCCATGGGGCGGCGGCTCGGCGCCGGTCAGATCGGGTTCGCCTTGTGCGAGGACCGGCGCAGCGAGCGCCAGGATCGCGAACAGGGGGAAGAGCGGTTTCACGTGGGCCTCCAATTCGATTCAGCCGGCGTGCGACGTTGCCGCCCTCCGGATACTGCCGGATCGGTCCGCCGTTGGACCCTTAGGCTCTGCCTGAAAGCTATTGAGGCCGCGTTGGGCCGCAAATGGCCCGATGCATCGTGGATAACGTCGGAAACGGTATCAGGTATGGCGGTGTTGAAGCAATGCATCTGCGATCGAGCGTCGATGCGACACTTGCCGTCCGGGGCCTCCTGTGGGTTGGTGAGCTCAGCACCACCATTCTCGCAGGAGGCCGCGTCGTGCGCAAATGTGGTAAATGGAGCTAACACGGAGTTATGGCTTGTGACTCCATTTTCTTCCGCGCAAAACGCTTCTGACCTTCCGACCTTCTTTCCTCGGCCGGGTGTAACTGCAGCCGGCCGCTCCGCCTCTCGACTTCACCGGTTTTTCGCGTCAATGCTTGAACGAGGCGGAGAGCGATGCCCCGTCCACCGTGGCCCGCGCGACCACGGCGCCCCGGTCGGTCCGCAACGACAGGTCCGAGACCGCCGGCGCCGGTTGGCCGGCCGGGCGAAACACGATCAGGCACGACAACACGTGAAGGTCGCCGACCACGTCGGCGGAGCTCCAGGGCCGGGTCAGGCGGAAGGTGCGGGCGTCGGACCGCGCCTCGTACCGGGCCGCGCCCGGGGTGATCGGATAGAGGTAGGTGGTGATGCTGCCGTCCTCGATGCGGATCGGCGAATTCCCGGCCCCGCCGGCCGCCTTGGCGTCGTGGTCGAACACCATCTCGTGCCCACCGGCAGCGGGGATCGCGGAAGACGTGGTGAGCGCCACGAGCGCGGCCCCCTTCACCTGCCGGCTGTAGAAGTGGACTTGGGCGTACGGGAACCCGTTTGGCAGCGTCTCGTTCGACTCATCGACGCAGTACCCAACCCGCATGTTCAGGGGCGGCGGCCCGTCGTTCCGCCAGTAGGCGACGAGGTTCCGCTTCTGCTTCCACTCGTCCTGGAACGCGACGGTGCCGAGCACGAAGTTGCCGTCGCGGTACTGGAACAGGTGCCGCGTCGGGTGCCGGCCGTCGTTGGGGCCGACCACTCGGATCTCCCGCCACGCCGGGACCGGCGCGTCGAACTCCGGCCGGTGGCCGACGGGGATTTCGGCCATCCCGATCGTGCCGGCCTGGTCCCACGCGTGGTCGGCCTCGGCATCGGGGATCGGGTATTTCCCGTCGAGCGCGAGGTAGAGCCAATACTTCAATCCCGCGGAGTATTCGAGCATGTTCTCGCCGTACGAGCGGACGTGCGGGCCGGCCAACTGGCAGGTGGGGGCGTGGTA
>DASXMX010000466.1:0-8135 GCA_036495445.1 Tepidisphaeraceae bacterium
GACCCGATGCACGGCGGCCCTGAGCTTGCGACAGTCGTGCCCATTGAAGCCGCGACGCGGCCCGGTGTCATCCCTGACTTTCATGCCATGTGGCATGCAAAGCAGAACGCAGTGTCAAAGAACTTTTGGCCAGTTACTTAGAAAACCAGTGGTGTCGAACGGGTGTCGAAACTCCGCTACTTTTTCGACACTACTTCAGTGCCACCCACTCCCCCGATTTGCTGATGGCCAACGGACAGGCCGCTTCTGTCATCGCCTTGTTTGCCCGCTGAATTGCTGTCTTGAGACGTGAATCCGATTCCGATTCTTTGCCCCACACCGCTGTCTCAAGATCGTTCACCTTCTTCCGGTGCCCTGGTGCCTGCCAAAGAGAATCCAGCAGTCTCCAAGGTACCGGCTCAAGCTCAACCTGCTTTCCCTTCCACCAAAATGCCTTTGGAGGTTGCGGGCCGTCGGCGTGTTGTGGCTTAGACGCATCGGGCTTTGCCTGGGCGCCGGACGCTTCCGCCAGGTCTCGGGCCACTGGCGTGTCGCTGCAAAGGTGGGCGGGGTTGGCCGTGTTCAGCATTGCAATGATGTCCGGCCAAGTAAGCGCCGGCAAGTTCGTCGCCGGCAAATGGAAATCGACCAATAGAATGCCTCGAAGTGTCGGCAACCTCCACCCGCCGGGCATCCAGCGCAGGAGAGTTTCGATGTCGCTGTCAGTCAGCAGATAGAGTGGGCGGCCGTGATCTTGCACCGTCCCGTACTGCCTCAGCGTTTTCCCAGCACGCGACCTGTCGCCGATCCAGCCCGCACTGTTCATTTTCGTGCCGTAATCCGCGGGGAAGGTGTAACTAACCTCGACGGGGATAGTTATCGCTAGGTCGAATGGCCGTAGTGGCGATGATCGCTCATCTCGCTGGTTTGGAACCGGGGAATCGATAGTTGACATGCTTCACCTGTCCTTCGTCGGGCCGATCCGGGCGGGGCAGCGGACAGGTGAAGGAGCGCCACCGCCGCCCGAACCGCTTGGCCGTCGCGTAGCTATCGCTCGGGCCGACCCGATGCTCGGATTCTACTGGCTTTCAGATTGCCTTGCACCGCCGGCAAGAGATCGTCACAATTCTGACGATCGCACTCTTCATTTCACGCGAAGGACGCCATGACCGACCGCCGAAACATTTCCGTCTTGGTTCTGTTGCTCATCATCGCCGCATTCACGGCGATGCCCAGCCGTGCGGATGGACAGCAGGACCGCACGAACGCCGCCTATGCCCGCCTGCACGCCAAGCAGATCGCGGCCTCACAGCCGGCGGCGATCACCAACGTGGAATTGCAGGAGCTTGAATCCGAGCTCACGGCCCTCCGCGCCGAGAACGCAAAACTCCGGGCCGAACTCGCCAAGGCGAACAATCCCGTTCAGCAGCCCGGGGCGCCGGTGGCAAAGAAGGAGCATGGGATCAAGTTGCCGGTGGTGCCCCCTCATCAGGTCCAGATCGGGGCACTTGAAATGCCCGTGGGATCTCCGCTCGATTTCACGCTCGACATGGGCGTGGGTTCAGTCGGCTGGGTCACCGACCCTCGGGTCGTGCAGGTGATTGATGCTAACAGTGCGATTATAGAGGTTTTCCAGAGTACGGCTAATGGGCAGAGATTCGTCGATCGCCAGAGACAGGTTTTGATGCGGGGAATCTCAACGGTGGGGATGGCCGATGACACACGGTTAGCGACCGACAAATGGCCCGCGCGTTATTTTCAGGTGACGGGGACTGACAAGGTGGGTGGAACTACCTATTTCGTTGTCGAGCCTGTGAAGCAATAGCCCGGCGGCGCAGACGTCGTGGCCGTCATCGAAGTCAACGGCGGCAAGCCGAACGGCACCTAACTGCGGTCGCGCCTTAACTTGATGGGGAAAGTCGGTCTCGTGTATTCTTCGGGTTCGCCCGCCACAGTCAAACCGACCATGAAACCGGGGCGTTTCTGAATTGCTTCGGATCTGTTCGGGGGCAGAATGCCCGCCTCACAATTCACGCCACAGCGGCCTCGCGGACGGCGGCGAGCCAGGCGGGCGGGTTGGCCTTGATGGTGTCCATGAGGCGGCGGGCCATGGGGGAGGGGGTGTTGTCGCCGGCTTCCCACTTCTGGACGAGGATCCGCGAGGCGCCGAGCAGCTTGGCGAAGATCGCCTGGCTGACGTGAAGCGAATCGCAGAGCGCGCGGATGTCGCGTGGGGCGTATTCGGAGGGGTTGGGGATCTCAATGGTGCGGGCGGTGAACAACTCATTTGGTTGCTTACCGCCGGCGATCATGCGCTCGATCGCCTGCATGCCCGCCGTCAGATCGTCCGCCACTCGATGGGGCTTGCGGCGCGTCATCGGAATTCCCTCACGCGCGGTGTGGTTTCGGCTGCCCGGCCGGTGGGGAGGTGTTCGTCGATCTCGCCCCCCGGTGCTAAGCACGCGAACGAAGCCGCCACGGCCTACGCGTGGGCCTCTTCGTGATAGACGGCCGTCGATCGTCGACCGGCGCGGACGAGGCGCACCTGTCGCACGGCAATGCCAAATACAACGATCGATGCCAGCGTTGCGGCCGACGCAAGGACAATCAGGACGGGGACCGTCATGGCTTTAACTCCCGCAAGGCCTTGCAAAGCCCTGCACATGTAAATGTTAGCACGAAGAAGGCCACCGAACTACTTGTTACAAAGATCGGCGGATAGCTGTAAGCGGATGACTGCAACTGGGCGTAGCCAAAGGCCGAAAGAGCCACAACGAGGAAGCAGAGGCCGACAAGGACGATTTTAAGATGCTGGAATCGGCCTTCAATAGACAGGGCCTCGCCGGCCCCATCCGCGGCAAAGCCGACGGAAACGAGGAACAGCTCGCCCCTGGGCCACAGCACCCACCACGCGAATTGTGGGTGCTTCGGCGTGCCGTAGAACTGCACCGCGGTGAACACGAATGGAAGCAGGGAAAAGATCACGCCGAAGAACAACCATTGCAGCAGTTTCTTCCTCATGCCCTGCCCATCCCTCTCACGATGTGCGTGCGAGAATTGTAGCGTATCGGGCGTCAAAGCCGCAAGCGGAGGTCGTATCCGCTAGCGATGCGATTCAACTTGTGCGTGCCTCACATTAGCTTCACCCACCCCGGCTCATTATCCATGTCATCCGACCCGTCGTACCGCACGGCCGTCCCCGGCGGCGGCCCGTGACGGGGTGGGGCGGGGGGCGGGTCGACGGATTTGGAGGAGAGGGCGCCGGTGCCCTGGAAAGCCGCGGGCTCGGCCTGCGGAACCGGGGACGCGGGCGGGGCGTCGACGCCAGCGGTCGCGGTGGGAGCAGCCGGGGCGTGGTCGGCTGGGGCGGTGGGCGGCGGCGGCGGCGGTGCAGCGGGCGACGGTGCAGGCAACGCGCGCGGCGGCACGGCCCTTGACTCAAGCTGCTTGCGAGTGCCGATCGGTTTGCCGCTTCCGCAGGGATCCCGCGGGCCCGGAACCACACGCCCGTCGGCACCGGGGATGAAGCCCTCATCGAGCAGCTTCTCCCGCGTTTCGTTGATCGCGTCGACCTCCCACGGCGCCAGCGTCACCTCCTCGACCTGGACGGCCTCGCCCAGCATCTTCCGCCGGAGCTGTTCGAGCACCTGGCGCTCACGCCAGGTGAGGAGTTCCGGGTCGCCCGACTCGCGGCCCGGTTCCTCCCACGTCGGTCGATCGAGCAGGGGCGGCTGCTCGGTCGTCCGGGCGGCGTCCTCGGCGTCCATGGTGGCGAGCAGGCGGAGCGTCATGGGGTGATAGTCGCGGCGGCGCTTGGCCTGGTCGGCGAGCCGGGTGGTGCGGGCGTCGGGGGGCTCGGCCCGCAGGGCGTCGTGGAGATGCTTGACGCAGGTGTCGACGATGTCCTCGCAGTAGGCCACGCGACGCCGGGGATCGTGTTCGCGATTGAAATTCTCGTCGAACTCGGCAGAGCGGATTTCGCTCTGGCGGGCGTCGTCGCGGAGTTTCTGGCGGTGACGGAACCAGGCCGCGTCGGTGGTGCCGGGCTTGGGGGCGTCGAGCGCGCCCGTCGCCTTGGCGACTTGCAGGGCGACGCGGCCGTCGCCCTGGAGGATGGCGTTCTGCACGGCGTCGAGGGCGATGTCGGTCATCGCCAGCACGCGGGCGCGCCCGGAGGCAACCATCTCCCGCTGCCAGGCGGCATACGCCGCGGCGAAGTAGGGGTCGTTGTGAAGCCAGCGGGAGAGCGTGCGGCGGTCGACCTGGGCCGCCCGCGCCGCCTGCTGGATGCTGCTGCCGGCGATCAGCCGCTGCATCGCGACCTCCTGCACCGGGCTGAGGCCGGGCCGAATGGCGGCCGACGGGTGAGCGAACGCGCCGGGACCGGACGGGACGCCGTCCTGGGGCCCGGTGACGTCGTCCGGGGTGATGTCACCCTGCGGAACGATTTCGTTGCTTCGATCTTCCACTTGCATCACGATTCCCCTTTCTGATGGGAGTTGTTAGGTATATGTATGGTATCAGGCTGAGAGAGTCAAATGAATTGTTAGTAATGTCAGGATGGGACATTTATCGTAAAATTGCTTGCATGTCCCGCCGGAGGGGACATTATGGGACATTTTGGGACATTTGCTCAGCCGCGGGCTGGAGGGCGACGGATTTGGCGAGTTGGTCGAGTTCGTCCTGGGCTTTGGCGAGCGTGGTGACGAGGCGGACGGATTCATCGCAGGCGATGCGGTCCTTGAGCCGGTCCGGATCCTGCTTGGCGTGCCAGACGCCGACGATCATGTTCAGGTCCGGGAAGCGGGCGTGGATCCGCTTGCAGAGGTAGCGGGCATGGGCGACGGCGGCCGGGGGCATCGCCGAGACGCAGACCATGTGCGCCCGCTCGGTCTCGATCCGCTCGACCATTTCGGAGGCGAGTTGGTCGGCGGTGGCGAACGTCGCGCAGTAGCCGCGAAGCTCGAGCAGTTGCGTGAGCATCACCGCGACCAGTTCATCCGTGGCGCCCTTGGCCGGCAGGGAGAGCACATTGACTTGGCAGTCCTTCGGCAGCGGCGGGCGGGGCCTGGGCTGATCCGGGCCCGGGGGCTGGTCCTTGGCCGCCTGCTCGGTTTCCTCGGCGGCCAGGCGAACGCGCTTGGCCCGCGCCGCGTCGCCTAGTTCCTCCACGATTTCGCGGACGTGTTGCTGGATCTCGGCGAGCCGGTGGCCTTCGAGCCGCTCGCGGTGGTGGTCCTGCTCGGCCAGCAGCAGGGCGGGGACGATCATCTCGTCATATACCTGCTCGAGCGTGTGGTCCTTGAGCATCTCGCTGGCCAGGTCGACGGTTTCTTCCTCGTCGGAGGCGATCAGCCGCTGGTAGAACCGCACGTGCGGCGGGAGGACGGGCTCGTCGCCCAGCAGGATGTCGAGGAACCGCAGCCCCGGAACATACTTGCCCATGACGACGAGGCAGACGGTGAGCGGCGTGGAGAGGAGCAGCCCGACGGCGCCCCAGAGCCACGTCCAGAAGACCGCCGCCACCAGCACCGCCAGCGGCGACATCCCGGTGCTGGCGCCGTACCAATACGGCTCGATGAACTGGCTGACGACCGCCTCCATTAGAATGAACAGCGCGAGCACCGCGAAGAAGACGCCGCTGCCGGGGAAGATCGCGAACGACAGCAGGATGGGGAACGCGGCGCCGATCCAGATGCCGATGTAGGGGACGAACCGGAACAGCCCGACGAGCAGGCCCCAGACCAGGACGTTAGGGAAGGCATTCCCGTGCCCGAACAGATGCCCGGCGGCCCAGAGGCCGCCGGCAACGATCGCGCCGTACGCGCCGTTGACGATCGCCAGCGCGCCCAGGTACTTGCTGATGCGCGAGCCGGCCTCGTCGATCGCCTGGGTGGTGATGTTGAGCCGCCCGTGGCCGATCAGGCGGATCATGCGGTCGCGCAGGTCCTCGCGCATGAGCAGCATGAAGATGACCAGGACCAGCACGAGCAGCGCGGTGGCCATCGGGCTGAGGAACTTCGAGGCGTATTCGCCGACGGTGGCGACCGTGCTCTGGAGCGTCGATTGCGGCGGGGTGACGGTGCGGACGGGGAGCGGGTTTTCGTTCGTCCATGGCGCCGGGGGCTGGCCCGGGCCGGGCGCGGGCGACGGGCCGGCGCCGGGGAGCGCCTCGCGAACTGCCGTCGCCGGGTTGGCCGGCTGGGAGGCCGGTTGCGACGTCGCGGTCAGGTTGTGGAACTCCTGTTCGGCCCTCTTGATCGCGCCGCCGTGCTGGCGCAGCCGATTCCACTTGGCGCTCAGTTCCCCGCGGTACTGCGGCAGTTCTTCGACGACCGACACGAACTGGTGGTAAACGACGTACCCAATCGAGCAGACGAGAGCCCCGCCGATCGCGACGACGATCAGCGTGGCGGCGATGCGCGGCAGCTTCCACTTTTCAAACCACCGGACTGCGGGCGTCAGGAGGAAACTCAGCAGGATCGCCAGCGCCAGTGGGATGAAGATCTCGCTGCCGAAGTAGAGGGCGGCGACCACGAGGAAGACCGTGGCGAACGTAATGAACCGCAGAACCTTCGCGCCCCAATCCGCCGCCGATCGCGCCATAAAGCCGTCACTTTCGCCCGAGTTTGCCAACCCGGGCGATTATGGGGCGTGACCGACGGGCCGGGAACGCGCAATCCGCGCCGGCGGCCTTTGCGGACGTCACAACCGGACCGGCAAATCCGGCCGAAGCATGTTAAGCCCGATCTTGCGGCGGTCGATGTGAGGGATGCAATCGGGCGTCCGAATGCCTGCGAGGGGTTCGGCAGGGGAAGACGTCCGAACGGCACGCCGCATGTCGCGGCGGGC
The DNA here is from genome assembly GCA_036495445.1 of Tepidisphaeraceae bacterium. Lineage (GTDB taxonomy): Bacteria > Planctomycetota > Phycisphaerae > Tepidisphaerales > Tepidisphaeraceae > DASXMX01. The sequence continues at coordinate 6,832 of DASXMX010000466.1, forward strand.
CGGGCCCCGGGTTGTGGGGTTGCACTCGCGCGCCTCCCTCGACGGGAGGGCGGCTCATCCGCCTCAAACGGCTTTGGCCTGCCTGGCGCGAGCGACATCGGGTCGCTGGTTTCAAGGAGTCGGTCATGAAGACGATGGGCAACCTGCTCGTCAAGTTGGTCAAGGAAGAGGACGGCGGCGAGGTGCTGGAATACGCGCTGATCGCCGGCCTCATCGTGGTCGCGGCGATCGCCGCCATCAGCGTCGTCGGCACCAAGGTGCTGGCCCGCTGGAACTCGCTCAGCGGCTCGTCGTGGTAACGCGGTCGCCGCGCTGGGGGGGCGAGGCGACCCGACGTTGCGACGATCGAGCCCCTTCGGTCCCGGGCGGCCCCGCTGCCGCCCGGGCCCGAGGGCGTTTGGGCACGAATTGATGTGCCCGGCCCGTGTAGCCGGCGCGCATGCGTGCCGGCTAAACAGAGCGGATTGAGATCCGTGAACCACGTTCTGAGCGAACTTCCGCTGGTGCTCCTGCTGTCCATCGCGGCGGCAACGGACGCGCGCGGCCGGCGGATCCCGAACTGGCTGACGCTCCTGCTGTTGGCCGGCGGAATCGGCCGAAGCCTGCTGCGGGGGGCGCCGATCGGACCGGGATTCGCGTTGGCTGGCGTTTTCGTGGCGGCCGCCATCCCCTTCGGACAATTCACCCTGGGCGCGGTCGGCGCGGGCGACGTGAAATTGATGGCCGGCGTCGGCGCATGGCTCGGCCCCTGGGCCGGGCTGGCGGTGTTTGTGATTCAAGCCGTGATCGGCGGGCTCGTTGCGATCGCCCAGGCGCTGGCCGAGCGAAGGCTCGCCGGCATGCTGCGGAACACCGTGACGGTTTCCGCCGCGGCGCTGCACGTGCGGCAACTGGGGATCGACCACGTCCGCTGCACCGGCCGTCAGGTCGTGATCGAGAGCGAGGCCGGTCGGCAATCCCGGCGGCTCCCGTTTGCGATCCCCGTCCTGGCCGCCGTCCTCCTGCTTGTCGCAAAACGGGGAGGAACCCTGTGATACGCCATCCGTTCAAAACCGCCGCGCGTCCCCTTCGTCCCCGCCTGCGGCGGGGCGGGTCGATGCTGGAGCTGATGCTGGTCCTGCCGATCCTGCTGATGCTCTCGTTCGGCGTGGTGGACTACGGGTACTACTTCTACCTGAAGAACACGCTGCAGGGCGCAGCCCAGGCGGGCGCCCGGGCTGCGATCCCGGGAACGGCGACGAACACCAATGTCACCACCGCCATCTCCAACATTCTGACCGCCGCCGGGATCTCCAGTGCGAACT
>DASXMX010000467.1:0-4595 GCA_036495445.1 Tepidisphaeraceae bacterium
TCGCGTTGTGCATGAGCCTCCTGTTGATGCTGATTATGTCGCTCGTCCAGCGCCGGGAGGACGCGCTGCTGGCCCTGTTGGACGGCTACTGCATGGAGAACGTGCTGCACAAGGTGCGCATGTCGACGCCGGCTGATAGCACGAGCAAAGAGATTGCGTCCCTGACGATCGCGCTGCGAGAACTCGTCGATCCGTGGCACGAGATTGTTCCCCGAAAAGACCAGGTGACGGCGGGCGAGAAGCCGAACGGTTCGCCCGCCCGGCAGGCGGCGCCGGATGCAAAGGCTCGTTGATTAAACGGTTCGTGACGGGAGGTGCCCATGGCCAGACGGTCACGCTCGCGGCAGGTCGAGATCTTCAACTTTTCGTTCCTGGACATCCTCGCCTGCACCATCGGGCTGTTGATCTTCATTATGGTAATGGTGTTTATTCTCCAGTCTGGCAGCCCCGTCGCGGATACGACCGCAATCATCAACCAAAGGGCGGAGGAAATGCGGCAGTACCAGGCATCAGCGGACCAGGATTCTGCCATTGCCGCGCAACTAGAACAGCAGCTCTCACACATTCGGGACACGGTCAGCCCCGAGCTTCGGGTGGCCCGGGATGATGCCGCGCGCCAGAACCATGCCCGCCGGGCGGAATACGACCAGGCGATCGCACGGCTGCACGGGGTAGAGGCCGAATTGGCGACGGCTCGCGCGGAGCGGCGGCGCAAGAGCGACGCCGAGTTGCGGCAGGCGCACGTGGTGCTCGACGCTGCGGTGGCCAGGAACGAGGCCGCCAAGGCTGCCGTTGCGCGGGCAATCGATGCCCCGTCGGTCGAGCGGTTGCGGTTCCTGCCGTCCCGGAGCGCGCCGGAGGTAACGGAGGACTATCGGGTGCTGCACGTCGACTGCCGGGCAACCGAAGTCGTGTTCTTGGAACGCGATTCGGCGGGCAACATGTGCGAGTCGGACCGATGCGCCGCCGCCGGGCTCTGGGAGAAGGACTCCGCGTTTTCCCGACTGGTTTACCAACACGCCCGCGCCGAACACCCGCTGGTGCTGCTTTGGGTCAGGCCCGATGGGATCGAAACCTTCAACCGGGTGATGCGGGCGATGCCCAAGGGGATTGCGTGCGGGTATGAGCCGGCCAATTCGGAGTGGCACTTCGATGGGGCGCTAGAACGCTAAGGAGCCGCACGATGGAACAACGATCCGGGCGCCGGCAAGTTGACCTGTTCAACTTCTCGTTCCTCGACATCTTGGCGTGCGTGATCGGGCTGCTGATCTTCATCCTGACAATCGTCGTGGTGAGCGGCGGCGGGCCGAAGGCGGCCCAACGGGCCCAGGAGCTGGCTGGGGCCGATCGACAGAATCGCGAAGCGCGGTTTGCCGCGACAATGGCGGCGCAGCGCCGGGCGGAATTCGAGCGTCTGCTAAACCGCCGGGCAGCCGACGCGCTCGATCCCGCCGCCGCTGCGACTGCCGTGAGCGGTGAAATCGAAATGCTCAGCCGGGAAACCGAGTCGTTGCTCTCCGCGCGACTCCACACGGAGGCGCAGCTTGAAGTGGCCCGGCAGGAGATCGACCGGATCGTGCATGCCACCGGAATCAACCCGGCTCAAGTCGCCGCCCTTACCCGAGCCAGGCAGTTGGACGCCGATACGGAACGGCTGAAAGCCGACGGCGAGCGGATCCGCCAGCAGAAGGTCACGACGAGCACCATTTCGTACCACATCCCGCAGCTCCGCCAGACTTACCGGCATCAAGTCTGGGCCGAGATTTCAGGAACCCGGATCTGGTTCCTGGATTCGGACAGCTACGAGCGGATCCCCCGCGGAACGGACGGCACGTTCTACCGGCGGGTGCCGGACGCGGAGGGAATCCGAATACGCGACGATGCGGCCGCTCTGTCCGCCGGACCGCTACTGGGCCGTGATCCGAGCGAGATCGTGCTGTACCTGGCGGTCCGTCCCGACGGGTACGCCGCGTTTCGCGCGCTTCGCGAGCAGGCCTGGCAACGAGGTTACGCGGTAAATTGGACCCCGGTCGAGGCGGCCGAGGACATCGTACTGAGCCGGACCACGGAGCTGTTCGAGCAATAACGCGCTCGGAATCGGGCAGGAGGAGCCAGATGTCACAGAAGATGATTCGTTGCGTTTCCGTCCTGATCGTGTTGGCGGTTGCGGCGGCCGCCAGCCATGGGGGGGCGGGATGGGTCCGGGTCGCGCCCGAACCGCAGGACCAAAGCTCGTCTCAGGAGCGGAGGTACAACGCGGACCAGCGCCGCCGCAACGGGGAACTGCTGCGATCGGAGCGGGAGAAGAAGGAGGAACAGCAATGCCTGCCGCAATACAAGCCGGGCGACAACCCGCCGCCGCTGCATCGTGCCGCAGCCATGGGAAGCGTTGAGGACGTGCAAAAGCTGCTTTCGGACGGCGCGGCGATCGGCAGCACCGACCCGGCGAACGGGTGGTCGGCGCTGCACTACGCCGCGTTCTTCGACCGCACTGAGGTAGCGCAACTGCTGATTGCCAGGAAAGCGCCGGTGAATCTTGGTTCCGGCAAGGCGAAGGTGACGCCGATCGTGCTCGCGGCCGCGCGGGGCAATGATCGAATGGTGCAGTTGCTGTTCCGCGCCGGGGCGGACGTCAATGCGATCAGCTTTGCCGGCACGCCCCTTCAGTTTGCGGCATGGAACCTGGACGAGGACGGGGTCAAGCTCCTGCTGGCCAACGGGGCCAAGCCCGAGTTCCGGCCCGCCGGCGGCCCGACCACGCTAGACGCAGCCGAGCAGGGGAAGGCCGACGCCCTCAAGGCGAACCACGCGAAGATCACTCTTTCGGCAGAACCACCGATCGCCGTCCCGCGCGCCACGGGTCCGATTTGTCCTCGCTGCGGCGGGACCGGGCGCCGGCCTCAGGAAGAAATCGATCAACTCGTCTCCGCCGCGGCCGCCCAAGCAGTAGCGAGTGGCACGTCGGGAAGAATCCCGATCGACTACACTTGCCCCACCTGCAAGGGTGCGGGGCGGCTGCTCACCGCGGAGGACCTTCGACTGGCCCAATTGGCCAGCGAGGCGGCGCAGCGACGACAAGAGCAACTCGCCGCCGCCTATGAAAAGGCCGATGCGCCGATCTTGCGCACGTACAACGACATCGTCGCCGCGATCGTGGCCTTCAGCGCGACCGGCTCCAAGAACGCGGAGGAGTCCAAACGGATCAAGCAGTCCGTAACCAACGCCTACGCCGGTGACGCGTGGAAGCCCGCGCCGCGCGGCGAGGAAACGTCGGTCGTCCCAACGCCGGTCAGCTCCGCCACGCGGCCGGCGGTCGGCCGCATCACGACCTTGAAAGCCGCGCCGGCGATCGCCGCCGTGAATGGAATTGCAAAGCAGGAGAGGAGCCCCGCACCAGTCGAGAAGATCAAGCCCGGCTCGGACGATAAGACTCCCCAGCCCCAATCACCGACGCCGACGCGCCCGGAATCGGGCGCCAGCGGCAAGCTTGTTCCCGATCTGGAGCAGTTCAAGGCCACGATCGGCACTGGGACGGTAGTCCACGTCAGTCCGAATTCGCCCAGCGGCTATGCGATCGGGCGGGTCGCGCGGGGGACCGTCGTGGTGCTTCAAATACGTCTCGGGCAAATGGAAGGCTTGGGGCAATCTCGCGACGGAAAACCCGGATGCCGCGGTGATGGAGCATCGAAACGATGAATGTCGTCTCGCTATCGCGGACAATGCAGGTGGCCGGAGCACGATCATGGCCATAGTGCCGGCCGGAACTCAAAACACCCCGTTCGCGTGGATTGCGGATCGTGACATTGCATCGATGGCCCTGCGTATCAACGGAGATGCCAAGCCTTCGAACCCAAGTGCGGACGTGCAGTACCGGCTGAAAGTCATCGCTCTCGGCAGTGCGGCATCGCCGGCGCCGGTTGCCGTGCCGCTGCCCGCCCCTTCGCCCGCCCCGCAGCCCCTCACATTGTCGGATCTCGCTAACCAGACGTTCGCTGAGGTCGAAGTACAGGGCGTGACGTGGGCGCCGTTGCGGGACGGGGAAGACCTATACCGCCCCCGAAACAGCAAGAACCTTCAGCAGTTACAGAGTGTGCCGCGTGAACTGAGCAGGCGGTCGTTCACCCGGTTCCCGATGTTCAACAGAATAGACGGCGCTACGCTGCGCTTTACCATCAAGACCGACGGTATCGTCCTGATCGCGTTCAACGGCGGCTGGGGCGGGGGTGGGTCGGGCGGGGCATGGCAACGCGAGTGCATTTCCAAGGAGGCGCTGGCGCAGCAGGGCTGGCAAAGCATCGGAAAAATGGTCGATGACGATGCGTTCTACCGCATGTGCAAAGCCGGCGAAACGTTCCAGCTTCGCAACAATAAGTATGCACCTCCCATATTGATCAAATGAGGGTAAATGTCGCGCGCCAGGCTTAACGAGGAGCGGGAGAGATCGTTCAGGCTCGCCACTACAAATTCGCAGCTGGCGGTTCGCAGATCACCGTTGTTTCACCGGAATCGGAGCGGTCGGCCGTGATTGCTGCCGACGGCTCATCTTCGGTCAAATGCTGCTTCCGTGGCGCGGTGGTGCCAGCGAAAAGGTGTGG
>DASXMX010000468.1:0-22482 GCA_036495445.1 Tepidisphaeraceae bacterium
ACATCGTATCGGCCGGGTCCGGGTCGATACGATGTTCCTCGACAAGCCGGCGACGAAGTACCAGGCCCGCGTCAGCGTCGCGAGCTTCGAGTACGACCCGAACGCCCCCCGCCCCGCCATCCGGCGGCTCAGCGTCTGCTACAGCGGCATCGTGACCGATCCCGATCGTCGCGCGCGGGTCCTCCGCAGCACAAACGGCCCGACCACTCGCCCGTCGACCATCGATAACTGGGCGCGCGACCTGGCCGTCCCCTTCCGTGGTCAGGGCGAGGACCGCAACCCCAAGGTGCTCCGCAAGCTGATCTGCTCCCCGACCAGCACCTCGATGGTCCTGCAGTTCTATGGGTTCGACCGCCCCACCGTGGAGAACGCGACGGCCATTTACGATCCGGTCAATGACCTGTTCGGCAACTGGGGCCGGGCCATCTCGCGCGCGGGCGACTTCGGGCTCGACGCCTATCTCGCCCGCTTCCGCAACTGGGACCAGGTCCACGCCATGATCGCACGCGGCGTACCGGTAATCGCGTCGATCCGCTTCAAACGGGGCGAAGTCAAGGGGTTCCTGTACGAGTTCACCAAGGGCCACCTGCTGGTCATCCGCGGCTTCAAACCCAACGGCGACGTGATCGTCAACGACCCCGCCCGCAAGGACCAGGGCGACGGCGTCGTCTACAAAGCCGACGAAATGGCAAAAGCCTGGTTCAACCACGGCGGCGTCGGATACGTCATCGAACGCCCAAAGGACGACGCGCCCTCCACGATTGCCAACTCCGTCGCAACGACACAGCCCGCAGCGGTCGCACGCTGAAGTCCCAGGAGAGGGTAATCGTTGCCTTCGCTCTACAATTTTGGCTCTTCCAGAGGCACGGGACAGATGTCCTTGCGGCGGCAGGCGTCGCAGTTGCGGCCTTCCCAGAGGGCGTTGAATTGCTCAAAGACGCCGTCAATCAGGGCGGGGGATTCGGTCCAGACTCCGAGTTCGAAGTTGCGCTTGCCGTCGGCTTTGGCGCCCAGGCCGGCGCCGGTGAGGTTGGCGCTGCCGAGGTACATCCCGCGGCTGTCGATGATCACCGCCTTGGCGTGCAGCCGGGGGCAGCGGCGGATCGTCAGGTTCCGGGGAAGTGACTTCTTGAGTTCCCGCAGCGCCGCGGAACTGGGGGTGCCGGCGTGCAGCAGCCGGATCTCCACGCCCTGGCTCGCGAGCGTGCGGAAGACGTCGACGATTGACTTCGCCCTTCGCGTGCCCGGCTCGGGGACGAGCATCGCCTTGAAGTCGGCCGTCATGATCTCAAGGCTCACCCTTGCCCTGAGAATCCCCTCCCGCACGATCCGCTGAAAGTGCTGCCCATCGGCGACCAGTTCCACGCCACCTGCCGAGACCGAGCGAACCGGAAGCGCGACACCCATACGGCCCTTATCGACAGCGGACCGACACGCGATGAAGCCCAAAATTTAACCACAGAGACACAGAGGACACGGAGGGAAATGCAGTTTTTAGCCACAGATGAACACAGATGAACACAGATTAAATGCAGATTCAAAATCTGAGGTCCCAAATCATATTAGAACCTTATCTGTGTGCATCTGTGCCCCATCTGTGGCTATGAACCTCTTCGCATTTTCTCTGTGCTCTCTGTGTCTCGGTGGTTAATCTCAAACGCATCTACTGCGCCATCCCCTTCGGCGTCAGCGCATCGAGCACGGAGCCGATCTCGCTGACGGCCTTCGCATCGATCCGCGCGACCGGGCCGATTTCCGCCTCGACCTGTTCGCGGGCGCGGTCCTGCTTGGGGTAGCGGACCTCGCGGTAGCCGGTGACCTGCTCCGGGGCCTTGAGGATGCTCACCGCTTTGTCGTAGTCGGTGGCGAGGCTCACGCGGCTCAGCAGGCCGACGTACCAGTCGCGGAACGCGACCTCGCGCGTGTGCCAGCCCGGCAGCTTCCGCAGCCACCTGCAGCGGCTCACGATCCCGAGCTGCCAGTCGGTCGTCGTGATCTTGAAGCGGATGCGGTGCTTGCCGAGGTTGAACTCGGGGTTGGTATGGTGGCGGTAGACGATGCGGTCGCCGTTGCTGAGATCGACGCCGTACTTGGTGATGTCGTGCTGCTTCTTCTCGAACCGCGTGAGCAGGTAGGCGACGTACGGTTCGTCCTTGATCAGCATCACCTTTGCCAGGTTCCAGATGACGGCCGCGGTGGCGGCGTACTTGCGGTCGGCGTTGTCCCGGCGGTAGACGCCCCGGACCAGCTCCACGTACCGCTTCGCGTACGCCGGGCTTTCGTACTGCATGATGTCGTAGATCCGCAGCGCCAGGTCGTACTTGCTCGGCTCCGGCAGGTCGCGCATCTGCTTCATTGCCCCCTGGACGATCTTCTCGAACCGCATCGCCAGCGTCGGGCCGAACATTCGCGTGCGGCGAATGATCCGGCTCTTGTTGGTGACGAGCTGCTCCCAAGTCTCCGGCGCGGGTTTGCGCGGCAGCGCCCGCGGCTCCAGCGCGATCTTCCGTCCGATGTTGAACGCCTTGAGGTTCTTGCGGTGGTCGCGGCGGATCGAGTCCTTGATCGCCCACGCGATGCTCCGGCCCGACACCGGGATCAGCCCGAGCTGGTAGGCGACGCCCAGCATCATGATGTTGACGTACAGCTTGCTGCCCAGCCGCTGCTCGCAGATCTCGCCCAGGTCCTGGGCGAACGAATGCTCCTGCCGGCAATGCTCGAAGATGTCGCGGCGCAGGATTTCGGGGTCGAAGTCCTCCTTGCCGAGCAGCGCGTTGACCGTCGGCTGGCGATACATGTTCAGAACCGCGCAGGTGCGCTCCGGCGACGCCACGCGGAATTGCTCCCGCGCGTCGGTCGCCCGGGCGGCTTCGAGGATGTCGACGCCGAAGAGCAGGTCGGCGCGGCCGTAGGGGATGTTGCCGGTGGTGTAATCAAGAGACGCGGGGAGGGGGGGACGGGGGGACGCGGGGACAGAAGAATCGCTCGCGGGTCCGCTGCTTCTGTCCGCGTCTCCGCGTCTCCGCGTCCCCGCGTCTCTTTCGTCACTGTCGCGGACAAACGTAATCTGCGAATAGACACCCCCGTTTCGGATCGCCAGCCCCTTCTTATCGGCGAAGACGACGCGATAGCCTTCCTTGTGCCCGGCGCGGACGAGGATGGCGTTGACGACGCCGATGCCCATGCCGCCGACGCCGGCCATGTGGGCGCGCCAGGAGTCGCCGACCTGCTTCATCGCATGAACGCGGGTCGGTTCGGGGAGCTTGTCGAGCCCCATGTGCGGCAGCGTATAACGCCGGCGCCGCTGGCGGATCACCGTCACCTGCTCGAAGCTGGGGCACGGCTTGACGTCGTAGCCGTAGTCGTTGCTGACGCGCACGCGCTCACAAGCGCCGTCGTTCACACACCACGTGAGGTCCGTGTCGATCTTGCGGCCGTAATCGGTCGGCACCGTGGTCAGGCCCGGGCAGGCGGTCTGCTTGGTGCACTCGAGGCAGTTCTCGCACACCTCGGGCGTCACGTTCATGTGCGTCTTGCGCGGCAGGTAGCCGTGCTTCTTGACGATCTTGCGCTCCTCCTTGAGCACCTGGCGGTTATAGGTGATCCCGCATTCCTTATCGGCGATGACGACTTTCACGCCGTCGCGCAGGATCGTCTCCTCAAGCACCTTGCGGTATTTGTCGCGGTCGGCCGGCGAGAGCTTCTGCACCGTCAGCGGGCTGCTGCCGGCCATGCCGCGGACAATCGACTCGATGTCCTGGACGTAGGAGCGGTTGCCCAGCACGTCGAGCTCGGTGCCGGCGTGCTCCTGATGGCCGGTCATCGCGGTCGTCTTGTTCTCCAGGATGATGTAGGTGATATCCTGGCCCGCCTTGATCGAATTGGAGATGGCGACCTGCCCGGAGTGGAAGAAGGTGCCGTCGCCCATGAAAACGATCTGCTTATTGGTGATGAACGGGTCGATGCCCGAGCCCGTGCCGCCTCCGAGGCCCATGCCGGAGTAGTTGTGCATGAGCTGCTCGGTCGGCGCGAACATGAGCATCGTGTAGCAACCGGTGTCGCCGTGGGCGACGAGGTCGACCGGGGCCGTCCCGTGCTTCTCGAGCATGTACTTGGGGTCGGCCAGGTCCTTGCGGATCTGCAGCAGTGCCGCCGAGCTGTCGCGGTGCGGGCAGCCGGGGCAGAACGTCGGCGAACGGTTGACGATCTGATCGGTGATGACCTGCAGCTTCGGCTTGCTGGCGGCGCGGATGCGGTCCAGCTCGGCGGTCAGCCGGCCGTTGCGCATCTCGGCGGGGAGCTGCTCGGTCGCCTTGATCAGCGGAATGAGGATCTGCGCCAGCACCGACGGATTGAGCCCGCGCGTCTCCGGGATGCCCTGCAGATTGCCCGGGAACCGCTTGCCGAACATCCGCTCGTTGAGCTTCGCGGCCTCCTCGGCCGGGAACTCGTGGAACAGCCCGTCACGGACGTTCTTTTCCAGGAAGCTCCGCCGCTCCTCGATGACGATCATGCGGTCGCAAAGCTTGGCGAACTCGCCGACGAGCTGCACGTCCGCCGGGTAGCTCATCCCCATCTGCAGGATCGGGAAGACCCCCGACAGGCCCAGGTCCGACAGCACATGCCGCAGGAACGGCCCGGCCGTGCCGGTGACGATGAAGCCGAGGGGAGCCGGGGAAGACGCGGGGATGGGGGGACGCGGGGACGCGGGGACAGAAGCGGAGACGGGAGGCGGAAAGGCGGAGATAAGTTCCGATGCGATCGCGCCGACACCCTGTTCCTTCTCCGCGTCCCCGCGTCCCCGCGTCCCGGCGTCGCTTCTCGTCTTCTCCTCGTCTCCGCGTCTCCGTGTCTCCGCGTCGCTTCTGACGGCGGTCGGGATGATCCGATTCAGCCCCAGTTGCCGTGCGGCCACGATGGTCTTCGCGTGGCGGTTCGGAATCTCGAGCTCACGCTGCCACGTCTTGGGCGGCAGGAGCACCTTGTTCAAGTCGATCTGCTGGGTGTCGAGGGCGAGCTTCTGCTGGGTGTTGACACCGGGGAATTGATTGGGCTTGCATACGACCGTCCCGCCGCCGTCGGCGAGTGCCGTGGTGACGATGTACCCTACGTAAAGCCCCGCGGCCTGCGAGAGCTTGAAGGAGGCGTTGACCCAGTCCTTCAATTCCTGAACGTCGCCCGGCTCAACGACGACCATGCGGAGGTGCTCGCAAAGGAACCGGCTGTCCGCCGGAACCTGCGTGCTGTCGCACCATGGGTCGTCCCCCATGACGACGACCGCCCCGCCTTCGGGATGGGCGCCCGCAAGATTTCCGAGCGCCAGCGCATCGGATGCGACGTGGACGCCGACGCTCTTCATCACCGCGACGGCCTTGCACGGCGCCATCTGCGAGCCATTGACGGCCGCGGCGCCGAGGGCCTCGTTGTTGGCCTGAAAGGCGCGGACGCCGTGCGAGCTGAGGACGTCTTTGATGTCGCCCAGGATGTCGAAGAACCCGCTGACGGGCGAGCCGGGGTAACCGGTCAGCAGGTGGACGCCGCCCTCGGTTTCGAGGCAGCCTTTGACGAGCAGTTCGTTGCCGTTGAGGATCTCGCGACCGGATTCGGTCAAAAAGCGGGGGTCGGTTGCCATGGGACAGTCGATCCTTGTGCGGCAAGTCGGAGGAGATTTGCGATTTGCGATTGCCGATTTGCGATTGCCGACCATCTGTCGGCCTTCGATCGCAAATCGAAAATCGAAAAACGCAAATCCCTCACCCGCTTCTCGGCGTGGCTTACGGCCTTGGTTCCTGATCACCACTGTGGCCGCAGGGGACGCCGGGTTGAACCGCAGCATGAGGGACTCTTGGCCCGCTGGAAGGTACACCTTCCGGTTCGGGAGGCTCCGCCTCCCGCGCCGGGGACCCGAATGTAACATCCGTTCGGGGAAGGCCCGGCGGGGCCGAAATCATTGGTTAAAACCTGCCGAGTCGAACCCTTGTTGTCCGAGGGGCAGGCCCGGCATTGTACCAGTACGCATCCGAAACGCGACAAGATCGGATGCATTTTCGCGGGCGTCCAAACTATTCGCCTCTCCACGACTTATGGAAGTTCACCGACTTGAACAACGTCCACACCTCGATGGCGACCTTCAGGAGCCACCCAGATGAGGGGACACATCATTGCGAGCGTTGTATCGCCGCAGCTATAATTCGATCGCATGCCGCTGCTTGACCATTTCCATCCGCCGCTTTCTCCCGTGCGACGGTGGGAATCGTTTCACGGGCAATGGGCCGGCGCGATTGCCAACGCCCTGAATAAGGATCGGCTTCCCCAAAACTATTTCGCCGAAATGCAGCTGCACGTCGGCAGAGCCGCGTCGAGATCGACGTCGCAACGATGCACGGTGATCGAGAAGACGTGCATGCGGAAGCCGAGTCACGCGAAGGCGGCGTGGCGACGCTTCGGGCGAAACCGTGGGCGCCCCCGGCGCCCGCGATGTCGATGCCGACGATCTTCCCCGACAGCATCGAAGTGCTCGTTTACAACACGGAGGCCGGCGCGACAGTCGTCGCCGCCATCGAACTGGTCAGCCCGGGGAACAAGGACCGGCCGGAAACCCGCCGGGCGTTCGCGGCCAAGTGTGCGACCTATCTTCAGCACGGCATCGGCTTGATCGTCGTGGACGTGGTCACCGACCGCTCGGCCAACCTACACAACGAATTGGTCGATCTGCTCGACGTCGGCGACCGCTTCGCGGTCGCCGGTGCAGAGCTTCTTGCGGTTGCCTACCGGCCCGTTCGCCGGCCTGACGTTGAGCGAATCGACGTCTGGCCCGCCCCGCTCGCCGTCGGCAAGCCGCTCCCGCTCCTGCCTTTGGCCTTGGATAAGGGAATTTGCATCCCACTCGACCTGGAACCCCCATACGTCGAGGCATGCCAGCGCAGCCGGTTGCCTTGAGCGCCGGAGGGTGATCGGACGGGTTCAGGCCGTATAATCATCGTCATGCCCACCAAGACCCGTGGCACCCCCCTGGCCGAGCAGCAGCACATCGTGCTGCACGATGTATCATGGGGGTTTTACGAGCGGCTGCTGAGGGAAATCGGCGATCGTCCCCTGCGCGTCACCTACAACAACGGAAGCCTCGAGATCATGGCGCCTCTTGCCAGCCACGAAATGTGGAAGACCATCATCGGCCGGATGATCGAGATCTTGACGCTCGAACTGAACATCCCGATGCTGCCTCTCGGCTCGACGACGTTCAAATGGAAGGAAGTGAAAAAAGGCCTGGAACCGGACGAATGCTATTACTTTCAACATGCCGACGCGGTCCGTGGCAAAGAGCGGCTCGACTTGGCCGTAGATCCGCCTCCCGACCTCGCGGTGGAGGTGGACATCACCCGCCGCTCGATCAAGCGGGAGCCGATCTACCGGGCGTTGGGCGTCCCCGAACTCTGGCGGTTCCGCGCCCGCCGCCTGACGGTGCTCCTGCTTGGCCCCGAGCGAACCTATCTTCCGAGCCCATCGAGCGCGGCGTTCCCATTCCTCCCCATGGCCACGTTCGAAAAGTTCCTGCTGCGGCTCGAGCACGAAGAGCAAACCGCCCTGCTGCGCGAGTTCCGCGACTGGACGCGGACCCTGTCGATGTAGCAGGGCAGGTCGTTGGGTGAATGCCGCGACATCCGGGCGCTCTCATTTGCAATCCGATGCCATAGAATGGTTGTGCTGCCTTGAGGCGGTGGCCACCGGAGAATTATGCCTGCGACATCGGAAATCCTGCTGCGCATCTGTGCCGAAAAGCCCAAGCTGGACTGCAACGTGCTGGAGACGGTCGTCATGCTGGCGGTCGAGATCGCCCGCGAGGGGCGCGAGGGGCGGAAGATCGGGACGCTGTTCGCCGTCGGCGACACGCCGGCGGTGCTCCGCCATTCCAAGCCGATGATCCTCGACCCCCTCTACGGGCACCCCGACGAGAAGAAGAGCGTCACCAGCCACGACCTGCGCGAGACGATCAAGGAACTGGCCCAGATGGACGGCGCGTTCGTGATCAGCGACGACGGCGTCGCCGTCTCGGCCTGCCGGTACCTGGACGCCTCGGCCGAGGGGATCTCGCTCACGCTGGGGCTGGGGACGCGGCACGTCGCCGCCGCGTCGATCTCCAAGAGCACCAAGACGGTGGCCGTCGTCGTCTCCGAAAGCTCGATCGTCCGCATCTTCAACAACGGCGAGCTGGTCTGGGAGATCATCCCCGAGATCTGGATGATGCGCCGCTACAGCATCCACCTGGACGAACCCGCGCTGGAACGAGTGGCAGACGACGTGCTGTGACGGCGCACATGCCCGTGAACACGCGGCCCTCCGGGCGCGCCGCGGAACGGATGGGGCAATAGTTACGAGGCCTTCCCGTTATACTCACGTCGCCCCATCGCGAGCAGTGACGATGCGCCGCCGCGTCGTCCAACCTTGTTGTCGCTCATCAGGGAAGGGTCAATCGATGAGGAACCTGATCGCCGCCGTCGCCGTGGTGCTGCTCACTTGCATGGCACGTTGGACGACCGCCGCCGAATCGCAGGCATCGCCCCCGCGGCCGAACATCGTCATCATCCTCGTTGACGACATGGGCTTCTCCGACATCGGCTGCTACGGGAGCGAGATCCCCACGCCGAACCTCGACAAGCTGGCCGCCGGGGGGCTGAAGTTCACGCAGTTCTACAACACGGGCCGCTGCTGCCCCACCCGAGCGTCGCTGCTCACCGGGCTTTACCCGCACCAGGCCGGCGTCGGGCACATGACCGACGACGACAACCTCCCGGGTTACCGCGGGCGGCTCAACGACCGCTGCGTCACGATCGGCCAGGTACTCCAATCGGCCGGCTATTTCACGTCGATGGCCGGCAAGTGGCACGTCGGCCAGGAGCACGGCGTCGTGCCGTGGAAGCGCGGGTTCGACGCAAGCCTCAACGCTCCCGCGGGCGGGTTCTACTACCCAGACGACGCGAAGACGTCGCTCTTCCTCAACGGCCGCCGCCTCGACCCGCACGGCCCCGAACTGCCCCACGAGTGGTACACGACCGACCTCTTCACCGACTACGCGATCAAGTTCGTCGACCAGGGCATCGCGGCCAAAAAGCCGTTCTTCCTCTACCTGCCCTACAACGCGCCGCACTTCCCGCTCGAAGCCCCGGGCGACGAGATCGCCAAATTCCGCGGCCACTACAAAATGGGCTGGGACAAACTCCGCGAAGAGCGCCGCGCCAAGGAGATCGAACTGGGCGTAGTGGACAAGGCGTGGGCGCTCTCGCCCCGACCGCCGGCGGTGAAGGACTGGGAATCGCTTACGCCCGAGGAGCAGGACCGGTTCGACCACATCATGGCGATCTACGCGGCGGTGATTCAACACATGGACGCCGCCGTCGGCCGGCTCGTCGCTGGATTGACGGACCGGGGCATATTGGACGACACGCTGATCCTGTTCCTGTCCGACAACGGCGGCAACGCCGAGAGCGGCCCGAATGGCCGCCTGGAAGGCGACCCGCCCGGCGGGCCGCGGTCGACCGTCTTCGAGGGCCAGTCGTGGGCGACGCTCTCGAACACGCCGTTCCGTCGCTACAAGCACTTCAACCACGAGGGGGGCATCGCGACGCCGCTGATCGTCCACTGGCCGGACCGCATCAAGGCGCCGGGCCAGTTGCGGACGCAGCCGGGCCACGTAATCGACCTGATGGCGACGTGCGTCGACGTGGCCGGCGCGACGTACCCCAAGGAGTTCGACAGCAAGCCGATCCAGCCCATGGAGGGCCGCAGCCTGATCCCGGCGATCGTCGACGACAAACCGATCGAACGCGACGCGATCTATTGGGAGCACGAGGGCAACGCCGCCATCCGCGTCGGCGACTGGAAGCTCGTCCGCTTCGGCCGCAAGGGCAAGTGGGAACTGTACAACATGGCTGCCGATCGCACCGAGCTCCACGACCTCTCCACCGAGGAGCCGCAGCGGGCGAAGGAACTGCTCGCCAAGTGGGACGCGTGGGCGAAGCGGGCACACGTTGAGCCGGATCCGTCCAGCGCCAAGGGGAACGGAAACGGAAAGAAGAAGGCGACCGCCGAGGAGTAGTAGGTGATCGTCTGTTTCGCGGTGGCATCGGCATAGGACGATTGCGTCCGCTGCGGACCTTACGGAACGATCTGCCCTTGTCCAAGAGCCATACTCTCATCGCTCAGAAGCGAAGCATCCGGTAAAAACTGTGAAAGTTGTAGGCGAACATCGCGAGCGGGCTTCCGCTCAGTATCACCCCGACGAGGGCCAGCCACCAAAGGCGTCGCCGAACGGCCAGGGCCACAACTCCGCACGCGAGCCCGATCAGGGCAATCGCGAAGAGAGAACCGCGGTAGAGCCACGCTGTTGTGGACGACAATGTCCCCGCGGGCACGCTCAGTCCGTACAGCAGCGACGGAAACGCTATCACTCCACAAGCTACGGACGCGATCGCACTGCGAGACAGCAATCTCCGCGCATTGGCGCTTCCGTAGGTGATCGCATTCCCCATGGCGCGGGATTGTAATCGATCCGGTTCGCTGAAGCGGCACGCTGCCGACGTGAATGCGGGGAGCAAGCTCCCCCGCTACACGACGACCCGACCGACATCACAATCCGCGCACACTCAGAAATGCGCCTCGTTTGTATCATGGAGCCCCATCCTTTCGCCGGCCAACCGTCGGCCGGCGCCGCACTTATCGATCGACGCACCGGGTCCGCCCGTGAGATAGGGGCCGCCGCGTCTCGCTGCGCGCCTCATTCGTCCGCTTCTGGATCACCGCATCCGGCGTCCCCCGCCGGGCAAGCTTTCGGGCGTCATGGGAAAGCACCTGGGCTCACTATATAGGCGCAGACTTTAGATTTTGGCACGTAAGCTCCCGCCGCCACGAAAGTTCCAAACTCGTTGCGCGTCGACCAGAAATGCGCCCCGGTTCCTGCCCGAGGAGCGTTCGACCTGTGCGGTAGGCCCGCGAATAGCAGAGGTGCATCCCGTCTCAGCGATTTTCTCGTTGCACCCATCTGACTACTGTTATATATTTGTAGTCACTTCGAGTGATGCCCCATGTTCCTTCGCCTCGAGCCATCCTCCGGCGTGCCGATCACGCGGCAGATCGCAGACCAGGTGCGGGCGCACTGTGCGGCGGGCACACTCGCACCGGGCGACCGGCTGCCCAGCGTCAGGCAGCTCGCGCAGCAACTGGCGATCAACCAGAACACGGTCCTGCGCGTCTACGAACGCTTGACCGCCGAGGGGCTGCTGGAACGACGGCACGGCGACGGGACCTACATCGCCGACCGGCTGCCGCCGGGGCGACTGAAGGCGCAGCGGGAACTGCTGCGGCAGGAGGTCGAGCGGCTCGCCCGCCGGGCGACGGACCTGGGCATCGACGCCACCGAGGTCCACGAGCTGCTCGACGAAGCTACGGCCAAGCTCGCGAGCGAGCGCGGCGCATCCACGCCAAAGGGAGGCCATCGCGATGAGTGATACGGAGCAACCCGCCATCGAAATCCGCGGCGTCAATAAGCGGTTCGGGCGCAAGCCCGTGCTGGACGACCTGACGCTGACCGTCCGCCCCGGCCAGACGTTCGCGTTCCTCGGCCGCAACGGCGCGGGAAAGACGACCGCGATCCGCATGCTGCTGGGGCTCCTCAAGCCCGACGCCGGGAGCATTCACGTCCTCGGGATGGACCCGCGGCGCGAGTCGCTCGAGGTTCGCCGGCGCGTCGGCTACCTGGCCGAGGACCAGGCGATGTTCGGCTGGATGCGGGTGTCGGAGCTGATCTCGTTCATGGCCCCCTTCTACCCGACTTGGGATGCCGGTTGGGCCAAGCAACTGGCCGAGCGGTTCGAGTTGCCGGCCCGGACGCGCGTCCGGCACCTGTCCAAGGGACAGGGCGTGCGGCTCGGGCTGTTGCTCGCGCTCGCCCACCGACCAAAGTTGGTGATCCTCGACGACCCGACGCTCGGGCTCGACCCGATCATGCGCAAGGAATTCCTGCGCGACGTCGTCACCTATTTGCAGGGGGAGAACGTCACCGTCTTCTTCAGTTCGCACCTGCTGTACGAGATCGACGCCGTCGCCGACACGGTCGCGATCCTCGACCGCGGCCGGATCGTCCGGCAGGCCGATACCGACGCGCTGCGCGATCATGTGAAGCGGATCGTCGTTCCCGCCGAGGCGGAGGCGAAGCTGGCCGATCTGCCGGGGCTGCTCGATCTAGCCCAGGCCGGCCGGCAGGCGGCCGCCGTGGTAGAGGATGTCGACGCGGCCCTGCCCCTCGTCGCCGGGGCCGGCGTGCCGTACGAGGTCGTTGACTTGAATCTCGACGAGATCTTCGAGGCCTACGTGATCGGCCGCCGCGGAAAGGAGGACAACCATGGCCATGGCCCGGCTCATCTGGAAAGAGTGGCGTGAGCAACGCTGGCGAATCGGTTTCGGGTGCGTGATCCTGTGCGCCTTCGCCCTAATCGGCCTGCGCACCCGCGCGGTGGACGACCAGTCGATCCTGATCGGCACCTGTGCGATCGGCGTCCTGCTGCTGCCGATCCTCGCCGCCGCCGGATTGGTTCCCGCCGAGCGGGACGAGGGGACGCTGCGAATGCTGCTGGCGATGCCCGTCAAACCTTGGAAGGTGCTGGCCGCCAAGACGCTGCTCGGCGCGGCGCTATGCGCCGTCCCGTTGATGGCGGCGGCGATCGTCAGCGTCGCGGTCGCGCGGGGCCGCGAAGTGTCGATCCCGGCGACGCTGGCGATCTATGGCGGGTCGATCGCGACCGCCCTGCTGCTGTTCGTCTGGATGCTCGCCTTCACCGCCCGGTCCGAGGGCGAGGGACGGGCCGCGGGGCTGGCGGTGGGCGTGCTGGTCTTCTGGCTGATGGCCACGTACGGCCTGCTGAACGTCGTGCAACGCGAGGAGTCCCGGATCAGCCACCTGCCCCACCCGGCGCCGTCAACACGGGCCGAGTTGCTGCTGGCGCCGACGCCGTTCGTTGCCGTCTTTGCCGCCGATGGGATCGCGCTGGCTACCGGGATGGCGGTGCAACTGGGCATCGCGGCGGGGCTCTGGTTCTGGGCCGCCCATGCGGTCGCAGCACATGAGTCGGAGGGCCGGCCGTGAGACAAATCGCAGCATTGATATGGAAGGAATGGCGCGAGGTCCGCTGGGTGCTGGCCGTCGCGGCGGTCGCGTTCGTCGCCCTGCCGCTGGCCGGCGCGCTGGAGAACCTGTGGGGGTATCGCCGGTTCGAGTTCGCACCCTCGATCTGGGTCTCGTGGGCCGGGAGCATCCTCGGGATACTCGTTGGCGCGTTCGCCGCCGCCCGCGACTTGCAGGGCCGCCTGGCCGACTTCTGGCGATCCCGCCCCATCGGCGTCGTGCGCCAGGTCGTCGTGAAGTACGCGGTGGGCATCGCCACGCTGCTGATCGCCTGCCTCGTGCCGCTGGCGATCGAAGCCTGGAGCGAACGATGGGACCCGCACCCGAGTCACGCCGCCGCGGCGCTGATCAAATGGCTTCCCATGCTGTTGGTCGTGCAATTCAGCCTCGGGTTCGTCTGCGGCTGCCTGACCCGTCGGACGGGGCCGGCGGTGATGCTGGCCTTCGGGTTGACGCTGTTGTTCTACTTCCTCCCGGTGGTCCTGCCGTTCATGCACGGCTCCAGCCTGATGGACGCGGTGGATAACGGGCAAGCGGCCAAGACGTTCATCGTCACGGCCGCCGCCGTCAGCCTCGGCGCATTGCTGCTGGCGATCCTGGGCGTCCGACAAGCATGGCATCTCCGCGCCGGCCAAGGCCTGATGTACTGGTCGATCGCCGGCGTCTTACTGCTGCTGTTCGCGTCGGCCGCGTTCCAGGTCGCGTCGAACCTGCCGGTGCTGCAGGAGGTTGACCTCGATCCGGGCGAGTCCGTGCTTGCGATCCGTACCGACGGGCACCGGGGCATGCTGGTCACACGGCTCGTCGAGGGACAACGACGGTTGCCTGATGGGATCCGCACGGTCGAGATCACGTCGTCCGGGCTGCACCTTGGAACAAGGATTCCTGTGCCATTTGTACGGGAAGGCCCCTTCGCCACGGGGATCGTGTGGCTCCCGGACCATCCGGACGTTTGCTTCACGACCCGGGCCACGGGCGAGCACGGGCCCCGTCACGTCGCGTTGGTAACCCTGCCGTTGGGCGAGGCCGCGGCCCAGCCGATCGGGACAGCCGAGTTGGGCACCTCGTATGACCCGGACGATCCGAATCTTCCGAACCTGCCCGCAGGCGAATCATGGGCCTACGCGAACGGATCCGGCGCCGAGCTTTACGGCGCGGGCAACACGTTGCTCGCGATCTGGTGGAAAGGTCCGCGCGGCAATGACGGGCGGGCAATCGTGGACGTGGCCGATCCCGCGCACCCACGGGTCATCTCCTCGAACCCGCCGCCAATCGCGCGAGGGTTCGGATACACCGGCCGCTACTCCGAGCCGTTAGACCAACAGGGACTCGTACTGACCCTCCCGCCACTGCCCGGAGTGCCGGTCGAGCAGCGACTTCGGGTGGCAATTGATTTGGCACACGGGTATGAGGCCGCGCTCGACGGCCGCATCCTTGCGTTCACCTCGCGGGATTCCCTTTTGATCTACGAGTTGGCGCGCGTGTCCGAAACGCCTGGCACGTTCCAGTCCAACGCGGACTACCGCTCACGCGTCAAACTCGCCAGCGGCTCGGCCGAGTTTCACCGGGTTGGGAAACGCGAGCCATCGCTGGCCGAACAGCTCCTCGGCGGCTGGGGTTGGTCGCGACTTGCCGCCGGGAACGGCTTCGTCTACGCCAGCAAGCAGGTCGGCGTCTTCGGCCGCCCGCTCGCCCGGGTCGCGGTCCTGGACATTCGCGACCCGAGCCATCCCCGTCCCGCCGGCCACTTCGCCACGCCGGGGGATTCGGAACTGGTCGTGCATCCCCTGACCGACGGGCGCGCCCTGATCGGCGGCCGCAAGCTTTATCTCGTCGGTCCGCCGCCGTCGCGGGCGCGGTCGTGATTGATCCATCGTACCCGACCGCCGCCGGCCTTTCGCAGCAGGCATGCCACACAGAAGATGCGCTCCCGCTTGCAACTATTGCTTGCGTTTTTGCCCCCACGTCAGGGACAATCCGGCTCATTCCTCAACCGGAGACTCGGAGATGTCGCGAATCGCTTTGCTCATCGGCCTGGTGATTTCACTTCCCGCGCTGGCTCACGCCGACACCCAATTGCTGCGTCACCCGACGATCGCGAATGGGAAGGTCGCGTTCAGCTATTTGGGGAGCATCTGGATCGCGGACGAGGACGGGTCGAACGTCCGGCGGCTGACGGTCAACCAGGCGCGGGACGTGTTCCCGCGGTTCTCGCCGGACGGGTCGCAGATCGCGTTCTCGTCGAACCGGGCGGGGAACTACGACGTGTACGTGATCCCCGCGGCCGGCGGGCGGCCGCGTCAACTCACGTTCCACAGCGCCGACGACATGGCCGTCGGGTGGACGCCGGACGGGAAGCGGATCGTCTTCACGTCGTCGCGCGACGCGGGCGTGTTCCCGGGCGTGACGACATTGTTTGAAGTCCCGGTCGACGGCGGTATGCCGCAGGCGATCCCGACGGATTGGGGCTCGTGGGCGAGCTACGCGCCGGACATGTCGAGGCTGGCGTTCACGCGGCACCCGGGCGTCTGGTCGCGGCAGCATTATCGCGGCAGCTACGCCGTCGACCTGTGGGTGATGGACATGGCGGACAACACGTTCACCCGCCTGGGCGACGACGAATACAAGGGGGACTACTACTGGCCCATGTACGGGCGCGACGGGCAGATCTACTTCGTCGCCGACCGGCTGCCGGACGAGAAGAACGTCAAGTTCGGCGGCCCGCAGGTGATGAAGAGCGCCAACAACATCTGGCGGATCCCCGAGCACGGCGGGACGATGGTGCAGGTCACCCACCACACCGACGGCAAGCTCTTCTTCCCCAGCATGTCGCCCGACGGGAAGACGATCGTCTACGAGGAGAACTTCGGCCTCTGGAAGCTGGACGTGGAATCGGGCCAGAGCAAGCAAATCCCGGTCGACATCCGCTCCGACCTGAAGGCCAACGACATCGAACTGCGCACGATCCAGGGCGAAGCCGAGAGCTTCAACCTGTCCCCATCGAGCAAGCGTGCGGTGATCGCGACGCACGGCGAGCTCTTCACGATCGCCACCGACCGCGGCGAAGAGCAGCGGGTGACCGACACGCCGTGGCGCGAGGAGGACCCGCGCTGGTCGCCGGACGGCAAATGGATCGCATTCCTCTCCGACCGCACGGGGCGGGAGGAAGTGTTCCTCTCCGATGAATTGGGCCACAAGGTGAAGCAGGTGAGTGACGCCGACTGCGACAAGGGCTCGATCACGTGGGCGCCGGATTCGAAGTCGCTCCTTTGGGCCGGATCGGACCACAAGCTGCGGCGGGTGACGATCGAAAGCGGGAGGACCGACGACCTGGTTTCCAGCGACGTCGGCCCGATCGGCACGCCGCAGTTCTCGCCCGATGGGAAGTGGATCTCCTACTCGAAGGACGACACGAATCTTCGCTCGCGGGTTTACGTGATGAACCTGGAGAGTGGCGACGAGCACGTGATCGGCTCGGAGCAGTTCCTCGTTTCCTCCGGCGCCAAGTGGTCGCCCGACGGGAAGAAGCTGCTGCTGCTGGGCGGCACCGGCGCGGCGGCGATGTCGTCGCTGAACCGCACGACGATGCAGCTCTACAGCGTGCCGCTGACGCACGTGGTGAAGGACCCGGAAGACCGCGACGTGAACACCGAGGCGCAGGCCCAGGCGGACGAACGATCGGGGCGAACCGGGCGGCCGGGGCGGGGCGGACCGGGCGGCGCGGGCGGGCCGGAGACGGCGCCGTCGAAACCGGAAGTGAAGATCGAATTTGACGGTCTCGACCGGCGGATCAAGCAGCTCACGCGCCTGCCGGCTGGCTCAGTCTACGCGATCGCCCCCTCGCCCGACGGGCGCACGTATGCCTTCGTCGCCTTTGGCGGCGGCGGGGATGACGAGAGCGGCGCCGGCGGCGGGCCGGTCCTCTACACGATCAACGAGGACGGGACGCGCCTCACACAGGTGACGCAGGGCTCGTCCGCCGCGGCCAGCGGCGCGCCGCGCGGGCGCGGGTTCCGCGGGGGCGGCGGCGGGTTCGGGGACCCGCAGTGGTCGAAGGACGGGCGGCAGATTTATTACATGCAGGGCGGTGCGATCTACGCCGTCGCGGCGCCGGCCGCGCCGGCGGGTGAGTCATCGCCGTCGGCATCATCCGACAGTTCCTCCGGCCGGCGCGGCCGCGGGTTCCGCGGCATCGGTGCCGCCCCGGAGGCGTCGTCCGGCCCCGCGCCGTCGGCCACGCCGCGGAGGATCGACTTCACCGTCCGCATGCTGATCGACCACGCCGCCGAGCGAAAGCAGGTGTTCGTCGAGGCCTGGCGGGTGATGCGGAACCGGTTCTACGACCGCCCGATGCACGGCGTCGATTGGGACGCGGCCCGCGCGACCTACGAGCCGCTCCTCGACGACGTCGCCGACAGCGACGAACTGCACAACGTGATCATGCAGATGATCGGCGAGTTGAATGCCTCGCACACGGGGATCACCGGCGGGTACAACCCGGTCGCCGACGCGTCGGCGGAACGACTCCAGACGCTCAACCCGGGATTCGGTCTCGCGCCCGACGCGGAGAGCGGCCGGTACAAGGTGTCGTCCATCCTCCGCAAGGGCCCGGCCGACCACGAATGGGTGAAGATCCATCCGGGCGATTTCATCCTCGCCGTCAACGGGATGGACCTCAAGACGCCGGACAACTACTGGAAGCTGTTCAATCTCGTCCCCGGCCGCAAGTTTGAGTTCACCGTGAACAGCAAGCCGGAAACGGAGGGCGCGTGGACGGTGCTGCTTGATCCGCTCGGTGGCGCAGCCCTGGCCGACCTCCAATACGAGCAGTGGGTCGACGCGCGCAAGGAGATGGTGAAGGAACTCTCGCACGGCCGGATCGGCTACCTCCACATCCGCGCGATGGACGCCCGGTCGCTCGACAAGTTCCAGCGCGACCTGCTCGACAACCTTGACAAGAAGGCGTTGGTCATCGACGAGCGCTTCAACGGCGGCGGCGGGATCGACCAGGAACTGCTGGAGATCCTCAGCCAGCACAGGAAGTACGAGTCGTGGCGCGGCCGCGACTCGGTAGAGATGCCCCGCCCCGTCGAAGGGTTCTTCGGCCCGATGGCCGTGCTGCAGAATGAGCGGTCGGCCAGCAACGCCGAGATGTTCCCCGAAGGCTTCCGCACGCTGGGCTTGGGCAAGGTCATTGGTACGCCGACGTACGGCGCCGTGATCGGCACCGGCGCCTACCGCCTGCTCGACGGCTCCTCCATCCGCACCCCCAGCTTCGGCGTCTACACCGCCCAGGGCACCAGCTTCGAAAACTACGGCGTCCAGCCCGACGTCCTCGTCGACAATACCCCGTCCGATTTCCTTGCGGGTCATGACCGGCAGATCGAGAAGGCGGTGGAAGTGCTGAGCGGTGAGGTGCAGCAGGCGAACGCGAAGTGACGAGTGCCAAGGTGAAGGGTTGACCGCATGAATGACAGCAAGGCGTCCCCCCCGGCGCCGGTTCTCACCTACGCAACGCCCTCGGCGCGCCGGGGCCGTCCGGTCCTCGCCGTGCTCGTCGCGATTTTGGGCATCGGCGCAGGGCTGTTTGGCGCATTGATGTTGTTCTACGGAATCGCCGGCGTCCTATATGTGTGCACGCGCGACAACGGCGCCGACTTCCCCAGTGACTTGATCGTAGTTGTTCTGTTTCTCGTGATCGGCATCTTCTGTTGCTATGTAGCGCTTCGGTGGTGCCGGGCGGTGCGCCGCATTTTTAGTGGGACCTAACGCGGCTTCAGCGGACGCGAACCTCACCGGGAGCAGGATTCCGTCCGCTGAAGCGGGCCCTACCCGGGCATTTCAATCAGCAATCCGAAATCCGAAATCAGCAATGCATTCCCACCACTCACACCTCCAGCGCGGATTCCGGCACGTGGATCTCGCTGCGATAGACCGCAGCGAGCGCCAACCACGCAGCTGCTTCTGCTTGCTGGACCGGGGGTTTTTCCCAGACCTCGATCCGCACCCGCTCGGCCAGCGGCGCGAGCAGCAGGCCGCGCACGCGGGCCAGCAGGTCGTTGCAGAACGGGAGGTTGGAGGCGAGGTGATCGGCGAACACCACCCGGTTGGGGCGGATGAAGTTGATCGTGTTCGCCACGCCGAAGGCCAGGTAGTTGACGATCTGGTCGATCGCGGCGTCAGCCGGGTCGCGATGGGCGAGGCGCTCGGCCAGGTCGGCATTCGCGTCGCGGCTGACCTGGCGGATGTACTGCGAGCTGAAGATCCGCTCGAGGCACCCCCGTTGGCCGCAGTAACAGACCTCGGTATCGACCATGAAGCGGGTGTGGCCCAGTTCGTTCCCGCCGATGATGCACCCGCGGTTGGGGCGCCCGCCGATCAGCAGCGCGGCGCCGATCGCGCCGTCCCGCAGGTCGATCATGAGGATGTCTTCGCGAACGTCGACGTCCTGGTTGAGCAGCCAGCAGGTGGCCTGCGCGTGCATGTCGTTTTCGAGCAGGACGGGGGTGTTGCCGGCGGCGGCGTAGATCTCGCCGATCCGCGTGGGGGAGCGGCGCATCGTCGCCGAGCTGGTCAGGATCGAGCGGGTCTGCGGGTCGACGAACCCGGTGGCGCTGATCCCGATGGCCAGCGTTCGGTCGCCGGCCAACTCCTCGATTAGCGACACCGCCGTCGAGACGAGTTGGTCCGGGTCGCGCACGCGCTTCTCACGCGGCGTGCCGAGACGGCGGCCTTGGAGGTTGAGCTGGCAGGCACTGACTTCGCCGGGCTCGAACGCGAGACCGAGCACCCGGCGTTTGACCGGGTCGATCTCAAGGGGCTGGCGAGGCCGACCGGGGCCGCCCACTTCGGGCTCCCCTTCGCGCAACAATCCCCGCTCCACCATGGAAGCGGCGATTTCACCCACTGTATTCGGCCTCAAACCCGTCTGTTCGTGCAATTCCCGGCGACTGAGAGCGCCACGCCGGCGGATCAGCGACAAAAAGCGCGATTCGCGCGGACTGAGAATCGTCATGGTTAATTTACATTATGTTAGCAATGGGGATGATTCGTCAACAGAATTCGATTAATATAGGTGAAAGTATCGTTCGCAGAAAATAGGGAGTGGCCCAAACGGACTCGAATCACGTTTTGATAGAACGCGCCTTTTCAGCGGAAAACCGCCGTTTGCATGAGCCCGCTCCTGCTCGGCCACGGTTGCAAGCTCGACCGCGTCGAGCCAATTGACGTTTACTAACAAACAAGATATTAAAACGGGGATCGAAGCTGAAATCCCTGGAGGTCGTCATGAAAACCGGTGGGAACAACCACGGCGGGCACGAACGCATTCCGACGCGCGTCTTCCAAACGGCCGATGCGGCCAGCGCGGCGGTGGCGGCCGAGATCGCCAGCCTTGTTCACCTTCGCGAAGCTGAAGGCCGGCGGTGCGTGCTCGGCCTGGCCACCGGCTCGACGCCGACCGGCGTCTACAAGGAACTCATCCGCCTGCACCGCGCCGGCCGGCTTTCGTTTCGCAACGTCATCACGTTTAACCTCGACGAATACTGGCCGATGAAACCGCACGAACTGCAGAGCTACGTGCGATTCATGCGCGAGCACCTGTTCGACCACGTCGATATCGACCCGGCCAACGTGAACATCCCCAACGGCGACCTCCCGCAGGAACAACTCGCCGCCTACTGCGAGGCGTACGAGCGGAAGATCCAGGAGGCCGGCGGGATCGACCTGCAGCTCCTGGGTATCGGCCGCACGGGCCACGTCGGGTTCAACGAGCCCGGGTCGCCGCGCGACAGCCGCACCCGCTGGATCTGGCTCGACCGCATGACGCGGCTCGACGCCGCCAGCGACTTCTTCGGCATCGAGTCGGTCCCCCGCCGGGCGATCACGATGGGCGTCGGCACGATCATGGCGGCGCGGCGGATCGTGATGATGGCGTGGGGCGAAGGCAAGGCGCCGATCGTCGCCCGCGCCATCGAGGGGCCGGTCATCACCGAGGTCGCTGCCAGCTATCTGCAGGAACATCCCAATGCGGTGGCCGTGCTGGATGACGCGGCGGCGGCGCACCTGACGCGGAGCAAATCGCCCTGGCTGGTCGGCTCGGTTGATTGGACCCCGCAACTGATCCGCAAGGCCGTCATCTGGCTGGCCGACCGTGTCACGAAGCCGATCCTGAAGCTCACCGCCGAGGATTACAACGAGCACGGCCTGCAGGAACTGCTGGCCAGCCACGGCCCGGCGTACGACATCAACATCGAGATCTTCCGCGCCATGCAGGAGACGATCACCGGCTGGCCGGGCGGCAAGCCGGCCTCCGCCCGTCGCCCCACCGACTACGTCCGCCCGAAGGACGAGCTGTATCCCAAGCGCGTGCTGATCTTCTCCCCCCATCCCGACGACGACGTGATCTCCATGGGCGGCACGCTCACCCGCCTGGTGGACCAGGTGCACGAGGTGCACGTCGCGTATCAGGTGTCGGGCAACATCGCAGTCTTCGACCACGACGCGGCCCGGTTCGTCGACTTCGTCGCCGATTTCAACCAGATGGCGGGGATCGACGCCGACCGCTCGGCGAAGCTGGCGCGGGACGTGGAGAAGTTCCTCCGCGAGAAAACGCCCGGGCAGGTCGACTCGCCCGAGGTGCAGGCTCTGAAGGGCCTGATCCGCCGGGGCGAGGCCCGCGCCGCGGCGCGGCACTGCGGCGTGCCGCTGGAAAACCTCCACTTCCTCGACATGCCGTTCTACGAGACCGGCACGGTGCGCAAAAAGCCGATCTCCGAGGCCGACGTGCAGATCATCGTGGACCTGCTGGAGAAGATCCGCCCGCACCAGGTGTACGCGGCCGGCGACCTGTCCGACCCGCACGGGACGCACCGCGTCTGCCTGGCGGCGATCATGGAGGCGGCCCGCCGGTGTCGCGACCGGGCCTGGTTTGATGACACCGAGATCTGGCTCTACCGCGGTGCCTGGCAGGAGTGGGAGCCCGAGCGGATCGAGATGGCCGTCCCGCTCAGCCCCGACGAACTGCACCGCAAGCGCGAGGCGATCTTCCGCCACCAGTCGCAAAAGGACCGCGCGCTGTTCCCCGGCACCGACGAGCGCGAGTTCTGGCAGCGGGCCGAGGACCGGAACCGCGCCACCGCGAAGACCTACGACGCGCTGGGGCTTGCGGAATATGAGGCGATCGAGGCGTTCGTGAGCTGGACACCCGAGCCGGCGCCCGCCCCCGCGGAGCCCGCGCGGCCGGCCACGCCCGCGGCAGCGAAACCGGAACCCGCGGGTGTGTGAGTGCTGCGGCGCGGCGAACGTCA
>DASXMX010000469.1:0-9763 GCA_036495445.1 Tepidisphaeraceae bacterium
CGCCGAGAAGCACGGCCGGCTCGACGTGCTGGTCAACAACGCCGGCATCACCAAGGACGGCCTGCTCCTGCGGATGAGCGACGAGGACTTCGACGCGGTCATCGACACGAATCTCAAGAGCGCCTTCGTCGCGATCCGCGCCGCGGCCCGCAGCATGATGCGGAGCAAATCCGGCCGGATCATCAACATCAGCTCGGTTGCCGGAGTGGCCGGCAACGCGGGCCAGGCCAATTACGCGGCCAGCAAGGCCGGGCTGATCGGGCTTTCCAAGACCGTTGCCCGCGAGTTCTCGGGCAAAGCCATCACGTGCAACGTGATTGCGCCGGGGTTCATCACGACGGACATGACCGACGTGCTGAACGACAAGATCAAGGAGACGGTGAAGGGCGCGATTCCGCTTAAACGGTTCGGCGAGCCGGATGAGATCGCCGCGGCGGTCGCGTTCCTCGCGAGCCCCGAAGCGGGGTACATCACCGGGCAGGTGATTTGCGTGGATGGGGGAATGGTAATGTAAACGGAATCCTTGGGTTCCACCGCTTGCGGGTTCGCGAACGGAAAACGTGCTTGAGTCGCGATGCCGGCAGCGGGGAATCCGCAGATTGCAAATGGTTCGGGCACCGCTATAGTTCCCCTCTTTGCGGGCGAATCGCCCGATTTGCCGGGCGGAAGCCCGATCCCGCCGAGGGCCGCGCGGCCCCCGGGGACAGCTTTCCAGGGTAGGTAGAAGAACATGGAAGACATCGAGCAGAAGGTCATCGAAATCGTCAGCGAGCAGATGGGCGTGGACAAGAGCGAGATCACGCGCGAAACCCACTTCATCAACGACCTGAACGCCGACTCGCTGGACACCGTGGAACTCGTCATGGAGTTCGAGGACGAGTTCGAGCTGTCGATCCCGGACGAGGAAGCCGAGAAGATCCAGACCGTGGGTCAGGCGATTGACTACATCAAGGAACATTCCAACAAGTAAGGTCGCCGCCTCCGCCGGATCGACCTTCGGCGGAGGCTCTTTTTGCGGCTTGCAATTGCCGCCCCAAAGGACTCATGGCCAGGCGTCGCGTCGTCATCACGGGATTGGGCGTCATCACTTCGCTCGGCGAGAAGGTCGACGAGGTGTGGGACAAGGTCTGCGCCGGCGAAAGCGGCATCGGGCCGATCAAGCGGTGGGACGTCAGCAGCTACCCCACGCGGTTCGGCGGTGAGTGCACGAACTTCGACCTGATGCGCTACGCCGACGACGTCGCCAAGCTGGGCGGCGAGCGGCTGCAGCCCAAGCGGATCGACCGCTTCGCCCAGTTCGCGATGGCCGCGTCGATTAATGCGGTCAACGACGCGGGCATCGACTTCAATAAGCTCGACCGCTTCCGCAGCGGCGTGGTGATCGGCAGCGGGATCGGCGGCATAGAGACCATTGAGGAGCAGAACAAGATCCTCGTGGCCCGCGGCGTCAGCCGGGTCAGCCCGTTCACCGTCCCGCGGCTCATGGCCAACGCCGGCAGCGGGAACGTCTCGATCCTGTATCACCTGCACGGCCCCAACACGACCGTCGCCACCGCGTGTGCCACCGGCTCCAACGCGATCGGCGACGCGGGCCGCTTGATCCAGCACGATTTGGCCGACGTCATGATCGCCGGGGGCTCCGAGGCCGCGTTGTGCGAGCTGGGCATGGGCAGCTTCTGCGCCGCCCGCGCCCTCTCGACCCGCAATGACGACCCGGCCCGCGCCAGTCGACCCTGGGACAAGGACCGTGACGGGTTCGTGATGTCCGAAGGGGCGGGGATCGTGATCCTCGAGGAATACGAGCACGCGAAGCGGCGCGGCGCGCGAATCTACACCGAACTCGTCGGCTACGGGATGAGCGGCGACGGGTCCCACATCACCGCGCCCGACCCGGAGGGCAGGGGGGCGGCCCTGGCGATGAAGCTCGCGCTGAAGGACGCCGCCGTCAGCCCCGACGTCGTCGACTACATCAACGCCCACGGCACCAGCACGCCGCTGGGCGACCTGGCCGAGACCAAGGCGGTCAAGACAACCTTTGCCGGGCACGCCCGCAAGCTCGCCCTTTCCTCCACCAAGAGCCAGCTCGGTCACCTGCTGGGCGCCAGCGGCGGCGTCGAAGCCGTCCTGACCTCCATGGCGATGCGGCACAACCTGCTCCCGCCGACCATTAACCTCGAGTCGTCCGACCCCGAGTGCGACCTCGATTACGTCGCTCGCAAGGCGCGCGACCGCAAGGTCGAATACGCCATGAGCAACAGCTTCGGCTTCGGCGGGCATAATGCGTCGTTGCTGCTTAAGAAGATTTAAGCCGTTCGAACCTGTCGGTGCCTGTTGAGATTCGATGCTGATGACCGATAATCCCCAATGGCCCGCACCATGCGCGCCGAGGGATTCGTCCGTGCCCGTCTTGCAAGCCCCGCGACCCCAGCCGCCGACGCCCGCGGCCGCCGCTGCCGCGCCTCCGGCCGGCGGTGAGCTCAACCGCATCCTCCAACTCGAGGTGCCGGTGATCGTCCGTCTGGCCGAGCGGCGGCTGCTCCTGTCGGAAGTCATGCGCCTCGGCACCGGCGCGATCATCGAGTTCTTTAAGCGGCACGACGAGCCGCTCGAGCTGCTGGTCAACAACAAGCCGATCGCAGTGGGCGATACCGTCAAGGTCGGCGAAAACTTCGGCCTCCGCATCGCCCAGATCGGCGACGTCAAGCAGATCATCCAAGCGTTGGGCGCCGCCCGGCCGTGAGCCGTCAACCACCCCCCTCCCGCGCTACGCGGAGCGCCATCTCCACCGCCTCGTCGCGATTGTTCACGCGACCTTCGAGCTGTGCGTCGTAAACTCCCTCGAGGATTCGCCTGAACATCGGACCGGGTTTCAGGCCGCGTTCGGTGAGCAAGTCGCCATTGACGAATGGGGTCGGTGCGAATTCCGTCCGTTCGAGTTGGGAAAGCTCTCGCTCCAAGTGCTCGATCCGCTCGCGCTGAATTCGGCGCGCCGCGAGGCCCGCCATGAGCTTGCGTGACAGGGCGGCTGTCGGCTCGGCCAGAAACCGTTTGAGTCGGGCGACGCCGGGAAACGTCTGGGCGAACAGTGGTGCGAGGCCGGCCAGCGTTCCGCGCAATTGTTCGGACTCGTCGTTGCTGATCTTGAGCGCCTGCCGCATGGCTTGCACCACGGCATTAACCTCGCCTTTGGAGAAGAGCGGTCGAACGTCCTTCAGCCCGGCGTCCCGCCGCAGGCGATAGCAGACCGCCGCGGCGGCCAGGGCCAGGCCGAACGGGATCGCCTCTCCGGGCGACACCTCGTCGAACAGAAACCCTTGTGACGCGTCCGGTTCCCTGCGCGGGAACTTCCAGAACCGGTAAATCGTGTCGATCAGTTTCAGCTCCCAGAGCAGGTGCCATGCCGTGGGGCGACTGGGGGCGGTCAGCATGATCCGCAGTTCCTCGGCGATCCGCTCGGGGCTGATCCGCTTGAGCTGTGGGGCGTGGGCGACAATCGCCGCTGCGGTGACCGGCTCGATCTCGAATCCGAGGCGGGCCGCGAACCGCACGGCCCGCAGCAGCCGCAGGCTGTCCTCGTCAAATCGCTCGGCGGGGTTGCCGATCGCGCGGATCCGCTTGTCTTTCAGGTCCTGCTGCCCGCCAACGTAATCGATCACCCGGTTTTCGATCGGGTCGAGGAACAAGCCGTTGATCGTGAAGTCCCGCCGCTTCGCGTCCTCCTCGGCGGTCGTGAACCGCACGTGGGACGGGTGCCGGCCGTCCTCGTAATCGCCCTCGGAGCGGAACGTGGCGACTTCGATCTGGCTCCCGCGGTGCCGCACGAGGATGACGCCGAACGCCGCCCCGACGGCCTGCGTGTTGCCGAACAGCTCGCGCACGCGCGGCGGCGGGGCGTCGGTCGCCACGTCGTAATCCTTGGCCGCCTGACCCAGCAACAGGTCCCGCACGCACCCGCCCGCAAAACAGGCGACGTGCCCCGCGTCCCGAAGCCGCTGCAACACGGCCAATGCATCCTCTCGACTCGACTTTGCCATGCGCGCAAGAGGGTAACGTCAAGTGCTCGCAGACGGGAGGGGCCACTCGGCCCGTGCACAAACCCGCAGCCATCCCCGCGACCTTCACCCCGCCCACCTCCCGAATGTCCCAAAATGTCCCATAATGTCCCGTCTTTTGCGACTATCGCAGCAACAATCAGAAAAATGTCCCATCTCCCGCCCGCACACCCGTGCACGAACATGCATCGGGATCGCACCGCTCGGGGATGAACCACAGAGGGCACAGAGAACACGGAGAAAGAAGAGCTTTTGGCCACAGATGGGGCACAGATGCACACAGATGAAATCTGAAATCCGAGATCTCAAATCTGAAATTTGAAATTCGTATTCCATCTGTGTGCATCTGTGTCCATCTGTGGCTAATTCTCTCTTGTTTTCCCTCTGTGCCCTCCGTGCCCTCTGTGATTGCATTTCACAGGGGCCGCACCGGAGCGACCGATCGCGCCGCACCTGACCGATTTCGCAAAACCGTCGCATTCGTCGCATGGGATCCAATTCAATCCGCCCGTAACCCGAGGCCGCAACGATCATTGCGATTGGGCCTGCGCGGCCTGCCCGTGCGACACCGCCTCGGTCGTCGCACGCCCCGTCGCATCCGTGGGAGCATCGCCGGCCGGCCCGGCGGAAGGCCCTATCTCCCGCTCCTGCCGAAGCTTGCGGTCCTCCATGGGCATCTGCTCGGTCGCCCCCGCGTGCGGCGCGTCGCCCGGTTTCGGGCTGTTCGTCGCATCGGCTGCCGCCTCCCGCGCCTCCCGCCGCTCCGCGGCCTCGATCGCCGCCCGCAAATCCTCCATGAATTTGGGCGTGGCCCGCCCCTCCAGCGCCTCCCGCCGCTCGCGGCGGGGGATCCGCGCCTTCTTCAGAACGTGATTGGCCAGCTTCACCTCCGCGTTGCGCAGCTCACGCTTCTCTTGGAGGTCGAGCTGCAGCTTCACCACCCGCTCGTCGGTCGACCCGGCCCGCCGCGGCCGCAGGACGCCCAGGTGCTTGAGCATCTTGTAAGCGATGTCCTTGTCCCGCCGCTTGATCGCGTCTTCCAGCACCTCGACCGCCCGCTCGCTGAGTTTGAGGAGCCGGGCATGGGCCGACTCGACCAGCTCGCGCTGCCACGCGTTGTACGCCGCCCGAAACGCGGCATCCCGCTGGACCCAGCGGTAGATGGTGGCCCGATTGACCCCGGCCTGCTCCGCCGCCTGCGGGAACGAGCTCCCCGATCGCAACGCCGCCAGCGCCGACTCCTGGGCCGTGCTCATCCCCACGACCTGAACCTCCGACCCCGCGATTCTCGACATGCAGCACCTCCTTCAATGTACGGTATATGTTAGGTACATGTTCGAAGAATTGCAAGAGAAAATTCGCCGTTTTCTGGTGCAAGAGAATGGCTCGCCTAAGTCCCGCTCCGGCGGGCAATTAAGGAAGAACAATCGGCCGCGAAGAGGCGCAAAAGTCGCGAAAAAAGAATTGCAGAAAGGCGGATGGGCGGGACCGCGGATTACACGGATGCCGCGGATACCCGTCCACCATCGAGGACGTGAAGAGTCAGACAGGTGTAAACCGGGACAGGTCCGGTTTCGGCAGCATGCAAACATGGCGCTGTGATCGCTGGGACCAAGCCAGCGTGAGGCGATCAGTCCCGCGCCGCCGTGCCGCCGACGAGGTAGAATCCCGGCCGATGATCCGCCGATTGTTCACCGTTGCGTCGGTGCTGTCGCTGCTGCTTTGCCTCACGGTCGTCGTGGTCTGGACCGGCAGCTATCGCGTTCGAACGACTCTGGGGCGGCGGACGTGGCGCATTCACGAGTTCATGCAGGAGCGTCATTCATTTGAAATCGAGTTGGGTTGTGGTGTTCTCGGTATCCGCTCGGTCACCGACGTTGATCCCGGCGCGTTGATCTTTCCCGATGGCTCGATCCATTACGCCAAGCCGCAGCCCGACGACTTGCGGGGCCTCCGACTGACCACCGAGCAAACCAATGTGCCGCTGTTGACGGCTGACGATACCCCGCTTGAGCGACTTGGGTTCCTGCACCTGAGAAAACGGGAGGGCCGTTCGGAGGGATACTCGGATATCGACTTCGTCTTCGTCCCCGTGTGGCTGCTGTCTGCGGGTCTGGGGTTAATGCCCGCAACTGCGGCAGTCGCGCTGTTCCGCAGGTCGCGCCAAGCAGACGGCCACTGCTCGGCCTGCGGGTACGACCTCCGCGCCAGCACCGACCGCTGTCCCGAGTGCGGCGCGCCGGTCCCCGCCATGGCCGGTGAAACCGGGACGTCTCTGAAATACTGGATCGGCATAATCCAGAAACGTCCCGTTTTTTTCAGTCGTCCCGTTTTTTTCCAGCCGGGGAAACCGGGACGTCTCTGAAATACTGGATCGGCGTAATCCAGAAACGTCCCGTTTTTTTCAGTTGGATCGGCATAATCCAGAAACGTCCCGTTTTTTTCAGTCGTCCCGTTTTTTTCAGTCCGCAAGTTCCCTTACGACGGACCGGGCCTGAGATACTCGCCGATCACGGCGTTGGCGAAGATGCCTGGCTTGCGGAACGTGATGTTGTAGACCGGCGTGGTGGCTACCGCATCGGTCCCAACCCCGGCGGGATTCAAGTAGATGGTGTACGTGCCCAGCGGCAGGTCGTCGATCGCGAAGTAACCTGTCGAGTTCCAAGTGATGTCGCTCACGCCGCTGATAATCAATTCAGCCTCAATCGGCTGCGTGGTCGGCTCGCCGGGCTCGCGAATGCCGTCGTGGTTGCGGTCGAGGAAGACGTATCCGCTGATCCGGCAGGCGGTCACCCGTTTCTCGACGAAGTTGACGCGCTTATTGTCCCCCGCCGCGAGGGTAAGCGTCATCAGGCCAGAGCCTTCCGCCGTGGGTGTGGCGGCGACCGTCGTCGAAGGCGAAAGCTGGCCCCAACCTTTATGGATGTCGTCGCGCAACTCGTAGGTTCCGGGGTTCAGGCCGGTGAAGCGGTAGTTCCCGTTCGCGTCGGTCCACACGTAGGGCTCACCCGACTCCCATTGCCCGTCGCCGTTGGTGTCAATGTAGACACGCCAGTTGCTTTCGGCGGTGCCGCCGCCCGCGATGCGCCCGAACACCGACGCGACATTGCGCAGCGGCGCGTCTCCGAACGTGATGCCGGTCACCGGCTGCGGCGTGCCAAACGGCGTTGTTTGAGTACCCGCGCCGGTGCCAGGGTTAGCCGGGTCCGTGCAGGCCCAGCCCGGCTTAATGACCTCGGTGATGGTGTATGAGCCGTCGTTGCTTTCGGCAGGTGTGGTGAAGTTCCCCTGGGCGTCGGTCATCGCGCTCGCACCCTCGGAAACTTCCACGCGCCAACCTGCCAGCGGGGGTTCGCCGGGCTCCTCGATCCCGTCGCCGTTCAGGTCGTCGAAGACGTGGCCGGAGACCGTTTGTGTGTAGTACGTGGCCGGAATCAGCCGGAACAAGCTGTGGCTGCCATCGGCGTTGGTTGCGTCGGTCAGAACCGTGCCGTTGCTGGCCAGCGCCACGTAGCTTCCCGCGGTCGTTCCGGCGATCGTGGCGACCCCGCGATAGTCGGCCCCGAAAGATCCATCTGCGGTCAAATCGGCGTTGAGCCGCTCGACCGACGCGACCGGTGGGGATGGCGGAGAGACCGCGCCGGCAACCAGCGTCCCGGCAACGAGCACCTTCCCGGAGGGCGTGATCGCCAGGTCCGTGACGTCCATTGGGGCCAGGTTGTTGGCGGCAAAGGGGGCGAACGGCGGCAGGATGCCGGGCCGCGGAAAAGCCACCACCTCACCGGGTCCGCCGTAAATTCCGCTCACGCCGACAATGACTTCCCCCGACTTGGCGATCCGCATTCGCACGACCCGTGGCACCGTCTCATTGTCATAGACGGGCGCCGGGTAAAACTCCAAACCGTATGGCGAACTCGATGGGGTGCCGCCGGCGCTGAGTTGCTCGATCACGGCTTGGGGCGAGGTGGACGGATCGGTCGGCTGCGCGATGCCCGCCACGATGATTTCACCGCCCTCAAGGGCCACGTCCTGCGGTGTGAAGGAACGCGCCCAGTACGGCAGTTCAAAGGCGCTGACCGTTCCGTTACTGCCGAACCTTGCGTCCACGCTGCCGTGGATGTCATAGCGGGTCAGGACGCCGCCGGAAATCACCAGCAGCTTTCCGTCGGGCTGGCGTGCGACGCCGGGCTTCCAGTCGTCAATGACTCCGGCCGGCTTGAACGTCGTGTCGACCGAACCATCGGCGTTGAGCCGTTCGATGGTTCCGCTGCCGTTGACATCGACGAGGATCTTGCCATCGGGCAACGACTCAATTGGCCCGCCGAGGTTTGCGACCTGACCGCCGACACCAAAGGCCGGATCGAGCGGCGACGTGGCCGCCAGCATCCGTCGTGGTTCGAGCAGTTCGAGGCAACCGGTAACCCCACTTCCCCCGGCCATAGTCCCTCCGGTTCAAGATGACGCCGTGACGTTGGCCGCTGGCGATAAGCCCGAAAAGCAAATGCCGCGCCGCCTCGTATGTCTCGTATGTATAGGGACGATCAACACGCGTCCAGTTTCACCCGCGCACTCATCGGACGGAGAAAAGCGTTGACCCGCCGCGGAATGCCGGGGCCGTGGGTCGCCCCTGATGTGCCGCTCAGTCGTGCTTCCCGCCTCCCCGGCGTCGGTCCTCGTGGCTGGCCCCGCCCGGCCCCGTGCTAGGACTTGGCGGGGATCGGCGTGCCGCATTCGGGGCAGCGGGCGGTGCTGGCCCGGAGGTCGTAGCCGCAAGACAGGCAGAATTGCCTGCGCCGTCGCCTGCGCCGAAACGTGCGATGCAGCGAACCCAGTACCGCCATCGCCGGAAGACAACAAGTCGCGGCGAATGCGATCCAGTGAGGAAACCACACCCACTGAACATTCCTCCACACAACAGAGCCGTCGTCGCTAACGTACGGCTGCTGGTTGCTCACCAAGCCAAACGCCTCGTCGCCGTCGCGGCTCGGCGGGTTGCGAACCCACGACCACCCTGAATCATCGTGCGCTGAGTGTTCCGTCCACCACAGAAAGAAGATCGTGGACCTGTTGGACGAAACGATCCATCCGTTGTCGGGATGCCACCTATCAATGCTTTCATGCACCCAGTAGCTTCGCACCCACAGAACTGCCGCCAGCATGCAAAGCGCCAGCGACAGCATTGACGCGGCGGTGAGCAGGCGACGGATCATCGAGCCGGATTGTACCGCCCGGCCGTGCTTCCCGCCCCCCCAACGTCCGGCGTCGTCGCCGGTTCCCTGCCGTCGTGATCTCATCCTTATGCGAACCGCCCCGTTGCCGGCACGAAGGGCGTGACGCGGCAGTTGGAAAGGCTAACGTTCTTCAGCACCGCGAGAGCCGCCGAGGACACCACGAGCCGTTCGGTCACGCCTCTCGGGTACATCTCGGGGGGCTTGGGCGGCGGTGTTCCAAAATCGGCCACACCAGGTTCTCCCGCGATCTGCATCCAGAGGAATGGAGGTAAGGATCGCGACGGGTGTAATTGTCGGAACAGGTCGGATTGTTCTATCTCTGCCCCAGCGAAAGAGACGCCAGTCAGCTTGGACTTGCTTATCAGTTCTGCCGCCCGCTCAGATGCCAAGCAACACGGGAACGTGGTCACGATGTCGTCGCCGAGCCATCCGTCGAAGATAAAGTGGAGCTGAAGCACACGAGGCGGGAACACCGAGCGG
>DASXMX010000470.1:0-38505 GCA_036495445.1 Tepidisphaeraceae bacterium
GCCCTCGCCCCGCGGAGCAGGCCGACGCGCAGCGGGACCCGACGAGGCGTGCTCCTGACCCGGGCATTTCGCCATCGTTCCCCGCATCCGCGCAGCGGATTCCTTAACGCCCGAGCCCCAGCAGTACGAGGGAGATCCGCCACCACCGCGACCGCGCAGCCGGTACTCCGGCTTGAAGCGTCGCGCCGCGGATCGCCGCGGCAGCCCTTTCTCGCGCGCGACGTTTGTCCCTGCGCTGCCAGGCGCCGCTCGGGCTGGGCGGCTTCTTCGGTGTCGACGACGAGGTCTACGGCGGCACCGTGCCCGAGCCCACCACGGCGGCACTGGGCTGTTTCCTGCCGCTCCCAGTCCGCGCCGCAGAGACCGCCGCTGAACCGGAGTCTCTTCTCGCCACGCCGTCGTCCGTCGGCGGAGCGGTGCGATACTGGAAGTTCGCAACCAACGACGGTTGGCTGGTATTGCCGGCCGGCATGTGGGCAGGGTCGCATGTGGGCGGGGTCGACGCTTGACCCTTGATTCCGCTGAAAAACCCCGTCACCTCCCGTTCGCCGGGGATTGACTGTGTTCTATATTATAGTAGTATAGATGCGGTCATTTCCCGGAGTCATGGATGAGCCTTCCCGAGTTTTCCCTGCAAGGATCGCTGTACGGCGTCGATGTGCTGCTGGGCGACCAGTTCCCCGACGACGACCGCTTCCGCCTGTTCGCCGCGCACGTCCGCCCGCTGCTGGTGAAGGCACGGCCGGCGCTGGCCGCGGCCTACTGCCGCGACAACGGGCGGCCCGGCATCGAGCCGGTGCTGCTGCTGGGCGTGAGCGTCCTTCAGTTCATGGAGCGGGCCCCCGACCGCCAGGCGGTGGAGATGCTCAAGTACCCCCTGGGCTGGAAGCTGGCATTGGGGCTGGAGTTGGACGTGAAGGCGTTTGACCCCACCACGCTGGTCTACTTCCGCCAGCGGCTGATCGAGCACGATCAGGCGAAGCTGGCGTTCGACGCGGTGCTGGGGGGGCTGCGGGAAGCGGGGCTGGTCTCCAAACGCTCACGCCAGCGGCTGGACTCGACGCACGTGCTGGGGCTGGTGGCCCGGCTGTCGCTGACCGAGTTGCTGCGGGAGACGATCCGCCTGGCGCTCAAGGAACTGCACGCCAAGGCTGACTTGGTGCGCCCGGCGTTCTGGCCGGCCCTGTGGGAGCGGTACGTGGAAAGCATAATCGACTGGCGGCTGGACGAGGCGACGCTGAAGCAAAAGCAGCTCCAGGCCGGGCAGGACATCACGCTGCTGCTGGCCTGGGCACGGGAGCAGGATCCGGCGGCGGTGGCCCAGGGCACACAGGTGCAGCTCCTGCAGCGCGTGCTGGACGAGAACTTCGCCGGCGTCGAGGAAAAGCTCCGGCTCCATCCGCAGCCGCCGGCGGCGGTGAAGAACCCGCACGACCCCCAGGCCGCCTGGTGCACCAAGGGCGGCGCAGACGCCAGGAAGGATTGGGTCGGGTACAAGGCACAGGTGGCCGAGACGGTCCCGGACCAACCCCGTGAGCCGGGCGAGCCCACGGCGGCGTTCATCACCGCCGTCGAGACCCAGCCCGCAACCGCAAGCGACGAGGCGGGCATGCAACAGGTGCTCGGCGAGCAGGCCAAAAGCGGGTTGGACAAGCCCTCGGAACTGTTCGTCGACTCGGCCTACGCGTGTCGGCCCAGGCGATCCTCGACGCCCGGCGGGAGGGCTGGGAACTGACCGGGCCGGCCCAGGAGCCGGCGTCGAAGAACACGACCTTCAAGAGCGCGACGCATTTGACGTGGACGTGGAGGACCGCCGGGCCGTCTGTCCCGCGGGCAAGTTCCGCTAGTTCCGGCACGGGGGCCGCCTGGCGGAGAAGGCGACCGGCAAGGTCAGCTACCGCTTCGAGTGGGGCGGCCAGTGCGCCGGCTGTCCGCTGAAGGAGCAGTGCGTCAGCCGCGGCCAGGATCATCGCACACTGTCGGTAGGCCAGAATCACAGCGTCCTGCAGGAGCGTCGGCGGCAGCAGAAGACCGAGGCGTTCGCCACGCTCATGCACAAACGCAACGCCATCGAGGGGACGCAGAGCGAGCTGGTGCGGGCCCACGGGCTGCGGCAGGCGCGCTACCGCGGCCTCCCCAAGGTGCGGCTCCAGAACTATCTGATCGGCGCCGCCTGCAACGCCAAGCGATGGGTCGCGCGCGTGGCTTGGGAAATCCGCCAAGGCGTCGCCCAACCGGCCGCCCCGGCGGGCGGGGCGGCGACAACATGAGCAAAAGGAGGTGCCGGGGGCGGAAACAGAAGCGGATGGGATGAGAGTGAGTTTATGGCCAACCCGAGTGGAGGCCTCATGAACGACACGAGCTAACGCGAATTCAGCCACGAGCGGCCCGACGCGAACTGCCGCGATCATCGCGGCGCGCAGCAGTGCGGAACAAGGGGTTTTTCGGCAGAATCAAGAGTCAAGCGTCGACCCCGTTTGCCGGCGACCCCGTTTGCCGGCCCGTGATGGGCGGGTACATGATCCGCGCGCGACGACGGCCGCCAATCGCGTAATCCCATGGCTCCTGAAGGCCAGCAGGAACGGCCGATCCCTCAATCCCCTCCCCGGCGGCAGCGCCGGTTCCTATTGCCCATTTTGTCCGGGTCTGCACGGGCTCAGATGTCCGGATTTCCATTTTTGTTCAGGCGGGTACGGTCGCGTCGCCGACAACTTCATCAGTAGCATCGATTCCTGTCGATTCGGCGGATTGGGGTTCCGACGACGATGAACATGCCTTATGCCTCCAATGTGCGCACCCTGCCCGCCGCCCGCGGCGGCCGGATGGTCCAGTTGGACGTGCTCCGCGGCGTCGCGATCTTGCTGGTGCTCTGCCGGCACCCGGTGCTCCCCTGGTCGTTTGCCGGCCCGCTGCAGCCCGTGGTGCTCCGGCTTTATCACCTGGGGTGGACGGGCGTAGACCTGTTCTTCGTGCTCAGCGGATTCCTCATCGGCGGGCTGCTGTTCGACGAGATCAGACGCACCAATCGCCTGGACGTGAAGCGGTTCCTCATTCGGCGCGCCTTCAAGATCTGGCCGGCCTACCTGGTCTTCATCGCCTACGTCTTTGCCCTGCTCGCCTGGCAACACCACAGCGCCTGGTACGCGTTGCACGAAGTAAGCCCCAATCTGATCCACCTGCAGAATTACCTCCACACCGAAGGCGGGGTGGCCCGCGGGCACACGTGGTCGCTGGCGGTGGAAGAACACTTCTACCTCGCGCTGCCGCTGTTCCTGCTGGCGGTGATCGGCCGCCGGCGGCGTCCCGGCGCCCCGATTCCGGCGATCGGCGTCGCCGCCGTCGCACTGATCGTCTTGTGCACCGGCCTGCGACTGCTCGTCAATCCGTACCCCCCGTTCGACTGGTGGCACATCATCGCCCCGACCCACATGCGG
This sequence comes from Tepidisphaeraceae bacterium, assembly GCA_036495445.1. Taxonomy (GTDB): domain Bacteria; phylum Planctomycetota; class Phycisphaerae; order Tepidisphaerales; family Tepidisphaeraceae; genus DASXMX01. Next base: position 3,435 of record DASXMX010000470.1, read on the forward strand.
ATCGACGGGCTGTTCTTTGGCGTGCTGCTGGCCTACGTGTACCACTTTCACCCGCGGCGGCTCGCCGGATTCGCGCGGCATCCGTGGGCATTGATCTTTGCCGGGTTGATCCTGATCCTGCCCATGGCGATCGTGGACCAGGGCGACAGGCCGTTCGTCTGGACGATCGGCCTGACGATGCTCTACCTCGGCTATGGCTGCATCCTCGTCGCGTTCGTGCATGCTCAGCCCGGCCGCGGGCTGCTCGGCAAGGCGATCGCCAGCCGAGTGGCGGCGGTGGTCGCCGGCATCGGCGTCTTCAGCTACTCGATCTACTTGTGGCAAATGGAGCCCGCAGGCCTCCTCCGCTTTTGGCTCGATCGTCACCCGCCGCTCCACCACCTTTCACTCTGTTGGCTCGTCACGACGCTGACGTACATCGCCGGCTCGATCGTCCTCGGCGTCGTCCTCTCAAAAGTCATCGAGATGCCCGTCCTCGCCTTGCGCGACCGAAACTTCCCCCGCGCCCCGCGCGCCGTTCTAACGCCCGCTCGTCCCGCCCGCGCCTCCTCGACGCCGGAAATGCGTGGGTCCACCCCAGTCAAGGGATGAGATCGATTGTCGCCACCGATATGGCCGAGTTCGCATTGGAGGAGTCTCCACTACCGATGCGTCCGGCAGCAGCAGTTTTGTAGCATGCCGCCGCTTCGAACCGATCGCAATTGATACACAAGTTACTGACTCTAATGCATTTAACTCATAATGATCTCCAGTCCCGCCAGGACGGGGGTTTCACCCAGACGGGTAAATTGTTGTGGGTTAGGCAGGATTATCGGAGTTGCATCTTTGGCGGGTGGGCGCGATATTCCTCTCGACATGTAGTGGGTTGCTTCGGAGGCCGACGAATACAGGGAACCCCACGGATGGTCGTCGGCCGAGCAAAACGGCCATGAGCCGCGTGTGAGACCGGATCTGGTGAACTCGCCCCCGAAGGGACGATAACTCGTCTGTCGGGCCAGCAGTTCCCCGTCCGAACGCGACCGGGCCGGAGTTGAGAATTTATGTATCTTCGTTACCGCGAACCGACCTGGGAAGCGACGGACGTGGTGGACCGTGCGCCCGGCCGCGGCCCCGCGAACGGGAACGGCCATCGCCGACGGCACGACGCCGGCGGGAACGGTGCCCATTTGCCCGTGCGCGTTCGCGAGCCGGCCCGGGTCTTCCCCACAATCGAGCTCAACGGGGTGAAGCTCCACGCGGTGACCGAGGCGCAGGTAATCAAACACATTCTGAGCGAACTGGCCGCCGGCCGGGGCGGCGTGGTCGTCACGCCGAACCTCGATCACCTGCGGCGATACCTTCACGACCTCGGCTTCGGCGCGCTGATCGCCGAGGCGGACCTGGTTGTCGCCGACGGCATGCCGCTGGTCTGGGCGAGCCGGTTGCAGGGCACCCCGCTCCCGGAACGGGTGCCGGGGTCGAACCTGATCTCGTCGCTCACGTCTGCTGCGGGCTTGCAGGGCCGGTCGGTTTTCCTGCTCGGCGGAGATCCTGGAACGGCCGACGGCGCGGCGACGGCACTGCGACGCAAATACCCCCATTGCAATATCGTTGGGACGCACTTCCCGCCGTTCGGGTTCGAGAAGGACCCGGCGCAAATGAGCGCGGTGATCCAGGCGCTCTCGGACACCAACCCGGCCATCGTTTACGTCGCCTTGGGCTCGCCCAAGCAGGAGCGGCTGATCGACCGCCTGCGCGACGTGCTGCCCAACGCGTGGTGGATCGGCGTGGGCAACAGTTTCAGCTTCCTGGCGGGCAACGTGAAACGGGCGCCGGTCTGGATGCAGCGGAGCGGTCTGGAATGGACGCACCGGTTGATGCAGGAACCGCGGCGACTGTTTCGCCGCTACCTGATCGTCGGCGTGCCGTTCGCGGCGTCGCTGCTGGGACGGGCCGCGGTCCGCGGCATCCCCACGCGCGTCCGCCGGTTCCGCGACGGTGCTGCCGCCGCTGATTTGTCCTCCCTCGCGTCGGTCGGCCAATTGCCGCCGCGTCCCACGCCCGAACAACTGCTCGAAGCCGAGGCGTCGCTGGCGGCCCGCGCCACCGTCGCCGAGCCGCTCGCCGCGCAGCCGGTCGGGCCGACGATCGTCGTCCCGTCACGGCCGCCCATGATCTCGCGGTTGCGCGGACTGGTGCTGCTGGGCGGCGCGGTCCGGGCCAGCGAGCTGGCCATCACTACACAACGCCCGATCCTCGACCTGCCTTTGGATGAACACGGGTCGATCCTGAACCACTGGCTGCGGCATGCCAGCGAGGTCGCCCGATGGGCGTCGCTGGAGCAACTGCCCGTCCGCGTGAAGGTGAACCAGAACGCCGCCGACCCGCGGAGCGCCGACCCGAAATACTTCGGCGGGTTCCGCGTCGAGCGCGACCTGTCCGATTTCCGGGGGACGGGCGGCGTGCTGCACGACCTGGCGGGCGAATATGAAGACGATGACCTGCTCCTCGTCGCCAATGCCGCACAGGTGCTGCTCGATCCGCTAACGTCGATCGCCGAGGCGCTGGCTCGGACCGGGGGCGACGTCTCGGTCGTCGCCCACGACGACGGGACGCCCAGCGGGATGATGCTGCTGAAGTGCAAGACGCTGCGGCTGATCCCGCCGCGTGGATTCGTGGACATGAAGGAACAGGCGCTGCCGCTGATCGCCTCGCAGTACGACGTTCGGGTGATGCGCCGGCGGCGTCCGACGGGGCTGCCGGTCCGGTCGCTGGGCGACTACATTGGCGCGCTGCGGCTGCATCACCGCCAAACGAGCGGCCGCACCCCCGCCGGGGACCCATTGGCCGAAGACTGGGGCCCGACGTTCTCGCTCGTGGAGAGCGGCGCATCGGTCGATCACTCGGCCCGCGTGCACGACTCGGTCGTCCTGAGCGGCGCCCGCGTCGAGCCGGGCGCGGTGCTCGTGCGGTCGGTCGTCTGCGGCGGGGTGGTCGTCGGCCGGGACCGCACCGGGGTGGACCGGATCGTCACCGGCAGCCGGGACGGCGGCCTGCGCCGCAACGCGCCCCTCCGCCGGGCCACAGCCCTGGCCGGGGCTCGCTAATCACTGCTATGGATGGAACGCAAGCCATTTCGGGACGGGTCCCGGGGTCGACCGTTGGTTCGACGCCACGCCCCCACGCACCCCGCGCGATCACCCGCCGCATCACCCGCGCCGATCGCTGGACGAGCTGGCACGTGACGGCCGCGGCCGTCATGGGCGGGCTGGCCGTGCTCGCCACGTGGGATGCCTGGTCCGACATCTTCCTGATCGCCACCAAGAACGAGGAATACAGCCACATTTTCCTCGTGCCGCTGGTGGCGGCGGCAATGATCTACGTGCGGCGGGCGCGGTTCCGCTACTGCAAGCCGAGCGGCACCGGGATCGGCGTGCTGATCACCGCGGCAGGTTGGGGGGTCCATATGTTCGGCTTTTATCGCAATTACGAGTCACTCTGGCATTTTGGCGCGGTGCTGGTCCTGATCGGTTGCGTTTTGTCGGTCTTTGGCAAACATGCGCTGTTCCGGTTCTTCCCCGCAATTGCGGTGCTGATTTTTTTGGTTCCCGTGCCGGGGATGATCCGCCTGAGAATCGCCGCCCCGCTGGAAACCTGGACGGCCCAGATTTCCGAACTGCTATTGAATGCGTTTAATCTGGGGGTGATGCGCAGCGGCAACCAGCTTTGGATCGCCGGCCAGGACGGCATCGCCAAGCCGGTGAACATCATCGAGGCCTGCAACGGCCTGCGGATGGTCTTTGCGTTGATCTTGGTGTCGTACTTTTTCTGCTTCGCCCTGCCGCTGCGAAACCCCGTGCGGTTCGTCATCCTGCTGGCCAGCCCGTTCGCGGCTATTTTGTGCAACGTGGTCCGGATTTTGCCTACGGTCTGGATGTACAGCTTCTCCGATCACGCGGGTGACACGTTCCATAATTACAGCGGTTGGCTCATGCTGCCGATCTCTTTTCTAATACTGCTGGGAGTTATCGGCGCCTTGCGATGGGCAATGGTTCCCGTCATGCGGTATACGCTCGCTTCGTAAGTGTCGTAACAGATCGTGGCTAAATCGAAAATCGTCATCTTCGCCTCGCCCGCACTCTGCCTCGGATTGCTCGGGGGCATTGTCGCTCAGGACACCACCCACCTGAAGCCCGCCGACGCCGCGCCGTACCATGCGCGGGTCAAGACCGCCATCGAAGCGTGGCCCAAGTACATCCCGGACGGCGACTGGACGACGGTGGACGACATCAAGCTCCCCGACTCGGCCGAGCAACTGCTCCACCCCAACTGCGTGATCGAGCGCCGCTATTCCAGCGGGACGCTGCGCGTGAACGGACTTCCGGTGCAGGCCAGCTTGCTGATCGTGCAGTGCAAGGACTCGCGGGACATGGCCGGGCACTACCCGCCGATTTGCTATCCCGCCTCCGGCTGCCCGCAGTTGAATGCGACCCCGTTCAACTTGACAGTGGCGGATGGATCCACGATCAGCGGGTACGAATACGAGTTCCTCCGGCAGGTGCTGCCACGGTATCAGCAGTCCGTTTACGACTTTTTCATCGTGCCCCGCCAGGGGTTCAAGCCGGACATGGAAGCGGTCCGGCAGGCGGCGAAGAACTACGAAGCGCGTTACTACGGGGCCGCCCAGTTTCAGGTGGTGATGGACGCGGACTACCCCAAGGACGTCCGCGACCAGGCGTTCAAAATGATCATCGGCGCCAACCCCGCGGCGTTGTCGGCCCTTAACACGGTAGAGAGCCCATGAGCCAGGAAATCCAGATCGTCAACCCCTCGTCCCTGCCCCTTCAACCGGCAATCGGCGGCGGCAACGCGAACGCGTCGGCGTCGCAGTTCCTGGCGCCGGCCGGCCTGCCCGAGCAGACGCCGCTGCGCCGCGTTCACCAGTTGCTCCGCGGCCGCTACGCGCTGGCCGCTGTCCTGGCGACGATCGGCGCGGCCGCGGGGGCGGCGGTGGGCTTCCTGATTCCCAAGCCGGCGTTCGAGAGCGTCGCGGTCGTCCGCGTGGACCCGATCATTGTTAAGTCGGGCCCGGACAACATCGTGATGCCGATGTACCAGGACTACGTCTCAAACCTGATGGTCGAGCTGAAGACCGAACGGGTCATCCGTCAGGCGATGCAGATGCCCGAATGGAAGCAGGTTCGGCCTTACGCGGGCGAATACCCCCCACCGGAGCAGGTGGCCGAGTTCTCGAAGAACCTGACCGTCAAGCCCATCCCCTTCACGCCGGAGATGATCCAACTCATCTACGACGACTCCCGGCCGGATTCGAAACAGGTCGCTCAGGTGGCAGTCAAGTCGCTCCTGGCTGGATTCCAAAAGGTATGGGTCGACACCGACTCGGGGCGCCTGGAGCAAAAGATCAGCTATCACAACGGAAAGATCCGCGATCTGGAGTTGGCCAATGCGGCGGACCAAAAGGCGATCACCGACCTGATGAAGGAGTACGGTGATGAAAGCGCCCTGCTCACTGTTCACCAGCAGAACCTGATGGATCTCGAGCGGCGGCTGAACGAATCCAAGCAACTCTTGGACGATGCACGTCGCGACCTTGACCGCCGCCGAATCGGCTTGTCCGACTTCCGGCCGTACAGTCTTGAGGAGATCTGCCGGGTCGATCCAACGCTGCTGGCGAAGGTGAATGCACTGAACGAACAGCACACGAGCTACGACTTCCTATTGACCAAGTACGGCAGCAATTATCCCTTGACGAAGGAAGCCCTGCAGTTGCTGCAGATCCGCCAGCACGACGTGGATGACTCGGTCAAGCACTTCAACAACGCGTTCTTCATCCAGGAACGCAGCGATGGCGGCCCTGGGCGCCCGATATCGAAGGACCTCTCGAAACTTCAGACCGTTATTGATAACTATCAGAAGCTTTATGACACCGAGCTGGCCGAGATCAAGAAGGTCAACCAGGTTCACGCCCAGATCCTAGCCCACAAGGATGCGATCGAGGCGAACAAGGGCCAGCTCGCCCAGTACAATCGCCAATTGGAAGAATTCCAGTTCGAAAAGCAGATGGGCAGCCACGTCAGCATCGTTGACGACGGCAGCGCCCCGGCCCCCGCGGCCGACCGCCGCCCGGTCTTCGCAGCGCTTGGTCTGCTCGGCGGCGCGGCGCTGCCGGTCGGGTTCCTCGTGCTGCTCGGCCTGGCCAACCCGCGATACCGCTTCAGCGACGAGGCGCATAACGAGATCAACGGCCTCAATCTGCTCGGGATCCTTCCGGACCTCCCGGACCGGCTCAGCGACCCGGAGCAGGCGTCGATCGCGGCCCACTGCGTACACCAGATCCGCACGATGCTTCAGATCAGCGGCGCGCCCGAGGAACGCCGAGTCTTTGCGATCACCAGCGCCGCCCCGGGCGACGGGAAGACCAGCCTCACGCTGGCACTGGGCCTGTCGTACGCCGCGTGCGGCGCCCGCACGCTGCTGATCGACTGCGACCTGGTCGGCGCGGGCCTGACCGCCCGGATGAACGTCAGCACGCCGACCGGCGTGCTCGAGGCGATCGCCAACCGCTCGCTGATCGAGTATGTCCGCACGACCGACGTGGCCGACGTCAGCATCCTGCCGGTCGGCACGGCCCAGACGCTGCACGCCAGCACCCTCTCGCCGGCCGCCCTGCGGCGGCTGATCGACGAGGCCCGCAAGCAGTACGACACGATCCTGATCGACACCGGCCCGATCCTCGGGTCGATCGAGGCGTCGCTGGTCTGCGCGGCGGCCGACGTGGTCGTCCTGACCGTCGCCCGCGGGCAGCAGCGGCCGCTGGTCGAGAAGGCGATCCAGCGGCTGATGGGCATCGGCGCCCGCCTGGCCGGCGTCGTCTTCAACCGCGCCCAGTCCGGAGACTTCGACCGCTCGATCAGCGGCGCGTCGTCGCTGCGGTCGGCGGCGGCGGGCAGCGCGCACAACGGGAACGGCAACGGGAACACCCGGTACGGCACGCTCGGCCGGGCCGTTCACTCGCATTACGCCCGGCAGTCGGACCTCAACGAAGGCTGATCGCGCCATGTCGGACTCGCCGTACCCGTCCGCCGTTTCCGCCCCGCCGGGGTGGGCCGCCCCCGCGGTCGTCGTGAGGTCGTCGTCGCCTTTGCCGGCGGCGCTCGCCTCGTCCGGCCTGGTCGCCGCCGCGGCTGGCAATGCCGACGTGCCGCCCGCACGCCCACCGCGAACGATCTGGGGGCTCGATCCCCAACAGCTTCACACGCGATACTGGGCGGCGCACGGCGTGCAGGTCGTGCGGCAGGGCGAGCCGTCCGAGATCGTCAAGCACGCCGAGCTGTTTCTCCTGACCGAAGCCGGGTCCCTGGCGCTTTTCTCGCTCAGCCCCCTGATGGACGCGCTGAACTGGATCAAGCCGCAGGTGCTGTTTGTCCGCCTGCATGATGGGCATGAACGGGGCTACCGCGAGAACGTCGTGACCGACACCGCGGAGCGGTTTGTAAAGTTCCAGCGCGTCTACGATGCGTCGAGCCACCTGGCCCGCGTCGCGCTTACGCCCGACCGCGAAATCGCTCAGCTCTGGCAATCGGCCCCGGGCCCGTTGACAGGCTGGCGCCGCCTGCGGCGGTTCATCCGCCGGCACGACCGTGCCGTCCAGAACGCCGACGGCGCGGTCTACGATGTCGGGGACGACCGCGAACTTGCCTGCTTCCTGCACGACCTGCTGCTGCTGTGGAAGCGGCCCGACAGCACGGTGCTCCGCGTCAAGTCGGGCGGCGCCGAGGTCTGGCGCGATCCCGAGGCGACCATCGATCCGTCGGCCCGGTTCATCGGCCCGGTTTGGGTCGGCGCCGGCCGCGCCGTCGAGCCTGGCGCCACGGTCGTCGGGCCGGCGATCATCTGGGACCACCCCGACCGGCGGCCGCCGATCGAGGAGTTCCAGTGGCTCGACATCGAGCGCGCCGAGCCGCCCCAAGACCCCATGCCCCGCGTCGGTTCCGTGCTCGACCGCGCCTCGAAGCGCGCGTTCGACATCGTCGGCGCACTCGTCGGCATCCTGTTTTCGCTGCCGCTGTATCCGTTCATCATGCTGGCGATCTGGCTGGAGGACGGCCGCCCGTTCTTCTTCTCCCACCGCCGCGAGACGCTCGGCGGGCGGGACTTCCCGTGCGTCAAGTTCCGCTCGATGCGCAAGGACGCGGAGAAGATGAAGGCGCTGCTGCAGGCCAAGAACCAGGCCGACGGGCCGCAGTTCTACATGGAGAAGGACCCGCGGCTCACCCGCGTCGGCGCGTTCCTCCGCCGATACAATCTCGACGAGCTGCCGCAATTCTTCAACGTGCTGGCCGGCCACATGTCGATCGTCGGCCCCCGCCCCAGCCCGCACAGCGAGAACCAGTACTGCCCCCCGTGGCGCGAGGCCCGCCTCAGCGTTCGTCCGGGCATCACGGGCCTCTGGCAGGTCAAGCGCACCCGCCGCACAGGCACCGACTTCCAGGAGTGGATCAAGTACGACATCGAGTACGTCGAAAAGCGCACTTTCTGGCTTGACCTCGCGATCTGCTTCAGGACGTTCTCGGTCATGTTGGGGAAGGTCAGCCGATCCTGAGATGAACATCCGACCGAAAACCGTTCGCCGACTGCTGGTACTGTTCGCCGCGTTTCTGCTCTTATTGGGCGGCGTGGTATTATTGGTCCTGCGGAGCATCCGCAAGGAGAAGGCAACGGTCGCCGGCATGCGGCAGTCGGCGTTTCGCGCGTACGACATGCACGATTACGCCTCGGCGGTGAGCCTGTTCGGCGGGTACGTCAATCGCAGCCCCGTCGAGAACAGCGATGCCGAGGCGATCTACGCCTATGCCATCGCCCGCGAGCACGTGCCGATGGGGGGCCAGCGGCAGATCCCCGAGGCGATCAACCTGTTCCAACGGTATCTCGACCTCGACCCGGCCGACCGGCACGACGCCGGCCACGAGCTGCTCAGGCTCTACGCCCGGGCGAGATATAACAACGAAGCATTGACCCTGGCCGACAAGCTGCTGGCGAAGAACCCGAAAGACGTTGAGGCCGTGCGCACGCGCGTCGGCGTGCTGGTTGCCAACAAGAAGCCGGCCGACGCGCTCAAGGCCTGCCATGCCCTCAACCAGGTCGACCCCGGGAACATCGCCTGGGAGGAACGGGAGCTTCAGCTCATGTCGGAGTTGAAGCAGCCGAACCAGCAAATCGTCGCCCATGCCCGCCAATTGCTCGAAAGTCACACGGGCGACCCGCGATTCCACGCAATCCTCGCGAGTGCGCTCGATCTCACGGGCGATTCTGCCGGGGCGATCAAATCGCTCGAGGACGCGGCCCAGCTCCCGGCGCCGGATCCGGACGCGGCGATTCAGATTATTTCGCTGCTCAACATGGTCCCGCGAATCGACCTGTCCGACGCGGTACTGAACCGCAGCCTCTCGCAATTCAAAGATCCGCGTCTGGAGGAGATGTCGCTTCAGCGATTGTTCGAGACCGACGCCTACGGCCCGCTGCTGGACAAACTCAAAGACCTGAACTCCCGGTCGCCCGCGTCGCCCCCGACCTCGCTGGCCTACAAGGCGATGGCGCTCTACCAGTTGAACCGCCGGCCCGAGGCGGATGCGATCGTGGCCGCGCTGGCCGGGCGAAAGGATGACGTGTCGGTCGCGTGGACCGGCGCGCTTCGCGCCCGCTTCGCCTCCCCGCCGATGGATCCGGCGGCGATGATCACCGCCTATCGTGACGCGGTCGCCCGCGACCGGCTGAATCCGGTCTTCTATTACTTCCGGGGCGAGGCTCGTGCGGTGCTCGGCGAGACCGACGAGGCGCTGCGGGACTGGGGCTTCGCGGCGCGTTTGAGCCCCACCTGGACGTTGCCGCTGTTCCGCATGAGCCGCACGCTGTCGTCGACCGGCCGCTATGCCGACGCGATGCGCGTCGCGCAGGCGATGCTCCGCCGGGCGCCCGGCTCGATTGGGGGCAAGATCGCCTGCACGATTGCGGATTGGGGCCGGATCCAACAGGACCCGGCCGAGTTGCAGGGCGACGAGGGGCAGAATCTCCTGAAGAACCTCGAAGCGATCCGCTCGAGCGTTCCAAACGAACCCGAGACGCTGCCCGCCTACGTCGCGCTGCTCAGCCGCCGCGGGCAACGCGAGAAGGCGATCGCGGCGATTCAGTCGGCCATGGCCGCTCCGACACCGCTGCCGGAAACGACGTTCGGTCAGCTTCTGGCCGTCGACCAGCACGAGCACCTCGGACTGCAGCAGCAGATCCTGGACGGGGCCGAGAAATCGCACGGGCTGACCGCCGCGATTGCTTACGAACGTGCGCGCTCGCTTTACAACGCGGGCAAGAAGGACGAGGCCGCGGAGCTGGTGAAATCGCTCCGCCGGTCGCATCCGTCCGACCCGCAGTGGCTGCTGTCTGACGCCCGCTTCCGCGACGCGACAGGTGACCCTGAGGCGCTCAATACGTGGAAGGCGGCTTGCGCCGCGCAGCCCGACAACATCCGCGTCCAGTACGCCGCGCTGAGCACGCCAGTCCGATTCGCCGACCGGGCGTTCTGGCAGAAAACCATCGAGCGGGTGAAGGCACTCACTGGCCCGGACGCCCAAGCGTGGCAGGTAGAGGAGGCGCGGTTCCGCCTTTCGGGCCAGGCGACGCCGCAGGAGTTGGAGCAGTCCGTCGCTGCCCTGCAGAAGATCGTGCAGGCGTCGCCGGAGTTGGCCGACGTTCATCGCCTGCTCGCCCAGACGCTGCTTCGGCTCGGCAAGCCCGAGTCGCTCGGCCGGGCCACGTCCGAGTTGACCGCCGCCCACGACCTGCAACCGGACGACTTCGGCACGACATCGCAACTGGTGGTCTTGATGGCTTCGCAGGGCATGCGCGACCGCGCGCTTGCCATGGTCACCGATCTCGCACACCGGCCGACGCTGACCGCGGAGCAGCGCCTCTGGGCCGCATCGACCTTCGGCCAGTTGGGCAGCCCCCAAGACGGCATCAAGCTGCTGACCAGCGCAGATGCAGTCGCTCAGATGGGCTCGAAGCGGGACGATCTGCTGGCGAACCTCTGCCTCCGCGCCGGCCGCATGGACGACGCGCGGAAGGCGTTCCAGAAGATCCTGGACGATCCCGCCGCCGCCCCGTCCGGCCTTGTCCATGCGGCGGACTTCTTTGCGGCCTCGCACCGAGCCGACAAGGCCGACCAGTGCCTTGCCCGACTGAAGGAAATGACGCTCGACGACGCGTCGGCCGACCTGCTCCGCGCGCACCTGCAGGAGCAGGAAGGCAACCCCGACGAAGCGGCCAAGACGCTGACCGAAGCCACTCGCACCCATTCGAATTCCGAGCAGGCCTGGCGGGAATTGGCCGGCCTGCACCTGCGGAACGCGAACCTCGATGAGGCGGACAAGGTCGCCGCCGCCGGGCTCCAGGCGATTCCGAACGCACCGGCGCTGACGGCGATGCGATTGCAGATCGGCCGGCTGCGAACGCTCGACCGCCGTGACGTGATTCCCCTGCTGTTGACGCTCTCGCACGACCCGCGCCAGCCTGCGGCGCAAGCCACGGTCGCGGCCCTGGCCGACGCCCAGGCGCGCCACCTGTCGGCCCAGGACACGCTGGCGAACCTGCGGCAGCTCGCCGACCAGTACACCGAATTCCTGCCGCTGCAGGAGATCGTCGTGAAACGGTATCTTGCAGCCCGGCGTTACAAGGATGCGACCGACGTCGCCTCGCGGACCGTCGAACTCGCCCCGGGCGACCCGGCACCGCTGAAAATGCTGACGGAGATCCAGATCACGGCCGGCGACTTCGCCGCGGGCCGCGCCACCGCCAATCGCTGGCGACAGGCGTCGGCGGGCAACCCGCTGGAGCCAGACCTGGCGATCGCACGGACGTACTTGATGCAAGGCGACCCCGATCCGGCTTCCGCCCTCAAGCAGCTCGAGCCCTACATGGCCGATGCCGCGCCCGAATTGCAGCGGCTGGCCACGACGCCGCTCTATTGCCGGGCGCTGCTGGCCGCTGGGCGATTCGATGACGCGGCGGCGCGGTTGCAACCGCTCATCGCCAAGTCGCCCCAATGGGTCGGCGTCTGGCTGGAATTGGCCACCGCGGGCGCGAAGGGCGTGAACGCGTCCACGCAATGGCTCAAACGATTGGCGCCGCTGCTGCCGGCCAATTCGCCCGGCCTGCAGATCGCACTGGCGCAGGCGTGGCACCGGGTCGGGTTCCAGTTCGATTCGACTGCCGCGATCGAGGCCGCCCGTGACATGCTCCAGCCGATCGTCGCCAAGCCACCGGTGCCCGCCGCGGCATGGGAGGTCTGGGCGCTGGTTCAGCAGTCGCTGAGCAACCTGCCCGAGGCGGAGCACGCGTGGGACGAGTTCCTCAAGCTCGATGCCGACAACTCCAGCGCAAAAAACAACCTCGCTTTCGTGCTGCTGCTCGAAGGCGACGCCGCCAAGCTCCCCCGCGCCCAGTCGCTGGCGAAGGAGGCGGTGGCTGCCGCGCCGGACGCCTCGACGTTTTATGACACACTCGCCCGCATTGAGGGCCAGCTCGGTCACCGCCCCGAGGCGATCCGCAACTTCCGCCAGGCCATCGACAAGAACCCGGCCGACATCGAAGCGATGGTCGGCCTGGCCGACGCCCTCCAGTCCCAACCCGACGGCCGCGACGAGGCCCGCGCCCTGCTGACCCGCATCAGCGCCCTCCTCGACGGCGGCACCCCCCTGCTGCCGCCGATACGAAAAGAGCTGGACCGGGTAAAGACGGCGCTGAGCGCATCGCTATGAGTTAAAGTGGATTCGATTCTTCTCCCTTTCCCGGAGTACCGGGCGAGGGTAAAGCGCGTCGGCGCCGGAGTGATACCTCCTCGACTCCTCTTAACAGCCCCCGCCCTCTTGCGACCAAATTGCCACTCCGATAGCATCCGCCCCTTCGTTTTAGACCAAGGACCGTTTTATGGCTCAACCGCTCAGCATGCTTTACGAGAAGGACGCCCCGCTCGACGCCCTGAAGGGCAAGACGGTGGCCGTCATCGGCTTCGGGTCGCAGGGGCACGCGCACTCGCTGAACCTCCGCGACAGCGGCGTCAAGGTGATCGTCGCCAACCGCAAGGACAGCCCCAACGGGCGGCTCGCGATCGAGCACGGGTTTGACCCGGTCAGCGTCGAGGAGGCCGTCAAGGCCGCCGACCTGATCATCATCACCCTGCCGGATGAGGTGCAGCCCGAGGTTTACAACAAGAGCATCGCCCCGCACCTGAAGGCCGGGAAGGCCCTGGGCTTCACGCACGGGTTCAACATCCACTTCAAGACGATCGTCCCGCCGAAGGACGTGGACGTGCTGATGGTGGCCCCCAAGGGACCGGGCCATCTGGTCCGCAGCGAGTTCGAACGCGGCGGCGGCGTGCCGTGCCTGCTGGCCGTCGCCCAGAACGCCACCGGCAACGCCCGCAACATCGGCCTCGCCTGGGCGCGGGGCATCGGCGGCGCACGGTCGGGCGTGATCGAGACCACCTTCAAGGACGAGTGCGAGACCGACCTCTTCGGCGAGCAGGCCGTCCTGTGCGGCGGGCTCTCGGCCCTCATCAAGGCGGGCTTCGAGACCCTCACTGAAGCCGGCTACCCGCCGGAAATGGCCTATTTCGAGTGCGTCCACGAGGTGAAGCTCATCGTCGACCTGATCTACCAGGGCGGGCTCGACTACATGAGGTACTCGATCAGCAACACCGCCGAGTACGGCGACCTGACCCGCGGCCCGCGCGTCGTCACCGAGCAGACCAAGGCCGAGATGAAAAGGATCCTCGCCGAGATCACCAGCGGCCAGTTCGCCCGCGAGTGGCGGGCCGAGTACGAGGGCGGCCTGAAGAACTTCAAACGGCTCTACGAGGCCGACAACAGCCACCCGGTCGAAGTCGTCGGCCGCCGCCTCCGCAAAATGATGCCGTGGCTCAAGGCCAAGGAACCGCCGAAGGCGTGAATTCGTTCACTGGCATCAGGCAGACGGGGCGGGAAGGCGCGAGCCTTTCCGCCCTGTCCTTTGTTGGGGGGCATTGCAACTTCCCCCCCCTTTCTCACAGGTCGCCCGATTGCCCTGGCAACAGTACAATACGCCTATGTTTCCGCGGAACCGGCTCTGTCGCGCCTGCTCGATAGTCCTCGGCTTGGCGTGCATGGCGCTGCCGGCGTTCGGAGCAGACATGGAACGGCGAGGGGTGCTGGCACGGCAACGCGCGCACTATCTGCAGACCGTCGAATCGCTGCCGCCGCTCGAGAAGCATCGGATGACGGACCTGCTGCAGTTGCGGGTGGAGCACGGGCAGCTTGCGTTTCACACGCCGCTGGCGCCGTGGCCGGATTTTGAAGGACGGAAGGCGAAGATCGACGGCTTGCTCTCGCCGGTCGCGGTGATTTACGTCCAGTACGTCGCCAACAACCCCGCGGCCCGGCAGTTCGAGTTCAAGCTGGAGGAATACCCCGACCCGGAGACGTACTGCCAGCTTCACATGCAATGGCAGCCGGCCGGCGGGGGCCGGGGGGACGAGCTGTCGATCGAGCACACCGAGCAGACGTCGCACAGCTTCCTGCGCGTCTTCTACCGCCAGGGGCCGGGCATGGCCCGGGTGCTGATCTTTTCCAACGATACCGCCAACGACCGGACGATGGGCAGCGAGAACTGCACCGAGCGCGACTTCGTCACGCTCCGCCAGCGGCACCCGTCCGAGGTCGAGCAGTATCTCCGCCCAATTTTCCACAAGCTGGGCCAGGACGTGATCTTCGCGCCCGATGCGAACACCGCATGGCAGGTGCTGGCGGGCGACTGGCCGGTGAGCAAAGAGATCTCGGACAAGGTTGCCCGCCTTCTGCCCCAATTGAACGACCCGCAATCGAAGGTTCGCAACGCCGCCGCCGACCACCTGGCTGACTTGGGTCGGGATGGCGCCTCGGCCATTGTTCGATTGGATCGCCAGGGCCTGACGCTCGAGCAGAACGTCCGGCTCGACGAAGTGATCTCGCGGTTCCGGCGGGTCGCAATCCTTGAGGCCAAGCGACTGGAATGGAACGCCGACTTCCTGCTCGACTGCCAGTACTGTGGCGATGAAACCGTCCGAACGCTAGCCGCCGACCGGCTCCCCCGCGTGCTGGGGCATTCCATTGCACTGGATCCAACCACCGCCGAAACGGCCCGGGTTGAAGCGGTCGACCAGCTCCGCAAGCAGCTTCACCCGCCCGCGACGCGACCCGCCGACAGGGACATCGACTGGCCGGCCTCCCCGCCCAACGCCCCCGCGCGACTAAGCCTTCCCAACGCCCCGTTCAGGTCAGGGATTCCCGCCCTGCCGACGACGCGGCCCTCGTAGCTCCAGTCAAAACTTGAAGTCCATCCCGAACCGGATGTACGGCTCGTTACTGGCGTACAGGTACGGGCTCGTCTGGCGATAGTCCCAGCCGAAGCGGAAGTCGGTCGAGAAGGCGTAGCCGATCACGGCGGTGAAGCGGAGGTCTTTCTTCGGCTCCCACGAGAGGCCGCCCTCGACGCGGCGCTGCAGATACAGCAGCCGGTTGTGATCGCCCAGCTCGTGGATCCAAAACTGGTCCCGTCGGGTTTCGAACGAGGCGAACAGGTCAAACTGCTTCGTGACCTTATAGACGACGTTGAAATCCAAATCGCTCAGCAGCAGCCAATCGAGGTAGAACCGCCACTGATCGTTGGGCTTCCAAATAATGGAACTCAGCGGCGCGCCGATCACCATGTCCCAGTGCGGGTCGAAGGTGTGACTGAACGCGAACCCGGGCAGCGGCGTGTCCGGGAGATAGCTGCGGTGGCCGTCGTAATCGAGGCCGACGCCCAGCGCGTTCTGCTCGTCGAACTTCTTGGCGACGATGAACGACCCACGGGCGTACCATCCCCGCCCTTCCCCGAACGGGCTGCTCCCGGCATAGCCAATCCCCGCCTGCGCGCCGAACACCCAGCCGTTGGAAATGCCCAGGAACGAGCCGAAGCCGACCGAGCTGTCCAGGAGCTGGTGCGGGAAGTTCGGCTGCGACGTATTCGCGTTGATGAACGTAACGTCGTACCCGAACCGCGGGCTGGCTTCTTTGCCGGGGAAAAGCCGGAACCGGCCGTCGGACTCGACGTCCGAGAATTGGAAGTGGTTCCCGTTGCTCTGGACGTGCCCCTGCTGTGCGATCATCCCTTCGGTCAGCGTTTCGGCCGCCCCGGCGGCCTCCCAGGGCTTGAGCAACAGGGCCGGACTGGACTGCGCGTGGACCCGCGCGGGTGTCGCGAGTGACAACACCGCGACGATCGCCACGGCGAGGAGGAGGAAGCGCTTCTGCATCGTCAAAGGGTTATCGGCATCAGGCGGCGTCGTCGTCGTCTTTTGACAGTTCTTCAACGGACTGCTCCAACTTTTTGACCCGTTCCTGGAGTTCGGGGAGCTGGACGAAGACGGCGGCGACCCGCCGGGCCTGGCGGATCGGCATCGCCGGGCTGCCCAGCAGGACGGACTGCTCCGGCACGCTGTTGGTGACGCCGGCCTGGGCGCCGACGGTGACGTGGTCCCCCACCTCGATGTGCCCCGCCACGCCCACCTGGCCGGCGAGGGTCACGTGATGCCCGATCGTCGAGCTGCCGGCGATCCCGACCTGCGAGACGATCAGGCAGTGCGTCCCCATCCTGGTGTTGTGGCCGATCGCGATCAGGTCGTTGAGCTTCGAGCCCTTGCCGATCACCGTGCTGCCGAGGGCGGCCCGGTCGATGCTGCAGTTGGTGCCGATCTCGACGTCGTCCTCGATCACCACGTTGCCGATCTGCGGGATCTTGTGATGGACGCCCTCGTGGGTGGCATAGCCGAAGCCGTCGGGGCCGATCGCGGTGTTGGCATGGATGATGACTCGGTCGCCGACGACGCAGTCCTCGTAGATCACGACGTTCGGGTGCAGCACGCAGTCGCGGCCGATCCTGACCCGCGCGCCGACGTACACGCCGGGATAGATGATCGTCCCCTCGCCGACAGTGGCGCTGGGATCGACGCTGGCCCGGGGGTGAATGCCAGTGAAGCAGTGCTTCCGCGTGCCGTGGATCCGCAGGACGGCTTGGGCGAAGGCGTAGTACGGGTCCTTGGCCTTCAGGATCGCGACGTGGTTCACGTTGACCGAGGGGGCGACGATGACCGCCGACGCCCGCGTCCCCTCAACCTGCTTGAGATATTTGGGATTGGCCAGGAACGTCACCTGCCCCGGCTCGGCGTCCTCGAGCGTGTTGACGCCGGTGATGGGCACGCTCGGGTCGCAGACCAGTTCCGCCCCGATCGCCGCCGCCAACTCCTTCAATGTCACTGCCACGCGTGATCTCCATTTGCCATCCGATGGCCCGGGCACTCCCTCTCCCGGTACACCGGGAGAGGGTTGGGGAGCGGATTTTACGGGAAGCGTTGCCCGGTTCATACTGCCGGGGAGGCGTTGGCCACCTGCTCGTAGAGTTCGACCATGCGCGGCAGCACGGCCTCGACGCTGTAGCGTTCGGCGATCATCCGCTCGGCCGCCCGGCCCAGCGGGCGATAGGCGGCCGGGTCGCGCAGGACGTCGACCGCCGTGCGGGCGATCTCGTCGATGTCGAACAGATCGACGAGCAGCCCGTTCTCCCCGTCCCGGATCATCTCGCGGACTGGCGCCGTATCGGACCCGAGCACGACCGCCCCGCAGCTCATCGCGTCCATCATGCTCCACGACAGCACGAACGGCACGGTGAGATAGACGTGCAGATCGGTGGCCGCCAGGAGTTGCCCGAGTTCGACCGGCGGCAGGTTGCCCAGGAACCGGATCCGCGCCAGGTCATATTCCTCGCGCGACAGCACCCAATCCTTGAAGGAAACGCCCTTGGGAAGGAACGCCTCGTCCCCGCCGTAGGCGATCCGGTCGGTGCCGACGACGAAGAACAGGACGTCCGGGAGCTCGCGGGCGATTGACTGGGCCGAATGCATGAACAGGTCAAACCCACGCATCGACTCGAAGCCGCGGCTGACGTAGGTCACGACGCGCGTCGACGCCGGAACAGAGACGCCGGCGACCTGGCGCGTGCCGCGCTGCCCGATGGGCGGGCGGAGCGACTCGTCATGCCCGTGATAACACGAGCGCTCGATGCCATCGAAGATGACTTGCAGTTTGTCCTGATACGCGTCCGGCAAGGTAGACCGCTGGAATTCGGTCGGCGTGTAACCGGCCGCACAGTTCTCCAGGTCGAGCAGGATCATCGCGTTCCGGCACCGCGCCCGGCGGAAGTAAATCTCGGGCAGCGCCCAGCCCAAATCCTTGCGATAGCCCATGTCGCTTTCCGGATGCCCCGGGCGATAGAAGTACTCGAACAGGTTGATGATCGGCACATCGGGGTAGAGGTCGCGGAGGAAGAGGGTGCTGCCGAAGCCGCTATGGCCGACGATCAAGTCCGGCTTGACATCCGGCCGGGCCTTGAGGGCGGCGAAGACGCCATCGCAGTTGAAGACGGCGTTCTCGAAGGTACGGGAGCAAAAATGCGTCTGCTGGGTCGCGCCGCCCGTGCGGGCGTACTGGATCTTCTCGACGCCGCCCACGTCGCCCGCGGGCGTCTCGCTGACAAACCAGCACTTCCACCCCAGCGAGCGCACCAAATGCGAAGCAACGTGGCCGAATTGGGCGGGGAAGTTCTGGTGAACGTAGAGAACCTGCATCGATCGCGAGCCCTCGAAAGGGCGCGGATTATACGGATTGATTCGTGAAATGCCCCTCGCGCCAGCAATTATCCGGGAGGGTGAGGGCGAGGTCGGTTTCCCCATTGTTCGGGTCGGGTCGGCGCGCCTAAATTGAGTGCAGATCCGTACGACGATGAGAGTCGTGCGGCTCACACTCACAACGAGGGCCCGATTGTCCGCGGACCGTGTGAATCGAAATCCGATTTCCGCCGGTGAAACCGTGTCGCTCAACGGGGGTGCGGATGAACTGCGCGCGGCGAACGCCAAGCTCGCCGACGAGTTGCGGGAGGCCCGGAGGCGATTCGAGCGACAAACGGAAATCACCCACGGGCTGGCCGACGCGCTGGCCGAAAGCGAGCAGCGGCTGCGGATGGCGCTTGACGCCGGGCGGATGGGAATCTGGGAGTGGACGGCCGGGCGTGATCTGTTCGACCTGTCTCCGGCACTGGAGGAGATGCATGGCCTCGCGCCCGGCGCGTTCGACGGAACGATCGAAGCGTTTCTCCAATCGATCCACCCGGACGACCGCGAGATCGTTGCCGAGCAGATCCGGCGCACGCGGGACGATCGGGCCGACCACCGCATGGAATATCGCGTGCGGTTGCCCGACGGCTCCGTCCGATGGATCGAAGGCCGCGGAAAGATGTTTTCCGACGTGACCGGCAAACCGCAGCGAATGATCGGCGTATGCCTCGATATCACCCAGCGCAAATGGGCCGAGGAAACGTTGCGCCGCTCGAAGCACGAACTGGAACAGTTGGTGGACGAGCGGACCCGGGAACTCCAAACGGCCAACCAATTGCTGCAGGCAAGCAACCGCGAGTTGGAGGACTTCGCCTCCGTCGCCTCCCATGACCTGCAGGAGCCGCTCCGCAAGATCCAGGCGTTCGGCGACCGCCTCGAACGGACGGCCGGCGCGGCGTTGGGCGACCAAGGCCGCGATTATCTGGTGCGAATGCTCAACGCGGCCGGGCGAATGCAGCGGCTGATCACCGACCTGCTTGAGTTCGCCCGGGTAACGACCAAGGCCCAGCCGTTCGTCCCGGTGGATCTGATCGGCGTGCTCGCCGACGTGCTGAGCGACCTGGAGTCGCGGATCGAACACGCCGGCGGCCGAGTTGAAACTGGTCCGCTGCCGTCGATCGAGGCCGACCCAACGCAGATGCGGCAGGTTTTGCAGAACCTCGTCGCCAACGCGCTGAAATTTCACAAACCCGATGTCCCCCCCAGGGTCAGGGTGTATGCCGAGCCGGCCGGGGACGACGGCATGTGCCGGATCTGTGTCGCAGACAACGGGATCGGATTTGACGAGAAATACCTGGACCGTATCTTCAACGTCTTCCAGCGCCTGCACGGCAGGCACGAATACGAGGGAACCGGAATCGGGCTGGCGGTCTGTCGGAAAATTGCCGAGCGGCACGGCGGGTCCATCACCGCGCGGAGCGAACCGGACGGAGGGGCCACGTTTATCGTAACGCTGCCGTTGCATCACGTGGGCACCGAAAACGCCGGAGAAAATGCCAATGCCGGATAACCCCAAGCCAATCACCATCCTGCTGGCCGACGACGACGCCGACGACCGGATGCTCACCCGCGACGCGTTGGCCGAAAGCCGGCTGGCTAACGACCTGCGATTCGTCGAGGACGGCGAGCAATTGATGGCGTATCTGCGCCGCGAGGGCCGCTTCGCCGCGCCCGAAAGCGCCCCGTGGCCGGGGTTGATCCTGCTCGACCTGAACATGCCCCGCAAGGACGGCCGCGAGGCCCTCCGCGAGATCAAGGGCGACCCGGCCCTGCGCAGCATCCCGATCGTCGTCCTCACCACCAGCAAGGCGGAGGAAGACATCTACCGCACCTATGATCTGGGGGTGAACAGCTTCATCACCAAGCCGGTGACGTTTGACGGGCTGGTCAGCGTGATGCGCGGACTGGGGCGATATTGGTTTGAGATCGTCGAACTCCCGCCGCACGGCAACGGCGCGGCGAAGGAGGCGAGTCGGTGAATCAGACGCCGATCCGAGTGTTGCTGGTCGAAGACGATGAGGACGACATGGTCCTCACGCGGCAACTCCTGCGCGATGTCAATCCGGACGGGTACGAGCTCGACTGGGTGGCCGACTACGACCAGGCGCTGAATCGCCTTGCGGCCGCGGGATACGACGTCTGCCTGGTGGACTATCAACTTGGGACGCGGGACGGCGTCGAGTTCATCGCCGCCGCCAGCGAGCGCGGCGTCGGCGCGCCGATCATCCTGCTCACCGGCCAGGGCGATCGCGAGATCGACGTGGCGGCGATGAACGCCGGGGCGGCCGACTTCCTCAACAAGGCGAACCTCTCGGCCAGCCTGCTGGAGCGGGCGATCCGGTACTCGATCCAGCAGAAGAAGGCCGAGCAGCAACGGATCCGGCTGTTCATGGAACAGGCGGCCCGGGCCGAGGCGGTGGCCGAGAACCGCGCCAAGGACCAGTTCCTGGCCGTCCTCTCGCACGAGCTGCGCACGCCGCTCACCGCCGTCCTGCTCGGCTTGGGCGCGATGGAACAAGAAGAGAACCTGCCCGACAAGGCCCATGATCTGGTCGCCATCCTCAAGCGCAATATCGAGCTGGAAGCCCGGCTGATCGACGACCTGCTCGACCTCACCCGCATCACCCGCGGCAAGCTCGAGCTGCGGAAGGAAGTCGTGGACCTGCACGAGCAGATCCAGCACGCGGTGCGCTGCTGCTGCGCCGCCGACATCCACGAGAAGAGCCTGACCGTCGCGGCCGACACCGCCGCCACGTCGTTTCACATCTGGGGCGACCCGGCCCGGGTGCAGCAGGTGCTGTGGAACCTGATCAAGAACGCCGTGAAATTCACCCCGCCCGGCGGGCGGATCGACATCCGCACCGGCAACACGCCCGACGGCCGGGTCCTGGTCGAGGTGCTGGACACCGGCATCGGCATCCGGCCCGAGGCGCTGCCGCGGATCTTCAACGCGTTCGAGCAGACCGGCCGGTCGATCACCCGCCAGTTCGGCGGGCTGGGGTTGGGGCTGGCGATCTGCCGGGCGCTGGTCGAACTGCACGGCGGGTCGATCGCCGCCCAGAGCGCCGGACCCGGCCAGGGCGCGCTGTTCCGCATCGAATTCCCGGTCACGATCCCACTGCCGCAGGCGGACCTGGAAGCGCCGGCCGGCCCGACCGCCGAGCAGCGTGCGGCGCACCGGATCCTCCTGGTTGAAGACCACGTCGACACCGCCACCCTCATGCAGCGGCTGCTCCACCGACGGGGATACAACGTTCACGCCGTCAACACGGTAGCCGACGCACAGCGTGCGGCGTCGAGTGGCACGTACCCGATCATGATCAGCGACATCGGCCTGCCGGACGGGAGCGGCCTGGACCTGATGCGGCAACTGGCCGCCAAAACCCAGGTCCGAGGGATCGCCCTCAGCGGGTACGGAATGGAAGAAGACGTCGAGCGCAGCCGGGCGGCGGGATTCTCCGAGCACCTGACCAAACCGGTCAATCTTTCCGAGTTGGAAGCGGCGATCAACCGGGTGATTCGTGGGGAAACCCGGTTGACGGGCATCGCAAATCCGGTGGGATAAGTTGACGACTTGCCGAACGGGACGGGTGGGCCTTCGGCCCGACCGCTGCGCAGGGGGCCCCAAGACGCCGCCCAGCGCGTTGTTGCCCAGGCGATCCCCGCGCCGGGCGGACATCCGCTCAAGCAGAAGTTCAAGACGAAGCCGCTCGTGCTGATGGCGTTCGGCCCGGACGGAAAGAAGGTTGACCTGACCGACAAACTCGATGCGTCCGGCCAGCTCACGTGGGACGTGCCGGCGGGCGATTGGAAAGCGTACGCTCTCGCGGAAAAGCCCACCCGCCAGAAGGTGAAGCGGGCCGGGCCCGGCGGCGAAGGATTCGTGCTCGACCCATTCAGTGCCGAGGCGATGCACCACTACCTCGAGCGCTTCAGCCAGGCATTCGGCCCCGACTCGCACGGCGTCGGCGCGTTCTTCAACGACTCGTTCGAAGCCTTTCGCGCCGACCGGACGCCGGACTTGCTCGCGCAATTCCAGAAACGCCGCGGGTACGCCGGGCGAGCGCAGGCAAGGGGCGGATGCTGCTCGGCAACGATCTCGATGCCCTGCTCACGGCCGCCCACGTGCGTCGCGAGGCGATGACAGATCGTGGCGTGCAGTTTATCCGCCGGCGCGACGCGGACGGGGCGCATTACCTGATCGTGAACCGCTCGGCCGATCGGATCGACGGGTGGTTGCCGTTGGCAGTCCCCGCCGCATCGGCGATGCTGTTCGACCCCGATTCCGGCCACAGCAGCGTTGCCGCGGTCCGGACGAAGGAACCTGGATCGGAAGTGTACGTTCAACTCGATCCCGGTCAGACGATGATCGTCCGGCCGTTCGCGAATGAAGCCCTCCATGGGATCCCATGGACCTATCTCGCGCCGGCCGGCGACCCGCAGCCTTTGACCGGCTCGTGGGAGCTTCACTTCCTCGAAGGCGGCCCGAAACTGCCGAGCGATGCGAAGCTCGACAAGCTGACCTCGTGGACCGAACTTCCCGACCCGGAGGCGAAGAGCTTTTCCGGAACTGCTCAATACACACTCCGGTTCACGACGCCGGCAGGAGATGCCTCTGATTGGCTGCTCGATTTGGGCGAAGTCCACGAGACGGTCCGCGTCAAGCTGAACGGGCGGAACCTCGGCACGCTCTGGTACCCGCCGTACCGTGGGCCGCTGGGCTCCTTCCTTCGCGGGGGTGAAAACGTCCTGGAACTGGAAGTGACCAACCTCGCGACCAACCGCATCGCCGACATGGACCGGCGGAAGGTACCGTGGAAGGCCTTCTACGACGCGAACATCGTGACGCTCAAGTACAAGGCGTTCGACGCGTCCTCGTGGGAACCGCTGCCTTCGGGCCTCATCGGGCCGGTGAAGCTGGTCCCGTGCCGAATTGAAAAACCGTAAAAACAGCGCCGCCAAGACGCCAAGGGCGCCACGAAGGGAGAAAGACAGAATGCAAAATGCAAAACGGCAAATGCAAAACTCAAAATGAAAGGACCGGAGCACGCTCTCCCCGGTTTTGCATTTTGCATTGCATGTTTTGCATTTTGCATTCTCCTCCTCTTCTCTTCTTGGCGTCCTTGGCGTCTTGGCGTCTTGGCGGCGCTGTTCCTCTCACGACAGCAGAAACGCGTTCACGATGTTCGGCCCGTGGACGCCGGTGACGGTGTTCATTTCGATGTCGGCGGTCTTGGAGGGGCCGCTGATCAGGGTGACGCCGCTGCCGGTACCGTCCTTGGCGAGGGCTTCGAACAGGTCGATCAGGTCGCCGACGAAGTCCTTGGGCTGGACGATCGCGACGTGGACGAACGGAACCAGCGAGAGCAGCCGCCCGTGCTCGGGACGGTGGCGGATCGCCAGTGTCCCGGTCTCGGCGACCGCGTAATCGACCTCCGTCACGCCCGCGTCGTAGTCGTACGCCTCGTCGGCGGTCATGTCCCGCCACGAGCGGGCCTCAACCCCGTTGTCGTTCAGATACTTCACCGCGTCGAGCTGGTTGATCAGCGGCGTCGCCGAGAGCATCACCTTCGTCGATTTCTGCTCGCGAAGGAAGCCCGCGAGCCTTGCCAGCAATTCGTCGATCCGCACCGGCTCGACGAGCATCTTCATCTCCGTCGCGCGCTTCTGGAACAGTTCGCCGAGCCCGATGTTGCTGTAAACCAGCCGGGCGATCGGCTCGTCGATCGCCGGCGGAATCGGCGGCGCCGCGAGCGACGTCTGCCGGCCCAGCGCCCGGCGGACGCGATCCATCAATACGGTGGCGGAGTCGGTGTTCATTCCTGTAGGGGCAGGCCCCCGTGCCTGGCCTCCGTCTTTCATGTAGGGGCAGGGCTCTGTCGCTGCCCTTTTCCGTGATGTAGGGGCAGAGCCCTGTCTCTGCCCTCTTCTGTCCTGAGGCGAAAGGGCAGGCACGGGGGCCTGCCCCTACAGCAGAAGGCGGACACGGGGGTGCGCCAATAGCACCTCACCCTAGCGCTCAGGAGGGAGAGGGAGCAAGAAGAGCTTTCTACTCAGCCGCGACAATACCCTAATGCAACCTGTCCTTCGCCGCTGCCGCCCGGTGCTTCCACAGTTGATGGAACGTCGTCCTCGCCGGGGCGGGCATGTCGCGGATTTGGGTCCAGCCGGCGGCAACCTTGGGGAGCTTCTCGACCCAGCCCGTCTTTTTCGCCCGGCGGCGGAACTCCCACTTCTGCAGGGCGCTGGTCAGCGCGTACATGAAGGGCGATCGCAGGCTCCGCGCCCACATGCGATAGACGAACCGCTCGATCCGGCCGTTCAGGTGTGTGCGGACGATGTCTCGCCGCATTTCGATCAGATACTTGGGGATGTTGATCTTGACCGGGCACGCCTCGTAACAGGCCCCGCACAAGCTCGACGCCTGCGGCAGGTCCTTGAACTTCTTGAGCCCCTGAAACAGCGGCGTAATCAGCGCGCCGATCGGCCCGGGGTAGACGCTGCCGTAGGCGTGCCCGCCGATCTTGCGGTAGATCGGGCAGGCGTTGAGGCACGCCCCGCAACGGATGCACCGGAGCGTTTCGCGGTAATCGCTGCCGAGGATCTCAGTGCGCCCGTTGTCAACGAGCACGAGGTGGAATTCCTGCGGCCCGTCCTTCTCGCCGAAGCTCCGCGGCCCGCCGTAGAGATTGGTGTAGATCGTAATCGGCGCGCCGGTCGCGCTGCGGGTCAGCAGCTTGAGCATCACCGCCAGGTCCACCATCCGCGGCACGATCTTCTCGATGCCCACCAGCGCGATCAGCACCCGCGGCGTGGTGCAACTCTGCCGCTGGTTCCCCTCGTTCTCGACGCTGCAGACCAGGCCCGTCTCGGCGCACAGGAAGTTGCCGCCGGTGAGGCCCAGGTCCGCCTTGCGGAACTTGTCGCGCAGAAAGGCGCGGGCCTGCAACGTCAGCGCGTTGGGGTCGTCGTTGTAGGGGGTGCCGAAGTACTCGCTGAACAACTTCGCAATCGAGGCCTTGTCCTTGTGGACGATCGGCGCCACCAGGTGCGAGGGGCGGTCCTTGCTGATCTGGATGATGAACTCGCCCAGGTCGGTCTCCACCACGTCCAGCCCCGCCGCCTCCATCACGTGCGCGAGGCTGATCTCCTCGCTCACCATCGATTTGCTCTTGATCACCCGCTTGACGTCGTGGTCCTTGGCGATGTCGAGGATGACCTTCCGCGCGTCGTCGGCGTCGAGTGCAAAATGGACGTGCCCGCCGTTCGTCTCGACGTTCGTTTTGAGCTGTTCGAGATAATAGTCGAGGTTGTCCAGTGCGTGCTGCTTGATCCGGCCGGCGAGCGTCCGGAGCTTGTCGGAATCAGGAAGTTCCAGCACCCGCAACTGCCGCGCCGTGTGCTGCCGGAGGACGGCGTTGTTGACCGCGGCCTTCAGCTTTTCATCCCCGGCCGCCTTGACGCTGAGCGAGTGAAAATCGAACTTCGATGCCTCCGCTTCGTGCAGAAAATCGGCGGTGTGCGGGTCGATCAACTGGTTTGCGAGCGTAGAAGCCATTTCGCGGCGGATTGTAGCAGGACGAGGCTTCGAAGCCACCGGAACGGAGGGTGCGTCGATCATCACTTTCTGTTAGAAAATAGCGGTCGCACGTGAGGGCGCCTGCCCTTCTGTGAATCCGAAGAACTGCGGAGGACCGCATGCGAATGCCGTGTCGAACGCCGGTTCGTCCCGACCGCCCTGCACGTCTGTTGCCGGAGTATTTGGAAGCGAGAGTCCTGTTCTCACTGCCGCCGGGGTTGAACGGGAGCGGGGTTCCGGTGGCCCAGGCGGAGGCCGAAGTTGGGCCGGGCGAGTTCGAGGTGAACCCGTCGGCGGTGAACCAGCCGGCGAGCCTGTTCACGTATACGTCCTCGGCGGGAAGCGTTACCGGCGTGCCGCCGCCCAACGCGGCCGGGGCCGAGTCCTATCACGCCGACGCCGTCGGACAGATCTTCTACGGCAACGGCACGAGCATCGCGCCCGGCGTCAGCCACGTGGACAACTACGAGGCCGATTATTTCATCAATAACGTCATTGACGGATTGGCCCCGATCGCGGCGAAGGTGATCAACCAGAGCTTCGTCGCCACCGATCAGAACGGTACGCCGATCGAAGATCCCGCCACCGATCAGGCGTATGACAACTACATCGCGCGCTTCAACAAGATCATCGTTTCCAGCGCCGGCAACGGCGGCATGCCCGACTCCCCGTCGACCGCGTACAACGACATCTCGGTCGGATCGTCGGATTTTCCGGTGTCGGTCGGCCCGACGGCGGACGGCCGCTCAAAGCCCGACATCTCCGCGCCGGGCAGTGCGACGAGCTTCACGGCCCCGCAGGTCGCTGCAGCGGCGGCCGTGCTGCTCCAGGCCACGCATCAGGACCTGCCCTGGTGGAGCGGTTTTGGCGCGAGCGACGAGCGGACGATCAAGGCCCTGCTCCTGAACGGCGCCGACAAGCCCGCCGGTTGGACGCATACGCCAACAATGCCGCTGGACCCCCGCTACGGGGCCGGCGCGGTGGACGCGGCCAACGCCGTCCAGGAACTCGATGCCGGCCGGGCCCTGCTCGACATCCCCACCTGGTCGCCGCTCGGCGGCACGCACGCGCCGTTGAATCTTCACGGCTTGTTCAGCAACAAGCCATCGGGTTGGGATTTCGGTGCGATCGCCAGCAGCCCGAAGCTCGATGCGGTGAACCATTACCTGTTTACCGTCAGCGGCAGTTCGACCCTCACCGCCACGCTGGTTTGGAACCGGCAGTTCAACCAATCCACAATCAACAACCTCGACCTGAATCTCTACAACGTCGACACGCACGCTCTGGTGGCCCAGAGCATCAGCGGGGTGGACAACGTCGAAGAGTTGTACATGACCGGTCTGCCGGCCGGCCATTACGACATCGAGGTCTTGAAGCACGGCGGCACGCCGGGCGTCACACCGGGCGACGTCAGCAACACCGAGCTTTATTCCCTGGCGTTCAATTTTGCTCGGGGGTCGACCGCGCCGACCACCGGAGGCATCCAACTGGCGTTCGGTAGCCTGCCGGCTTCGTCGGCAATCCTATCACCGCCGGCCGGCACGGCGACTCGTTTCGTTCCCTCGGGAAGTTTCGTCACCGCTCCGGCAGATTCGATCGGCACGACCGCCGCGAATGCGGTCGTTTCAGGAACCCATTCCACGGTCACACTTTCAAGCGCGACGGACGGGACGGGCCGATCGCCCGATGCGAGTATGTCGCCGTTTGCGGACGGTTTGCTCGCGTCGGAGTTGGCGTAACGGGTGTACGGGCACACGGCGCGTGCCAGTACAAACTGAGAGGCCCGCATGAGTCGCTACACGGCCACGGTTGCGGGTCGACACTACGCGTTCCGCGACCTGAAGGATCTGATGGCCAAGGCGACGCCGCTCCGGTCGGGCGACTGCCTGGCGGGCATCGCGGCCGACGACGCGCGCGAACGGGCGGCGGCCCAGTGCGTCCTCGCGGACGTACCGCTGACCAGGTTTCTGGAAGAACCACTCATCCCACGTGAGCAGGACGAAGTCACCCGGCTCATTCTCGATACGCATAACCGCGACGCGTTCCAACCCCTCGTCGATCTGACGGTCGGCCAATTCCGCGAGTGGCTCCTGCGGTACGAGACGACGAGCGACACGCTCGCGCCGCTGGCGCCGGGTTTGACGCCGGAGATGGTCGCGGCAGTCAGTAAGATCATGCGGAACCAGGACCTCGTCCTGGCCGCCTCCAAGTGCCGGGTCGTCACCCGGTTCCGCAATACGATTGGGCTGCCGGGCAGGTTCTCGGTCCGGCTGCAACCGAACCATCCAACGGACGACCCAAAGGGCATCGCCGCCTCGATCCTCGACGGGCTCCTCTACGGTTGCGGCGACGCCGTCGTCGGCATCAATCCCGCGAGCGACAGCCCGGCCGTCGTACGCGGGCTGCTCGATTTACTCGACCGGCTGATCACGGAATACCGGATCCCGACTCAAGGATGCGTACTGTCACACGTCACGACTCAGATCGACGCGATCGCTGCCGGGGCGCCGGTCGATCTGGTGTTCCAGTCCGTCGCCGGGACCGAGAAAGCGAACGCCAGTTTCGGCATCTCGCTGAAGCTCCTGACCGAAGCGCGGGATGCGGCGCTCTCCCTCAATCGCGGCCCGCTGGGCGATAACGTGATGTACTTCGAGACCGGCCAGGGCTCATGCCTCTCGGCCGACGCACACCACGGTGTCGACCAGCAAACCTGCGAGGCCCGCGCGTACGCTGTCGCCCGGTACTTTCACCCCCTGCTGGTCAACACCGTCGTCGGCTTCATCGGGCCCGAGTATTTGTACGACGGAAAGCAGATCCTCCGCGCGGGGCTCGAAGACCATTTCTGCGGCAAGCTGCTCGGCCTGCCGATGGGGTGCGACGTCTGCTACACCAACCACGCCGAGGCCGACCAGAACGACGCCGACACGCTGCTGACGATGCTGGCGGCCGCGGGGTGCACTTACATCATGGGCGTCCCCGGCGCGGACGACATCATGCTCGGGTATCAATCGACCAGCTTTCACGACGCGCAATTCATCCGCCAACTGCTGAACCTCCGGCCCGCGCCCGAGTTCGAGACGTGGCTGCAAGGCATCGGCGTCCTCGACGCGCGGCTCCGACTTCAGCCGATCGACGCGCGGAACCGGTTGTTGGAAGCAATGAAGGTGTAGGACGGTTCGTCAGACGCGTTTGCCATTCCAACTCACCCGATCGTCAACTTCCCCACCTTTGACTCAAGGTCCTTGCGCTGCGACTCGGCTTGCTTGCGCAGGCCGTCAAGTTCCTTTTGCCATCCTTCGATCTGCGTTTCCTGCTCGTCGAGTTTCTTCACCAGGCGGTTGTAGTAATCCGTGCTCTGGGAGACGGCCTTCATGTTCTCGCGAATGCGGCTCTGTTCGGCGGTGACGTCGGCGATCTGCTTGGTTTTCTCCGCGATCTGCCGTTCGGTGGCGGCCATGGCCTGCTTGGCGTCGATCACTTGAGCCAGCGCGTCATGGACCTTGGCGGGCACGTGATCGAGCTTGAGGTAGAGTTCGAGCTTGCCGGGATCGAGCGGGAGCAGCTCGACGCGCTCCTCGCGCGTCGATTCGATGCGGATGGGCATCTTGATCAACTTGCCGGCCGCGACGGGCCGGTCGAAACGGTAGACCGACGGCGTCGTCTCGTCCGCCGCCGCGGGCTCGTCCAGCTTCCATCCCTCCTCGCGCGGGTATTCGACGACGATCGTCTTGTCGGCCTCCCCGCGGTTCTTGATCAAGTACTCGGTCTGCGTGACGTCCTTCCATGCCAGTTCCAGCACGCCCTTGTTCAATTTGGCCGACTGAATGGTGTTGGCGACGGGTTCGTCGTTGCGCTCGACGAGGACCTTGAGGTCGATGCCGTAACTGAGCAGCCGCTGCTGGCCCGGCGGGACGTCGTCGATCTGGGCGTCGCCGGCGTACGACCGGGCCTCGATCACCGTCACCGGGCCTTGCAGCAGGTGCTTGCGGGTTGTGTTCTTGAAGCGGACGCCGTTGAGCGGGTGGTCGGCCAGGACGTTCTGGTTGTAGATCGAGACCTTCGTCGCGTCGATCTCGTCGGTGACGATCGGGATCATCGCCGACTGCTGGCGGCCGATGGTGACGTTGCCGACGGTGTATTGAAATAACTCGCCCAGGCCAGACGCCGACGCTGCGGAAACGACGGAGAGCGTCGGATCAATCGGGGTCGCTGGCCCGGCGTTCTGGCCGCCGGCAAAGAGCGTGTTCGACACGCCTCCCGTCACCGCCCCGGCGGCGGGCCGGTTCTGGGCCATCTGCTGCTGATTGGCATTGTTCTCCGCCGCCTGCTGCCTCAAGCGGTCCATGTCCTCCTTCGTGATGCCGTTCTGATACGTCTGCGGCATCAGACTCGCGTAAAGCTGCGGCTGCACGAACGGGCGCGGGATGTAGAGGGAGTGGTAGAGGTCCTCGATGAACGAGATCGGCCGGCCGCTCACGAGCGAGAGCTGCACGTCGGTCCAGTCGTTATCGGTCTGGTTCTCGACGATCGCCCATCCCTGCAGCTTCGCGCCGCCGGGCTGCGGCTTGCCATTCGCGGCGCCCTTCGGTTTCTCCAGCACGAGGCGGTAGCTGGTCTTCCAGACGGGCGTCTCGACGACGTAGCCTAATCTCACCCGCCGCTCGCCCTGGCCGTTGAAGTGAATCTCGACTGGCTTCTTGTCCATGTCCCTGGCCTGCGCGACGGCGGCGAGGGCCGCGTCCAGCTCGGCGTTCAGCTTCGCGTCGTCCATCTCGATGCTCTGGACGTCGTCGAGCGGGATCGGCCGGATCGTGCGGCCGCTCCGCAGGTTCAGGACGTAAACGTCGATCGCCTCCTTGTCGTTCACCTGCTTCTGTTTTTTCTCGACGCCGAGGATCGTCCCGTCGATCGGCCCCTTGTTGGTGATGACCGACAGCCGCGCGCCACGGAGCTGGTTGAGCAACTCCGGCAGCGGCGGGTTGCTGGTGATGTCCACCTCGAAGCTCTTAAGCGTCTTGGCCAGCGGCGCCTGGCTGGGGTAGGTGACGGTGCCGACGTGCCCGCCGTCGAGGTCTTCCAGCAGGAGGCTTTTGAGGATGTCGTTGATCTGGTCGGTCTTGAAGCGGAGGACGGTGCTGCCGTTGCCGGTCACTCTTCCCGCGTGCTCGAAATACCCGACGCCGCTGGAGAAGAGGACGACCTCCTTCACCGGCACGTCCGATTCGCCCGCCGGCCGCGTGGCCGGCGGCGCGGCGGCCGGGTCGGGCTGCCCCAACACCGCCGAACCGGCAAAAACCATGAGCAACACCAACGCCGCCGCAGTCGAAGAGCGCAGGGTCATCGTGATCCTCCCACCATTCAGAAGCACGACTCGTCGAAAAGTTCCCGCACATGTGGGCGGCGTGACCCGCTCTTACGCCTCGGGTGCGATGGCGGCTGCCGTTTCGATTGCGGCGTCGGTCGGCTCGTCCTCCAGCTTGCCCGGCTTGTCGCGCCAGAGGGCCAGGAACAGCACGAGGCACACCGCCGCACCGACTGCAGGGACGGCCCACACGTGCCGCCAGTTGGTGATCTTGTCCACGGTGAACAAATCGACAACGCGGCCGGAAATCTCGTTGCCGAGCCACATCCCGACGCCATAGACGAGGAAACTGAACAGGGATTGGGCCGATGCCCGGATGGATGCCGGCGCCTTGTTGTCGGTGTGAATAAACCCGGCGGCCAGGAAGAAATCGAAGCAGACGCCGTGCATCGCGACGCCGATCAACACAAGCACCAACGGGTGGCCGAGGGCGAACAGCCCGTATCGCACCGCCCAGGCTGCCATGCCGACCCCCAGCACCCACTTCATGCCGAGCCGTTTGAGCGCAAACGGCAGCGCCAACAGGAAGCCGAGCTCCGACCACTGGCCGAGGCTCATGGTCGTGGCCACCGCCTTGATGTGGATGTCCTTCAGGAAGACCGACGCGAAGCCGTAGTAGAACGCCAATGCGATCGTGATGACGAAGCTGATCCCGAAGAAGACTCCGAATCCCGGATCCGCGACGAGCTTGAACGCGCGGAGAAATGGCAGCGCCCCGGACTTCTTCCCTGAAGGCGGCGTGTGAGGCAGCGCGAGACTGAATACCCCGAGCACGGCCGAGAGGATCGCGCTCATGATCAGCGGCCTGTTGGTCGCGTCCGCGCCGCGGCCCAGCACCCAGTCGACCGACATCGACGCCGCGATCCAGCCCATTGTGCCCAGCACGCGCAGGGTCGGGAAGTCGCGCGTGGCGTCGGGGATGTTCGCGAATGAAATCGAATTGGCGATGGCCAGCGTCGGGTTATAGACCAGCGCGAACGCAAGCGAGACCCACCAGAGCGTGTTGTAGTCGTGGATCTGCGACATCGCGTAGAGCAGGCCCGCCCCGGCGAGGTGAAAAATCGCCATCAGGTATTCGCTGGCCATCACGCGATCGGCCAACTGGCCGGCCACCATCATCGCGACGATTGCGCCCAGTGCCATCGTCCCGTAAAGGCTTCCGATCTGCGTTCCCCTAAACCCGAGCTTTTCCAGGTAGACGTTCCAGACGACGAAGTACCCGCCCCAGACCGCGAACTGCAGGAACATCATGACTGACAGCCGCCACCGAACGCCCACCGCGAGCGGCGGCTTGGGTGAACGCCCCGCGTAATCCAACGTGGCTCCCTGTGCCATGAAACAACTCCTGTGTGTCTGACGTGCCCGCTCCGCCCGCGTTCCGCGAGGCCGGCCGAGGCGTGAAGGAAGTGTAAAAGAGACGTTCAGGCGGTGCAATTAATTCCGCCAAGGTTAGCAATCTGGCTTCCTCCGGCTGGGCCCTGTGGTCGGAAGATGAACTGAAAGGGGCCGCCGCGCGGTGATCCCTCACCCCAACCCTCTCCCGGAGTACCGGGAGAGGGAGGAACCGATCCACAGGGGCGACGCACGCGCGCCCCGACCTGCCACAGGGCCGCGTCCGATAAACATTCACGCTCCCCGCACATTTCGACCGATCTACGTCAAAGCAACTGTCGCCGCGCGGAGATCGGATGCTCTCGAATCGGAAGGTCCTGTCGCTCGAATCGCTCGTTTCGCTCCGGGAACAGGCCCGCGCGGCGGGCAAGACGGTGGTTCACTGCCACGGGTGCTTCGACATCGTCCACCCCGGGCACATCCACCACCTGCAATACGCCCGGTCGCTGGGGGACGTGCTGGTCGTCTCCGTCTCCGCCGACCCGCACGTGAACAAGGGGCACGACCGCCCCCTGATCCCCGACGACCTCCGCGCCCAGAGCCTCGCCGCACTCGAATGCGTGGATTGGGTCTACGTCAACCCGCAGGCGACCGCACGCGAATTGCTCGACGTGCTCCAGCCCGACGTCTATGTCAAAGGTCGCGAATACGAAGAAACCCGCGACCCTCGTTTCCTGGCCGAGCGCGACATCGTCGTCCGCCACGGCGGCCGCGTCGTCTTCTCCAGCGGCGACGTGGTCTACTCCTCCACCGCCCTCATCGGCACGCTGACGCGCCCCGAGCGGTTCCAGGATGAGAAGCTTGCCCGCTTCCGCGACCGCTACGGCCTGGGCGCCGCCCCGCTGCAGAACCTCCTCCACCGCGCCAGAGGCAAGCGGGTGCTGGTGGTCGGCGACTACATCCTCGACCGCTACCACTTCTGCGACGCGACCGGCGTGGCCGGGGAGGGCCCGATGCTCTCGCTCCGCCCGATCCAGCAGCGCGACTACGACGGCGGCGCCGCCGTCGTCGCCCTGCACCTCGCGGGCCTGGGCGCACAGCCGATGCTGATCAGCGCGCTGGCCGATGACGACCTCTCCGGCCAGATCGCGATGCGGCTCGAGGCGGCGGGGATCGACGTGCAGTGCCACAGCGGCCGCCGGGAGATCGTCTGCAAGCACCGCTATCTTGCTGATCAGACGAAGCTGTTCAAAGTCGACAGCGGATCAACGACGCCGGGCGACGCGCAGCTCGAAGGGCTGCTGGCGGCCAAGATCCTCAGCGCGGCCGACGGGGCCGATGCGGTGATCTTCACCGACTTCGGATACGGAATGATCACCGCCGGATTGCTCGGCCGAGTCCTCCCGGACCTTCGCAAGCGCGTGCCCGTGCTCGCCGCCGACGTGAGCGGCCACCAGAGCAACCTGCTCCACTTCCGCGGCGTCGATCTGCTCTGCCCCACCGAACGCGAGGTCCGCGAAGCCCAGCACGACTTCACCAGCGGCCTGGGCGCGGTCGTCTGGAAAATGCTGAAATCAACGGGTGCCCGGCGCGCCATCATCACGCTCGGCAAGCAGGGGCTCGTCACCTTCGACGGAACCGAACAGCCGCTCCCCCCGCGGCTCCCCAGCGAATACGTCCCCGCCCTCGCTCCCCACGCGATTGATCCCCTCGGCTGCGGCGACGCCCTCCTCGCCACCGCCACCCTCGCCCTGACGACCGGCGGCTCGCTCGAAGCCGCCGCGTTCCTGGGCGCGATCGCCGCCGCGATCGAGGTGCAGGAACTGGGCAATCAGCCCATCACCGCCGAGCAGATCCTCGCCCAACTGCAGCGCAGCCAGGCGATCAGCGCGGCAGCGTGAGGCATTGCCGAGTGCTGAGGATTGAGGGCTGAGCCCAACCCTTTGTCATCCTGAGCGCCAGCGAAGGACCTCCGCGTCGGGTGCGTCTCTCGTCACCGAGATCCTTCGCTGCGCACCGGGATGAT
>DASXMX010000471.1:0-3766 GCA_036495445.1 Tepidisphaeraceae bacterium
AGCAATACCAGCGAATTGCTGATCCTCGACGCGCAACACATCGCGGACGAACCCGTCGCGGTGCTCAAGCTCCCCCGCCGCGTACCTGCCGGTTTCCACGGCAGCTTCGTGCCCGCATAATCGATAACACCCGTGCCGACCTGATCCCCGGCGATCGAGACGAGCGCCTCGAACACCTCATTGATCAGGCGAAAACCCTCATTCGTTCGCTCGATTGATGCGCCCGTACGTCCGCCGATGTTGGAGATTCCGTAACGAGCCGTGCGGCGGCCGGTGATCCCAGGGCGATCGCATTTGCCCGCAACTGGAGTCGGGACTCATTGTGGTGCAGGCTTCCAAGCCTGCAATTCCGGTTCAGCAGGCTTGGAAGCCTGCACCACAAAGGGCAAATGCGATCGCCCTGCCGGTGATCCGCTTCAGCCCGTTAACCTTTTGGCCGATGCGGGGTCTATATTACAGTGCGCGCGAATTGCGGCCATTGGAACAGAAGTACCATGATTGCAAAGAAGTTAATTATTACAGGATTGCTCGGGACAATGGGTTTGACCGGGGCCGGGTGTGCCACGAACACCCAGACCGGCGCCTTGGTCGGCGGCGGAGCCGGCGCCGCCGTCGGCGCGGTGGCCTTCCGCCGGACGCCGGTGGCGGGTGCCGTTCTGGGCGGCGCCGTGGGCGCCCTGACCGGCGCCGCGATCGGCAACGCCCAGGATCGCGCCGAGGCCCGCGAGCGTTACTACGATGACCCGCCGCCCCCGCCCTACGAGGCGGTCCCGCCGCCGCCATTCCCGGGAGCCGCTTGGCATCCGGGGTACTGGATCCGCGAACACCACGAGTGGGTCTGGTCGCAGGGGTTCTGGAGCTGACCTACGGGGACATTGGCTTCGGCCGTTGCGCCCTCACTCGTCCGTCCCCCATTTCATTCGTCGACCGTCGTCCCCTGCGGCTTGGGCAGTGCTTGGCGGGCGCTGGCGATCACGGAGTCGCCGTGGAGCGTCGTCCGCAGGATCCCTGGGTCCGTGATCCGCTGGGAAGCCGACAGCGGCTGCTCGTAGGCCGCCGAGCCCAAGGTCGTTTGGCACGTCGTGGGTCGTCTGCCCCGGCCCAGGCGTCGCCCGCCAACCGCTGGGTGAACGGAAAACTACTTGCGTCCCCGTTTCACTCCCGTTTTCCGTCCCCGCCGACAAGCCAAATAGTTGCCAAATCGTGACTTGTCCCGTTTTCCGGCTCCGTTCGTTTCAACGCGGCACGTCCGGCCGGGCGAGGAGGTCGGCTTCGGAGAGCTTGAGGATCTGGAAACCGTTGGTGATCGCCTGGGTCGAGCCGAGGAGTTGGAGTTCGGCGCGGTCGTAGAAGATGATGTTGTCGTCGCGATGGCCGGTGATGTTGGCGGGGAGGTAGGCGTAGCCGTCGGGGCCTTGAGGGTCGAAGGGGGACCGCAGGATTTGTGGCATGCCGCGGAACAGGTCGGCGAGATCCGCCGGGAGCTTGTGGGCGTTGAGTCGGTAGGTGAGAACGCCGGAGGCAAGTTGCCTCAAGTGTTGTTCGGACTGAGCCATCCGCGCCCTGTCGGCGGGCGTCGCAGGCCGTGGAGCAAGCACCCGAGGCGGGAGGGCCGCGGGGCCGGCGATAGGTGCCGCCGGGGTAAGCATCGCGGCGCGGGGTCGGATTGGCCGGGTCGGGTCGAAGTCCGGCTTGTCCCAAGGCAGCGTGCCGGCCGCGAACGACACGGCCACGGTCAGCAGGGGCATCGCGCCCACCGCCAGGGCCCAGAATCCCTGAGTTGCCCCCTTGTTCCACTTCGGATTGGCCGGGCGGCGGATGAACGCTTTTCGGAACAGCGCCGCCCCGAGGATCCCGCCGATCAGGTAGGGCAGCAGCACGGGGCCTAACTCTCGGAATAACTCTTTCAGTTCTCCCGGCGTCCGCGCGGCCCGGGCGAAGAAGACCAACATCCCGACGACCAGGAACAGCACCGTCAACGCCGGGAACGCGAAGACCATGCCAAGCCAAACGTACGGCAGCCGCCCGCCCAGCAATCCCGCCACCGCCGCGATCGGCACGCACGCCAGCACCACCCAGGGGCCGGCGTGGAACATCGCCGCCTTGTCCAGCACGCGATCGAAGGCCGATTGCGGCGCGTCGCTCGCGCTTCTCGCGACGGCGGCTGGCCCCTGCGGCAGCGGTCGTGGAGCCGAGGGCTGCGCCCGCACGGCGCTCCGGTCTATATCATTGAAATCCTGGAATTCGGCAGCCGTGGGCGCCTTCGGCGGCCGGGCCGGGGCCGCGGCGATGGCGAACGCCCCGCCGCAAGCCTTGCACCGGACCCGCTTGCCCCCAAGGGCCGATGAGACCGTGTACGCGGCCCCGCAGTGATCACAGGCTACTGAGGTTGGCATCTACTTACCCGCCCACCTGGATGTCCCCGACGGCACACATTCGGAAAAGAGCGGGCGAAGGGAGCCGAACCCTCAACGTCAGGCTTGGAAAGCCCGCACTCTGTGAATTGAGTTACGCCCGCATCGGTTGCCGGGGTATCTTATCCGATTGACCGCCGGGGGCAACTGGGGCCCAAGATGAGATACGTCAAAGGCTATTGGAACGAGGGCCGGGGGGATGCGTTCGATTCGTGGGGACGTTCGTGGTGGTACTTCGAGACGGACGACACCGGCAACGTCCTCCGGCAAGTCGGGAGTTACGAGAATGGTATCATCCTGCGGTACGATGAGTCGCACCTGGACGACGAGTACGGCCGTTTGGCGGAGAAGCCGGTTCTTGTCGAACAGATTGGTGCCAGCGGTTCGAGCATCAGCAAGCACCGCTCCCGCGCCGCTTCCACGTCGGTTGGAGGCGGCTACTCGTGCTCGGCCGGCTTCGCGGCGATGCGGTTGACCGTGTCGCTCGGATCGGAGGCTTTGGGCTTGGTGGGCATGCCTGGATTATGCTGCCTGATCGTCGCTAACGGGACGGTTGCGTGAAACTCGATTACGAGCCGCAGGAAAGGGAACCGCTACTCACGCCCGGCCGGTGGGGATTCTTGATCGGGGCCATTCTTTCCCCCGGAATCGCGATCATTGCCGCGATGCTTTTCGGAGACTTCATCGGTGGACCAACCCATTGGGTCATTCTTGGCCTTCTGCCGCCGAGCGTTGGCTGGACGGTCGGACGTGCCGTTGGGATGCTGCTAACGCTCAGCAAAAAATAGCAATCAAAGTATGCCACTGCCCCGAGCGTATCCTGACATTGTGCAAACTTCGGTGCGATTGGTCGGGTGCGCAGAGCCAATTCGAACTCCGGACATGAAACGGGTTCGGGACGTGAAACGGGGTCGGGTACCGATCGGCCCTTCCTCCGACATGGCTATTGATCCAGCGCCGCGCGGGCGGCGACCCCTGGACCGGCGACAATCGCACGACGCCTGGGATTTGTGGCCGCGCAGCCGGTCGGGGGTGGAAGCGGGACAGACTCGCCGGGCGTTCCCCTCCGGGCGGACGTCGATCGCCCATAGAAGATACTGGCTGAACGCTTTGGTGTCTTCCGGGGGGGAGCCAAGACAACCGCGCCGGCCGGCGGCCGGCTCCTCGCGATTTCCATTGGGCACGGGTGAACGAGTCGAACTCGGTGAAGAACACGGCAGGGACGGGGCCCTGCCCCTACCGGAGAATGCAGGGCAGACACTGGGGTCTGCCCCTACGGAATCGCCAATCCCGCACCCGCGAGCCGAAGCGGGCCAAGTCCGCTTATGAGCGGCCGCGGTCAAGGAACCCCG
>DASXMX010000472.1:0-10947 GCA_036495445.1 Tepidisphaeraceae bacterium
CTCTGCGGGGAACGGATCGGACCGGGAAAAGAGGGGATTTCATACCTGAATTTGGGCGAAGTGACAATCAAACAAACGGAGCGTCGGACTTGGCCCCAGCCCCGTCCCTTTGGGTGGCACGGACAAGTACACTTGTCCGTGGTGGTTCCGAGGTGACCGACGCCACGGGCATGTGTACATGTCCGTGCCACCCGGAACGCTCCCGCCCGCTTCAGCCCCCATTTCGGGAACGCCGATAGAGCGTGGATAGCGGGTCGTTTAAGACGGTCGGGCTCAGTTGGCATTGCCTTGATATGGCCCCGGATGGGTCTACAATCGGCCGCTGAACACAAGCGGTCGTGGGAGCGTAAGTTTGTTGCGGGAAGGGATCGGATCGGGACTGACAACCCACTCCCCGTCGGTTTCCCGCCGGCTCGGCTCCCAAGGCCGGATCGTCAGCAAATCCCACGTGCGGGCGTCGTATCCGTCACCCGCACGTCACTCTAAGAGGGGCCGGCCCCTGGAAGGCCGGCCAACAGGAGATGGACATGTTCGAAAGGTTTACGGATCGGGCCCGTAAAGTGATGGCGCTGGCCAACCAAGAGGCCCAGCGCTTCAATCACGAGTACATCGGCACCGAACATATCCTTCTGGGCCTGGTCAAGGAGGGCAGCGGCGTTGGAGCCAACGTCCTAAAAAACCTTGACGTGGACCTTCGGAAGGTTCGACTCGAAGTCGAGAAGCTCGTCAAGAGCGGCCCCGACATGGTCACGATGGGGAAGCTTCCCCAAACCCCGCGCGCCAAGAAAGTCATCGAATACGCGATCGAGGAAGCGCGTAACCTCAATCACAACTACGTAGGCACGGAACACCTATTGCTCGGCCTCCTTCGTGAGCACGACGGCGTCGCCGCCCAAGTGCTCATGAATCTGTCGCTGAAGCTGGAGGAAGTTCGGGAGGAGGTTCTCAACCTTCTAGGAGCAGGTGTGGAAACCGAAGAACCAGCACAGGAAAAACAAGGTCAGAAGGGCAAGAGCAAGACTCCGGCCCTGGACAGTTTCGGCCGCGACCTGACCGAGCTGGCCCGCGAGGGGCAGCTCGACCCGGTGATCGGCCGCAAGAACGAGATCGAACGAGTCATTCAGATCCTCTGCCGCCGGCAGAAGAACAACCCGGTCCTGCTGGGCGAGGCGGGCGTGGGCAAGACGGCGATCGTCGAGGGCCTGGCCCAGATGGTCGTCTCCAGCAACGTCCCCGAGATCCTGCACGACCGCCGCATCGTGGTGCTCGACCTGGCGATGATGGTCGCCGGCACCAAGTACCGCGGGCAGTTCGAGGAGCGCATCAAGGCCGTGATGAACGAGGTTCGCCGGGCCAAGAACGTGATCCTCTTCATCGACGAGCTGCACACGCTGGTGGGCGCCGGCGGTGCCGAGGGCGCGATCGACGCCAGCAACGTGCTCAAGCCCGCGCTCTCCCGCGGCGAGATCCAGTGCATCGGCGCCACGACCTTCGACGAGTACCGCAAGTACATCGAGAAGGACGCGGCCCTGGCCCGGCGGTTCCAGCCGATCACGGTCGACCCGCCTTCCAAGGAAGACGCGCTGGAGATCCTCAAGGGCCTGCGCGACCGCTACGAGGCGCACCACCGGGTGCAGATCCTCGACGCGGCGCTCGACGCGGCCGTCGAGATGTCGGACCGCTACATCACCGGCCGTGCCCTGCCGGACAAGGCGATCGACGTGCTCGATGAGGCGGGCGCCCGCATCCGGCTCCGCAGCATGACCAAGCCACCGAACCTGGCCGAGCTCGAGGAGCAGATCGAGCGGCTGAGCATCCAGAAGGACGAGGCGGTCAAGAACGCCGAGTACGAGGAGGCCGCCAAGCTCCGCGACCAGGCCGAGGCCCTGCGTGCCAAGAAAGAGGACATGCAGAAGCAGTGGCGTGAGAAGGCCAAGGAAGTGGACGGCGTGGTGGATGAAGAGGTCATCGCCGAAGTCATCAGCAAGATGACCGGCGTGCCGCTCACCCGCCTCGAGAAGGAAGAGGCCCAGCGGCTGCTGGAACTGGAAAACGAGCTGCACAAGCGGGTGGTCTCGCAGGACGAGGCGATCAAGGCGATCAGCAAGACGATCCGCCGGGCGCGCTCGGGCCTGAAGGACCCGCACCGCCCGATGGGCTCGTTCCTGTTCCTCGGGCCGTCCGGCGTCGGCAAGACGCTGCTTTCCAAGGCGCTGGCCGAGTTCATGTTCGGCGACGCCGACGCGCTCATCCAGATCGACATGAGCGAGTACATGGAGAAGCACAACGTCAGCCGCCTGATCGGCGCGCCTCCGGGCTACGTCGGGTACGAGGAAGGCGGCCAGCTCACCGAGCGGATCCGCCGACGGCCCTACAGCGTGGTGCTGCTCGATGAGGTCGAGAAGGCTCACCCGGACGTCTTCAACATGCTCCTGCAGATCATGGAGGAGGGCCGGTTGACCGACTCGTTCGGCCGGCACGTCGACTTCCGCAACGTCGTCATGATCATGACGAGCAACATCGGCTCGGACCTGATCAAGGGCGGCGGGCCGGACTTCGGCCTCCGCCCCAAGGGCAAGGGCATGGCCGAGGAGCGGAACTACCAGACGATCAAGGAGACGGTCATGAAGGAACTCGAGCGGTACTTCCGCCCCGAGTTCATCGGCCGACTCGATGACGTCATCGTGTTCCGCCCGCTGAGCCGGATCAACCTTGAGTCGATCGTCGAGTTCGAGTTGCGGAAGGTGACCAAGCGGCTCACCGACCACGGCCTGCGGATCGAGATCACGGACGACGCCAAGGAGTTCCTGATCGAGAAGGGCACGAACTCCGACTTCGGGGCACGCCCCCTGCGTCGGGCGATCGAGCAGCACGTGGAGGACCCGCTCAGCGAGGAAATCCTCCGCGGCAACTTCAAGGGCAAAGACCTGATCAAGATCACGGTCAAGACCGAAGACGGCGGCGCCAAGCACCTGTACTTCGAAGCCGTTGACACCAAGGCCCAACAGGACGACCGCACCCTGGCCAAGGCCACGTCGGACGCAACCT
Organism: Tepidisphaeraceae bacterium; assembly: GCA_036495445.1. Classification (GTDB taxonomy): domain Bacteria; phylum Planctomycetota; class Phycisphaerae; order Tepidisphaerales; family Tepidisphaeraceae; genus DASXMX01. The sequence goes on from DASXMX010000472.1 coordinate 3,049, forward strand.
GATCGGCGGTGAATCGTTGAAGTATCAAGCAAACGCCCGGAGCCGAAAGGCTCCGGGCGTTTTTATGTGCGCAATGACGTTTGTGATGCAGGGGTGAACCATGTGTTCGCCCTCCCTGTAGGGGTGAACCTCGTGTTCACCCTCTTGTTTTCCGACCGGGAGCGACGGGCGAATACAAGATTCGCCCCTACGGGGGAGGGCGAACACAAGGTTCGCCCCTACTTCAGGATCGGGAACGACGCCTCGAGGTGATCGAGTTGGGCCAGGTCGTCCTGGCGATGGGACTTGGCGGTGTCGAACAGGGATCGGATGTAGCTGGGATCAGCGATGACGCCGCGGACCGGCACGCCCTTGCGGGGCGACAACATGACCGCCGTCGCGCCGGGGATCACTTTGTCGCCAGCGATCTTCTCCCCCAGCGTCTGTCCGAGCTTCAGGAAATCGAACGCTCCGGCCCCGAACGTCGCGCGGTCTTCGGATGCGCTGCCGTACCCGTACGCCCCCCCGCCGTCGCGATCGATACGTAGCCACCAGTTGCCGCTGGTCTGCAGGAGATATTGGCGGTAATCCAACGGAGCGGGCGCCTTGGCTTGCGGGGGCGGTGCGGTCGGGACCGCGACCACCGCGGGGGCGGTCGTGGGGGCCACTCCACGCGTCGTCGCAGGCGGGCGCGGCGTCTGCACGACGGGCGGCGCAGGGGCGGGGGTTGGCGCCGGCTTCGGCGCGACGACGACGTCCTGGGGCGGAGGCGCCGCGGGCGCGATCGCCCGATTCTGCGAGGATGCCGCACAACCCGCCACGACACTGGAAAGGATCAGGAGCCCGATGGTTCTCACGAAGTACCCCATGTGTGACTGGGCGATAGGAATACAGTTCAAAACGCCCGGGAGCAAGGAGCGACGTACTCCGCGCTGACGACCGCGGCCTGCGGCGCGCCCGGTGGACCGCGCGTGCCCGGTGGCCAGTGGAGCGATCGTCCCGCACGTTCCATTCCTCCCTATCCGCGACCCCAATTCTCTGTCTTTCTCTCTGTGCTCTCCGTCTCCTCCATGTACTCTGTGATTCTCGCTGACCCGAGGGAGGAACGCCATGATCGACCCCGCAAACGCGTCCGCGCCCGCCAAACCCAAGTCCTGTCTCCGTCGCTGGGGAATCCGGATAGTGCGGATCGCGGTCGTCGTGTACCTTGCCGCGTGTCTGCTGCTGTACATGTTTCAGAACTGGATCATCTTCCCCGGGGCCTACGTGCACGGCCAGCACGCGGCAACGGTCAGCGCCTCGGCCGGGCGCGAGATCCTGTCGCTGCGAACCCCCGACGGGCATGCGGTTGCCGCCCTCTTCGCCCCGGCGCTCGACGCCTACGGCTCCTCGCGCCCGGACGCCGCGACCTGCCCGACAATCCTCTACTTCTATGGCAACGGCGACTGCATCGCGACGTCGCTGGGCGTGATCGACGCCTTCCGCCGCCTGGGCTGCAACGTCCTCTGCCCAGAATACATTGGCTACCCGATGAGCGGCGGGAAGCCCAGCGAGGCTGGCCTCTACGCCACCGCAGACGTAGGCTGGGCCTATCTGCAAACCCGCTCCGACGTCGACCCGCACAAGATCATCATCGTCGGCCGCTCGCTCGGCGGCGCGGCCGCCGTGGATCTCGCTGCCCGCGACCGCCCCGCCGGGCTGGCGCTGTTCAGCGCCTTCACGTCGATGCACGAAATGGCCCGCAAGGTGCTGCCGATGTTCCCGACCGGGCTGTTCCTCACCGCCCACTTCGACAACGAGCAGAAGATCGCCGACGTGAAGTGCCCCGTCTTCCTCGCCCATGGCCGGGAGGACGATTTGGTCCCCTACTCGATGATGGCGCGCCTCGCCGCGCGGGTGCGGACGCCCGTGACCGTCTGCCCGATCGACCGTGCCAATCACAACGACATCTTCCCCGTGGGCGGGGAACAGATGCTGGAGAACCTCGCGGAGTTCATCCGAGCGCTGCCGATCGCGCCGAATCCTTCACCGACCAGCGCGCCTTCGACACCTTGAAGGCCACACAAGCCGGGGCGCAGCGGCGCGAAGAACGTTACGTCTTCCGATCAACTCCGACGCCGCGCCGCCCCGGGTCTGGATGCGCTGCGCATCCGGAATGCAGGATATCCGCCCATGGCAACTTCGCGTAGAATTGTCTGAGCCCTATTCCATGGAAATGCGCTTGTGAAAGTCCTCGTCATCGACATCGGCGGCACGAACGTGAAGATGCTGGTCACGGGCAAGGACGCTCCGCGCCGATTCCCATCGGGGCCAAAGCTCACGCCGGACCGCATGGTCGAGGAAGTTCTAGCGGCGACCCACGACTGGGATTACGAGGCGGTTTCGATTGGCTATCCGGGGCCGACGCTGGCCGGACAACCGATCACCGATCCGGTCAACCTTGGCCCCGGCTGGATGGGGTATGACTTCGAGGCCGCCTTCCGCCTGCCCGTCCGGTTGATCAACGACGCGGCCATCCAGGCCCTGGGCAGCTACAACGGGGGAAAGATGCTGTTCGTCGGATTGGGGACCGGCCTCGGCGCCACGGTGATCATGGATGGCGCCATCCAGGCGCTGGAGATCGGCCGGTTTCAATACAAGAAGCGAACGTTGGAGTACTACCTCGGCAATGGCGGCCGCAAGCGCCAGGGACAGAAGAAGTGGCGGCGGCAAGTGGACGACGTCCTCCAACGGTTGATCGCCGCCCTCAAGCCTGACGACGTCGTGATCGGCGGCGGCAACGCCAAGAAGCTCGACCCGCTCCCGCCCGGCACCCGCGCCGGCAGCAACGCCAACGCCTTCCTCGGCGGATTCCGCCTCTGGGAAGGCGAAATGAGCCACGCCGACCTTCGCATCAAGAGCAAATCCAACCGCTGAGCGCCGGACACCCGCCGAAACGGTGCCAGCCACCGTTTTCATAAACTCTGATGAATGCGGGGGCTGTGTTTCACCCATTCAAACGTCACATTAAACATCGCACAGCGCCACCGCCTCGCGAAGTCCCGCGATCGGGTCGCGCGTCGGCATGAACTCCTGGCCGACGTACCCCTTGTAGCCCATGTCGATCAGCGCCTGCATGATCGGCGGGTAGTTGATCTCCTGCTTGTTGTCCAACTCGCCGCGGCCAGGGTTGCCGGCGGTGTGCACGTGGCCGATGAAGTCCTTGTACTGCCGGAGGCGGCTGATGATGTCGCCGTCCATGATCTGAACGTGGTAGATGTCGAACAGCAGCTTCATCCGCTCGCTGCCGACCCGCTTGATCAACTCGATGCAGTACTCGGTGTGATCGCCCTGGTAATCCGGATGCCCCTTCATCCATTCATGCACCCGGCTGTTGAGCATCTCGATGCAGAGGTTGACGCCCTTCTTTTCCGCCTGCCCGATCACCTGCTTGAACCCCTTGACGCAGTTGTCCATCCCGACGTCCGGGGGGATGCCCTCCGCCAGGCCGGTGAACGTGATCACGCTCGGCACGCCGGCCGCGGCGCATTGGTCGATCCGCGTGCGCAGGATGTCGAGGCATTCGGGCTGGTACTTCGGGTTGTTCATCCCCTTCGCCCACGTGTGACTGCCGGCGATCGCGCAGGTCAAGCCGTGCGACTTGAGCATGTCCCAATACTTCGGGTCGATTAATTCGACGCTCACGCACCCCAGCGACTTGGCGACCTGCGCCATTTGTTCCGGGTTGAAGTATTTCGCATAGCACCAGTTGACCAGCGATTGACGGATGCGACCTTTGGTCGCGGCGGGTTCAATCGGCGGGAGAGCGCTCGATTCCTTGGGTGCATCGGCCGCGAGGGCGATCGGCGCCGCGGAAGCCACCGCGGCCGCCGCACAGGCGCGTAAGACGTTGCGACGGCTCGGTTGCGACGTGTTCATGGGACGGGCGGCTGATTCGCTCATGATTAGCTCCGGGATCGGCAAAATACGAAATTGAAAAACAGATGCCGTGGCATACGGTATCGCCACATACGTTTTACCCCTAACAAATCCTTCCGTTCGCGGGCGAACCCGCAAGAGCAAGCTAAGATAACCCCGCACCGGGCCGAATGGCGAGGACGTTTGATGTCAGCTCCCATCACGGAAATCCAGGCACGTGAGCAGGTGGAGGCCGTCTACCGCGCCGAATCCCGGCGGGTCTTCGCGACGCTCGTCCGCCTGCTGGGCGACTTCGATTTGGCGGAGGAGGCGCTGCACGATGCGTTCACCTCGGCCATCGAGCACTGGCCCAAGGAGGGCGTTCCCGCCAACCCGCGGGCGTGGCTCGTCTCCGCGGGGCGGTTCCGGGGCATCGACGCGATCCGCCGCCGGGCAAGGCATGATGCGTCGCTGGGAGAAATCGCAGAGCGATTGTCCAATCAACCCAGCGACGATCCCGCGGCAATAGACCACGAGGGCATCGACGACGACCGCCTCCGGCTGATCTTCACCTGCTGCCATCCCGCCCTGCCGGCCGAGGCCCGCATCGCGCTGACGCTCCGCGAGGTGTGCGACCTCACGACCGAGGAAATCGCCCGCGCGTTCCTCGCCGCCGCCCCGACGATCGCCCAGCGGATCGTCCGGGCCAAGGCGAAGATCAAGAACGCCGGGATTCCTTACCAGGTGCCCTCTCGGGCCGACCTGCCCGAGCGGATCGATACGGTCCTCCAGGTCGTCTATCTGGTCTTCAACGAGGGATACTCCGCCTCGGCGGGTGAATCGTTGACGCGAGCGGATTTGTCGGCGGAGGCGATCCGCCTCGGCCGCCTGCTGATGGAACTGCTGCCGGAGCCGGAGGTCATCGGGCTGCTCGCCTTAATGCTCCTGCAGGAATCGCGTCACGCGGCCCGCACATCGCCCGAGGGCGACATCGTCCTGCTGGAGGATCAAGACCGGACGCGCTGGAACCGCAAGCAAATCGCGGAAGGTTCGTCGCTGGTCCTGCAGGCGTTCGCCGCGGGTCCGGTCGGACCTTACACCCTCCAGGCCGCGATCGCCGCGGTGCATGCCGAGGCGCCCATGGCGGCCGCGACGGATTGGGCGCAGATCGCCGGGCTATATGACGTGCTGCTGCGGGCCGAGCCGTCGCCGGTGGTGGAACTGAATCGGGCGGTCGCGATCGCGATGCGGGACGGGCCGGCGGCGGGATTGAGCTTGATCGATGCGATCCTGAGCCGTGGCGATCTGGCGGATTACCATCTCGCGCACTCGGCCCGGGCGGATCTCTGCCGGCGGTTGGGACAGATCGACCAGGCCCGAGCGGCTTACGAGCGGGCCCTGGCCCTCGCCCGGCAGGAGCCGGAACGGCGGTTCCTGAATCAACGATTACGGGACCTGCCGGCATAAACACGGCCCAAATAAAAATTCCGTACGCTCAAAAGTCGCTGTCGATTTGCCACGTCGTCGGACGACTGACTCGTGAACGGACGACTTTCTTCAACCCCTTTTCAGGAGATCCCATGCAGGTGCAACCCTATCTCATGTTCAACGGCCGTGCGGACGAAGCCATCCAGTTCTACAAGAAGGCCCTGGGCGCCGAGGTCCAGATGGTGATGCGGTTCAAGGACTGCCCCGAGCCGGCCGGGATCCAGCCGGGCACGGAGGACAAGGTCATGCACGCCAGCCTGCAGGTCGGCGACACGACCGTCATGCTCAGCGACGGCCGCTGCCAGGGAACGGAGCACTTCGACGGGTTCTCCCTCTCCCTTAACGCGGCAGACGAAGCCCAAGCCCGGCGGCTCTTCAACGCCCTCGGCGAAGGCGGCAAAGTTTGCATGCCGCTGGCCAAGACCTTCTTCTCACCCCTGTTCGGCATGGTCAACGACCGCTTTGGGGTCTCGTGGATAGTGATCGTGCCGCATAAGCCGCAGTAAGTTCCCGCGCGCCGGCCGCCGATCGGAGTCGACATGAAGTACCTGTGCCTCGGATATCACGAGGAAAACAAGCTCCGGGCGATGACCGACGACCAGCGCCGGACCCTCGTCGAGGAATGCCGCGAGTACGACGCGATGCTCTGGCGGAACGGGTATTGCCTCAAGGGCAACGCCCTCCCGCCCGCGGCCGGGGCGATCACGTTGCGGTTCGAGAGCGGCAAGATGTGCGTCGCCGAAGGCCCGTTCGCCCAAACAAAGGAACAGCTCGGCGGGATCCTGCTTCTGGAGGCCAAGGACCTCAACCACGCAATCCAGTTGATGTCCCAACTCCCCGCGATGCGCCTCGGCGGCGCGCTGGAAATCCGGCCGGTGGACGAGCCCATATAGGGACGATGGCAAAGCGCCGCCAAGACGCCCAGAGAAGACCGAGAGAGTCGAATCGCCCAAGGGCTGAAATGCGATCGAAAACCGACGGCCCGACCTTTTTTCTGAATTCCTTGGCGCTCCTGGCGTCTTGGCGGCGCTTTTTCCGTTAACGCATTAGTCAGAGCGGAGACACAGAATGAAATACCTGCTTCTCATCTACATGACCGAATACGCGATGAGCGAGTCCGAGCGCGAGCAGTGCTACAAGGACTCGACGCAGCTCTGCCACGAGCTGAACGCGAAGGACCAGTTCCTCGGCGCCAACCCGCTGCAGCCGGTGGCGACGGCCACCAGCGTCCGCATCCGCGAAGGCCGCCGGCTCGTCACCGATGGCCCGTTCGCCGAGACCCGCGAGCAGCTCGGCGGGTACTTCCTAGTCGACGTGCCCAACCTCGACGACGCGATTGCGGTTGCGTCGCGCATCCCCGCCGCCCGCAGGGGGACGGTCGAGATCCGTCCCGTGATCGAGATCCACGGGATCCCAAAAAGTTAGTGGACGAGGCGATCGCGATGGTATGATGCGGACTTTCAGGGATGGTCTCGGGGCCAGGGCAGACCCATTCAAAACCCAGTTCGAAACGCGATCGTGAAAAGACCGCCGCTTGACTTCGACGAGCTAAGTCGAGTCGTCGGGTTCGCGAACGAAGGGACGTCCGCCGTCGGGATGGCCCTGGAAACGTCTCTTCGTTCGCGCCTCATCGAGATTTAACGGAGTACCGCCATGACAGCCCTCGCAGACCCCATCGTCACCGCCCGCCCGTCGAAAACTGCACTGATCGTCGGCTGGATCCTCAGCCTCCTCCCTGCCCTGCTGCTGATCTTCAGCGCCGTCATGAAGCTCGCGAGGCCGGCCCCAGTCGTGGATGGCTTCCGCCAGTTCGGCTACCCCGATCGCCTGATCGTCCCGCTGGGCGTGGTCGAACTCGCCTGCGCGATCCTCTACCTGATCCCGCGCGCCGCGACGCTCGGCGCCATCCTGCTGACCGGCTATCTCGGTGGCGCCGTCGCCACCAACGTGCGCGTCGAAAACCCGGCCTTCATCATGCCCTTCCTCTGCGGCGTGGTGCTGTGGCTGGGCCTGTTCCTTCGCGACCGCCGGCTGCGCGTCCTGCTTCCATTGAGAAAGCCGTAATCATCGTTCTCGCGCTGAAGGGGTTTCCCGAAACGCACGGAAAGGAGCCTGCCGATGAGCGTGGACAGCCGATTGGCCCATCACGGGCACGTGTCGTACCTGGAGATCCCCGCGGCCGACGTCGAGCAGTCCGCCGCATTTTACGAGGCGGTCTTCAGCTGGCGCGTCGACCGCCGGGGCGATGGCCGGGCGAGCTTCGACGACGGGACAGGGACCGTGATCGGTCGCTGGGTGGGCGGCGCTACGCCGTCCCGCGAGGCGGGAATCGTGCCGTACATCTACGTCGATCGCCTCGACGACGTCATCCAGCGAATCGCGATCTACGGCGGGAACCTCGTGAAACCGCCCTACGCGGAGGGCGACCTGTGGGTCGCCACGTTTCGAGACCCCGCGGGAAATTTGCTGGGCGCCTGGCAGGCGGGACCCAGGTGATCGACCGGTCGAGCGGGAGGGCGAGGCTCCCGCCGAGCC
>DASXMX010000473.1:0-7927 GCA_036495445.1 Tepidisphaeraceae bacterium
CTCCCCAATTACATTACGAGCCGCCGCCGGACTGGTCACGTAAGTGACCAGTCCACCCGCCGGTCCGACTACGACCTCTACACCAGCGCCTGCTTCGAACCCACGATCGACTACTGCGTGATCAAGATCCCCCGCTGGACGTTCGAGAAGTTCCCCGACGCGGACGAGACGCTCACCACCCAGATGAAGAGCGTCGGCGAAGCGATGGCGATCGGCTGCACGTTCAAGGAAGCCCTGCAGAAGGGCATCCGCTCCATGGAGGTCAAGCGCTTCGGCTTCGGCCTCGACAAGTACGACAAGTGGCTGAACGCCCAGAAGCAGGCGGAAACGCCTTTCCGTGACACGGGTTTCCAACCCGTGCAAGCCGCGCCCGGCGTCGAAAAACGCGAATCTCCCGCATCCGAAAGTCTCCAGCACGGGTTGAAAACCCGTGTCACAGGGCAGCAACTCCCGCCCACCGCCCGCGCGGCTGCCTACGACACGTCGGCGACCGACCACAGCGACAAGACCACGCAGGGCGAGTCGCTCGACCAGGAGTGGCCGATCCCCGCCGAGAAGCTCCGCCGCAAGCTCGCCGTCCCCAGCCAGGGCCGGCTCTACTACGTCCGCTACGCCATGAAGATGGGGTGGACGATCGATCAGATTTACGAGCTGACGAAGATTGATCGGTGGTTCCTGGCCCAAATGAAGGAACTCGTGGAGTTCGAGGACGAGCTTGTCGCCGCATCTTCCGAAGCTCGAGATCTGTTGGAACCCAAGTTGGTCCGCGATGGCGGAGAGTATCACCGCCGGCAAGTCCGATTCGAATCGCTTGTTCGACGGGCCAAAGAGCTGGGCTACAGCGATGTGCAGCTCGGGAACGTTTGGGGGGCCAAGGCTGCGGCAGTAAGGGACTACCGGGTATTTGTGACGCCTGTTTACAAGCTGGTCGATACGTGCGCCGCTGAGTTCGAGGCGGCGACGCCCTATTACTACTCCACCTATGAGCGGCCCTACGTCGTAGCCGACACGCGGCCCATGTCGATGGACCCGATTCCGCTGGCTGAGCCGATCACGGTTCGTGCCCTCACCGAGTCGTGGGGCCTGACAGCGAACGAGATCCTCAGCCACCTCATGAGAATGGGCGTGTTCGCCACGTTGAATTCTCCGATCGAGCGTGAGACGGCGCGGGCGCTCGCGAAGCGCGTCGCCTCTGAACCCCGAACGGTCACGGTCACCGAAGACGAAATCCGCCTCACAGACAAACCCAAAGTCATCATCATCGGCGGCGGCCCCAACCGGATCGGCCAGGGCATCGAGTTCGACTACTGCTGCGTCCAGGCGGCGTTCGCGATGCGCGAGCTTGGCCTCGAATCGGTGATGATCAACTCCAACCCGGAGACCGTCTCCACCGACTACGACACCAGCGACCTGCTCTTCTTCGAGCCTCTTACTCACGAAGACATCCTCAACGTCTGCGAACGCCTCAACGGAGGCCCCTTCACCCCCTCACGGGAGCCCAGCGGCTCCGCCGCGGGACGGTCCCCCGCGAAACCCCTCGTGAAGGGCGTGATCGTCCAATTCGGTGGCCAAACCCCCCTGAACCTCGCGCGCGGCCTCAAGGAAGCAGGCGTCCCCATTCTCGGCACCGCCGTCGAATCCCTCGACGCAGCCGGCGATCGGGAACAATTCCGCGAACTGCTCCAAAAGCTCAACCTCAAGCAACCCGCCAATGGCATCGCCCGATCCGTCGCCGATGCGCGCCAGATCGCCCGCGAGATCGGCTACCCCGTCCTCGTCCGCCCCAGCTTCGTCCTGGGCGGCCGGGCGATGGAGATCGTCTACGACGAGCATCAACTCAACTACTACATGGCCAACGCCGTCGAAGCCTCGACGATCGCCGACGCGCCGATCCTCGTCGACAAGTTCCTGGATAACGCGACGGAAGTCGACGTCGATTGCCTGGCCGACTTCGACCCGGCCGGGGACGAGGACGCGGGGACGCGGAGACGCGGAGACGCGGAGAGGAAAACCGGGACGGGGACGGTTTTCTCCTCCTCTTCCCTCCCCGCGTCCCCCCATCCCCGCGTCCCGGCGTCCTCCTACTTCGGTCAGGCGTTCGTTATCGGTGTGATGGAGCACATCGAAGAGGCCGGCATCCATAGCGGCGACAGCGCCTGCGCGCTCCCGCCTTTCTCTCTGCCGAAAGAGATCGTCGAAAAGCTCAAGGATCAGACCCGCGCCCTGGCCCGGGCGCTGCGCGTCAACGGGCTGATGAACGTGCAATACGCGATCAAGGATGGCGAGATCTACGTGATCGAGGTGAACCCCCGCGCGTCACGCACGGTACCGTTCGTGAGCAAGGCGCAGGGCGTGCCGTTTGCCAAGATCGCGGCCAAGGTGATGGCGGGCAAGACGCTCAAGGAACTGGGCGTCACCGAGCCGACCCCGCCCAAGCACGTGAGCGTGAAGGAGGTCGTCTTCCCCTTCGCCAAGTTCCCCGGCGTCGACGTGATCCTCGGCCCCGAGATGCGCAGCACCGGCGAAGTAATGGGCATCGACCAGACGTTCCCGATGGCGTTTGCCAAGAGCCAACTCGCCGCGGGAACGGTGCTGCCGACCAAGGGCACCGTCTTCGTTTCCGTGAACAATCACGACAAGGACGCCGTCGTCCCGGTGGCCAGGCTGCTGGCCGAGTGCGGGTTCGAGATCATCGCGACGCAGGGCACGTTCGATGTGCTCTCCAAGAATGGCGTCCCCGCCACGCGGATCAGCAAGCTCTCCGAGGGCCGGCCGAACATCAAGGACTTCATCAAGAACAAGAAGGTCCAACTCATCATCAACACCCCCACCCGCAAGGGCCCCCAGACCGACGAAGGCAAGATCCGCGCGCTGGCCGTGCTGAACAAGGTGCCGATTGTCACCACCATCACCGGCGCCAATGCCGCGGCGCGGGCGATCCAAGCCATGCAAAAAGAAGAATGGGGCGTCCGCCCGCTTCAGGAATACGTGCGGGGTGGGGGAAAATTCGAATGACGAAATCCGAATGACGAATCAAATTCGAAGCTCGAATGACAAATGATAAAACAGGGATCTCACGTGGGCCCTGCGACTCTGTCGCGGATCGGATCACCGTCTTCGTTTCGTCATTCGTGCTTCGTCATTCGGATTTGATTCGTGGATTCGAATTTCGTCATTCGATGAGTTTCGCAATCAGATCGCGCGTCCACCTGCCGTCAGTGGAACCGGTTGCGGGGTCGGCTTGTAGCTCGGCTCGATCGCCAGTTGCAGCGGCCGGCGCTTGGCGGCGGGCGGTAAACCGTCTTCGTCGATGATCCGCTGGATGGCCATGATGCCTTCGATGAGCGTTTCGGGCCGCGGCGGGCAGCCGGGGACGTAGACGTCGACGGGCATGAACTGGTCGATGCCCTGGATGGTTGCGTAGGCGTCGAAGACGCCGCCCGTGCTGGCGCAGGCGCCCATGCTGATGACCCACTTCGGCTCAGTCATCTGCTGGTAGATGTGCTGCAGCACCGGCATCATCTTGATGCAGACGCGGCCGGCGACGATCAGCAGGTCGCTCTGCCGCGGGCTGAACCGCATCGCCTCGGCCCCGAAGCGAGCCAGGTCGTACCGGCTCGATGCCGTCGCCATCACCTCGATCCCGCAGCAGGCGGTCGCAAACGGCAGCGGCCACAGCGAGCTCCGCCGGGCCCAATTCACCACCTTCTTGAGCTGGGTCGTCAGGACGTTGTCGGGCAGAGTTTGGGTGTCGATCATGGCGGTTGAACCTTTGTGAATTCTAGCACGAGCGAGGGATCCAATTTGCAATTTGCAATTTTAAATTTGCAATTCGCAATGCCCTCAGTCCCACCGAAACACACCCTTGCCCCACGCGTAGATGTACGCCAGCAGCAGGATCGCCACGAAGATCCCCATCTCCACCAGCAGCATCCCGCCGTAGGCCCGGCCATTCGGCGCCCGGTTGCCCGCGGCCGGGGCGAAGATCGTCGCCCATGGGTACAGGAAGACGATTTCCACGTCGAACACGAGGAAGATCATCGCCACGATGTAGAACCGGACGTTAAACCGCTTGCGGGTGTCGCCGAACGGCACCATGCCGCTCTCGTACGTCGCCTCCTTGCCCGGCCCGGTTCGCGACGGGCCGATGACCAGCGACGCGACGACGTTCGTCACCGCAAACCCGAGCCCGATGATGATCAGCAGGACCACCGGGGCCCAGGAATCCTGGTTTTCCAGCGTCTGCTGTGCGAGAGCCGTGAGTGCCATGGGGAGGGTAATTTACGGGTGCGGGTGGGAAATGGAAAGCGCCGCAACAATTGCTGATTTCGGATTGCGGAATGCTGATTGAGGAACGGGGTCGTGAAACGTGACCTCAGCCCCGCCGCCCGTCACGTTTCACTCATCGCGTTTCACGCGGCCGGCGGTCCGCAATCCGCAATCCGCAATCCGCAATCCGCAATCCGCAATCCGCAATCCGCAATCCGAAATCAGCAATGGTCCCCGCCCTTGGCACTCCTCGCCTCCGGCCATACATTGTCCCGCCTCATGAGAATCAGCCTCGAATGGCTCCAGGATTACTTGCCCGGCCCGCTCGACGCGGAGCGAGCCGGGGACGCGCTCACCCATGGCGGGCTTCCGGTCGAGGAGTTTGAAAAGCACGGCAACGACACCGTGATCGACGTCGAGGTCACCAGCAACCGCGGCGATTGCCTCTCCCACGTCGGCGTCGCGCGCGAACTGGCCGCTCTGCTCAACCGCGAGTTTCGCGATGTCCGCCCGGAGGTGAAGGAATCCGCGACGCCCGCCTCGCAGGCGACGTCCGTCCGCATCGATGCGCTCAACCTCTGCCCGCACTACACCGCCCGCATCATCCGCAACGTGAAGATCGGCCCCAGCCCCGCGTGGCTCGCCCGGCGGCTCGAAGCCGTCGGGCTGCGGCCGATCAATAACGTCGTGGACGTGACCAACTACGTCATGTTCGAGCTCGGCCAGCCGCTGCATGCGTTCGATTTCGACAAGCTCGAAGGCCGCCGGATCGTGGTCCGGACCGCCAAGCGTGGCGAGAAGCTGATCAGCATCGACGGCCGCGAGCGCGAACTACAGCCCGAGATGCTCGTCATCGCCGATGCCGCCCGGCCCGTCGCGCTGGCCGGCGTAATGGGCGGACGCGACAGCGAGGTCTCCGATTCGACCGTCAACGTCCTGCTCGAATCTGCCCGATTCGATCCGCTCTCGGTCCGCAAGACCGCGCGTCATCTGGCGATGAAGAGCGACAGCTCGTATCGCTTCGAACGTGGCATCGACCCGCTGCTCCCCGAACGGGCGAGCCTGCGGGCCGCCCAACTGATCCTGCAAGTCGCGGGCGGCGAACTGCTCAAGGGCGACGTCGCCGCGGGCGCCACAGGCTACTCGCCCAGGCACCTCACGCTGCGTCTCGAGCGCCTCCGCCGAATCCTCGGCGTGCAGTTTCCCGCCGAGCAGGTGATGGAGGCGCTTCGCCGCCTCTCGCTGACGCCGTCGCAAGCGGATAACCGCATTGAGGTTCGCGTCCCGAGCTATCGGCTCGACCTCAACATCGAGGTCGATCTCGTCGAGGAAGTCGCCCGCGTCATCGGCTACGACAAGGTCCCCGTGCGGGATGAGATCTCGATCCGGCTCGCCCCGCCCGATCCCGCGGCCGATGCGATGGAAACGATCCGCACCGTCCTGGTGAGCGGCGGGTACTTCGAATCCGTGACCTTCGGCTGGGTGTCGGACCTGCTCGCCCCCGACTTCACCCCGCCCGAAGCGATCGGGTTGCCCCGCGCCGATGCCGCGGTGCGGAAGGCCGACGCATCGCTCCGCCCCAGCATTTTGCCCGGGCTGTTGGAATCGGTCCGCCGCAACGAAAACGTCGGCACCGCCGACGCCCGGCTGTTCGAGATCGGCTCGACGTTCTGGCTCGCCCAAGGCGGAGCCGTGGAGGAACGCCGTCGCGTCGCCCTCGTCGGCTCGCCCGACCTGCGCGAAGTCCGCGGCGTGGTCGAATTGCTGCTCAACCGCCTCGATCCCAACCGCGATGTCCGCGTGATCCCCGAAGCCAGGCCGGGTTTCGCCCGCGCCGCCTCGGGCCGGATCGAGTGGGGCGGGCAGCCGGTCGGGTACCTCGGCAAGATCGACCGCGCCGTCGCCGACAAGCTCGGCCTGCGCGAGATTCCCGCCGCCGCGGAACTGGAACTGCTGCCGCTCGTGGAAGGCGCGCAGCGCGTGCCGCAGCAGAAGGAACTGCCCAAGTTCCCGCCGGTCCGGCGGGACCTGTCGCTGGTCGTCCCCGAGTCAACCCGGTACGAGCAGATCGAATCGCTCATCCGCGGCGCCAAGCCCGAGCTGATGGAAGACCTCGAGTACGTCACCACCTACCGCGGCAAGCCGCTGGAAAACGGGCAGAAGAGCGTCACCGTCGCCCTCGTCTTCCGTTCCCCGACTGGTACCCTCACGGGCGAACAGGTTGATGCGACGGTGCAACGGATCGTCGATGCAGCGAAGGCTCAACTGGGCGCGACGTTGCGTGCGTGAGGGGCGTCATACTGCCTCGCAATTCGGGATCGGAAAAATACTACGTGCTCACCCTATAGGCGCAGACTTTAGATTTCGACGCGCAAGCTGCCGCAGCGGCGGTACTTACGCGACCGTTGCGCGTTTCACCGCTTTGGCGCATTTCGGGCAGTAGAACGCCGGTCCCGCACGCCTTAATATCCCGCCCATGCGCTTCACCAAGATGCACGGCATTGGCAACGACTACGTTTACGTGAACGGGTTCGCGGAAACCGTGGCCGACCCCGTGGGCGTTGCGAAGCGGGTGTCGGACCGTCACTTCGGCGTCGGCTCGGACGGGCTGATCCTGATCCTCCCCAGCCACCGGGCCGACGTGCGGATGCGGATGTTCAACGCCGACGGCAGCGAATCCGAGATGTGCGGCAACGGCGTCCGGTGCCTCGCCAAGTACGCGTTCGACCGCGGCCTCGCCAAGAATAACCCGATGCGCGTCGAAACGGGCAGGGGGGTGCTGACGCTGGCGCTCGATGTCGTCGAAGGCAAGGTCCGGCAGGTGACCGTTGACATGGGCGAGCCGATCCTCGCGCTGCCCGAGATCCCAGTGGATGCGTCCCAAGTGCAGAAGGGGAGCCGTCCGAACGAGTATCGCCTGCCGGTTGGCGATCAGATCTTGGAGGCGACCTTCGTCTCGGTGGGCAACCCGCACGCCACGATCTACGACCGCGACGTCCGCGCGGTGCCGCTCGAACGCCTCGGCCCCATGGTCGAGAATCACAAGTCGTTCCCCCGCCGAATCAACGCCCACTGGGTGCAGGTCCATTCCCCGGGCGAAGTGACGATGCGCACCTGGGAACGCGGCAGCGGCATCACCATGGCCTGCGGCACCGGGTCGTGCGCCGTCTGCGTCAGCGGCGTCCTCACCGGCCGCACCGCCCGCCGACTCCTCGCCCACCTCCCCGGCGGCGACCTCCGCCTCGAATGGCGCGAGTCCGACAATCATGTCTACATGACCGGACCGGCGACGGAGGTGTTTTCGGGCGAGTGGGAAGAGTGAACGTCGTAGCCGAAACGTAATGAGTAAAACGTGCCGGCCAAACCAAGCGTGCCCTGCGGCGGGAGGCGATGCCTAGAGAAGGTATCTTGCCCGGCTCACCGCCCACTGAATGACGCGGTCCATCGTCGGTCGGCGGCGCCATTCACCCAATTCCATTCTCCTGGCGAACCGCACGTCGTTCTGAAATAAATCGTGCATGTGCCGGCCGAAGGCCGGCGATCGGATCACCGCGGAGATTTCGCAGTTGTACTCGATGCTCCGGTAGTCGAGATTGGTCGAGCCCATGACGGTCGTGCGCGCGTCGGCGACCATCGACTTGGCGTGAAGTACGACGCC
>DASXMX010000474.1:0-14330 GCA_036495445.1 Tepidisphaeraceae bacterium
GTGCGCGAAGCCGCAAGCGGCCGAGGGACCAAACCTGGCGCTGTTGGCGATTTCATCGGGAGTGGAACGTGTCCAAGTCCCGCGCGTTCAGCCTGATCGAACTGGTCTGCGTCATCGCGACGATCGCGGTGGTGTCGGCGATCGTGTTGCCGCACTGGGCGGCGGCGATGCAGGACCAGCAGTTGAACCTCGCGGTCCGGCGGATCACCGCCGACCTGGCCCTGGCCCAGTCCCGCGCCAACTACGGCAGCGCGTCGGTCACCGTCGCGTTCAACCCGAATGCCAACAGCTATCAGATCGTCGGCCTGCCCGACCCGGACCGCCCCGCGCAAACGTACACCGTCAACCTCGGGGCCGACCCGTACCGCGTGACGCTCTCCTCGGCGAACTTCGCCGGCAGCACGAACCTCGCCTTCGACGGCTACGGCACGCCGCTCGCCGGCGGCACCCTCGTCCTCTCCCTCGGCGGCGCCACGCGCACGCTGACGGTCGAAGCAACCAGCGGGAGGGTGACAAACTGATGGCCGCCCGATCCCGCAATTCGTTGTGGTGCAGCCCTTCCGGGCTGCATGTGCAGGCTTGGAAGCCTGCACCACAACATCGCGGGTTCACGCTGATCGAGCTGGTGGCGGCGATGGGGGTCACGGCGATCCTGCTGGCCGCGATCGGGTCGACGGTCGTGATCGCGACGCGGGCGCTGCCCAAGGACAACGACGCGTTTTCGTCGCCGATGGTGGCCGCACGGGTGGTGGATCAAATGGCGGGGGAGTTGGAGTCGGCGCTGCTGGTGGTGCAGCAGACGCCGACGTCGATCACGTTCACCGTCCCCCCGCGGAACGGGGACGCGGCGCCGGAGAAGATCAGCTACAGTTGGGCCGGCCCGTCCGGCGCGCCGCTGCTGCGGCAATACAACTCGGGGCCGGCGGTCGCGATCCTCGACGCGGTCGACCAATTCAGCTTGACCCCGATCGCCGCCACCTCCACCGAAAGCTACCCCGGCGTCGCGACCGAGGACGCCAGCGATTCGCTCCTGATCGACTACAGCAACACGAGCAGCACGGGGAGCCTCAACGTCAACAGCAGCACTTGGGTCGGGCAGCTTTTCGCCTCCAGCGCGTGGCCGGCCGGCGTCGTCGGGTGGCGGCCGACGCGCGTCCAATACATGGGCAAGCAGAGCGGACTGATCGCCACGACCAACATCCTGATGGCGCTGCCGCTGGGCAACCTGGCCCCCGGGCCGTTCTACGCGGAGCAATACACGACGACGGGCACCGGCCTGCTGGCAAGCTACGGGTGGCAGCCATACAGCTTCAGCACAATCGACCGCCTGGCGCCCGCCGCCGGGATCTGCTTCGTGTTGCAATGGGCGGCGGGCACGCCCAACAGCGTCATCGCTGAGAACAACAACCTGGCCGGCCTCGTGCAGACGACCAACGGCGGCTCGACATGGAACTACATCAGCAACAAGGCCCTGGTCTGCCAGCTCTACGGGAAGCTGACGCGATCCTCGACCACGCAGTACGCGACGAGCAAATACCTCACGGCCCTCTCGATCACGCTTCGCGCCGGCCCGAGCACCAACCCGGCGGTGACGACCACGGCCCAACTGCTCAACAGCCCGCCGATGCTGTCCGCCTACTGGGTTTGGGACTGCACGTCCAACCCGACGTCGCTCGATTCCAACGGCGACGGCCTGCCGGACTGGACGTCGCCGAGCAACACGCCGTTCAACGCCTCAAGCGTCAGTGGTGGCACGTGGCAGGCGAACGGCGCCACGCTTTACAGCAACCCGGGCGACAACTTCGCCCGACTAACGCTGGTTGACCTGCGCTTCGCCGCCACCAGCCCGGGGAGCTGGGCCGGGTTCTCGATGAACGCGGCCCGGAACGGCAACATCTGCGCGCCGGTCCTGGCGCGGATCACCCAGCAGTCGGACGGATCGCAGACGCTGCAGATTTGGCGGAAGCTGAACGACTCGACGCCGGACACGCTGTTGCTCATCCCCGGCCTCCCGCCCGGCTCGACCGACCTGCACCTGATCATCGATCCTGCATACGGAAGCGTCGGCATCCGCGTGAACGGCGTCGAGTGCGGGTCCTTCGCCTACAACGCGTACGCCTCCGGCGACACGAGCACGTCCGTGCAACTCAGCTCCAGCGGAACCGCGCAGTTCAACTACGTGCGGATCCGGGAGGCGCAGCCGTGATGATCTGGCAGTGTGATGTTTCGGGCGGCCTGACCTCTATCCCCTCCCCCGGTACTCCGGGGGAGGGTAGGGAGGGGGTTCGCCCGATAGATCATCGCCCGCGCGGCCCCCTCCCTAACCCGCTCGCGGGCAGTCGCCAATTCCGCTCGCTTCCCCCGGAGTACCGGGGGAGGGGAATAATAACGGCATCCCCAATACGTCGGCCTCGTGGCCGTCGCGGCGTCACGATCATGGAGGCGGCGGTTTCGACGATCATCGTGGCGACGGTGCTCGTGGGTGCGCTCAATACCGTCGCCGCCTCTCGCACGCTCCGCGGCCGGGTGGCGGACCGCGCTCGCGCGCAGCAACTGGCGCTGGACCTGGTTTCCGAGATCCTGCAGCTGGGGTTTGCCGATCCGGGGACGCCGGCCGCGTCGCGGGCGGCTTGGGGCTACGTGGACGACTACAACGGGCTGGTCGATTCGCCACCGCAGACCAAGAGCGGAACGCCGATCCCGGACTGCGCGAACTGGAGCCGAAGCGTCACCGTCCAGTGGGCCGACCCCAAGACGTTCGCGGCGACGAGCGCGACGAATACGGGCGTGCGGCTGATCACCGTGACCGTCACCCGCGGCACGCTGGTGCTGGCGAGCGTCACCGCGCTGCGCACCAGCGGCTGGGTGAGCGCGACGCCCAGTGCCGCAATCGCGTCGGGCAATCACCCGCCGACGGCGTCGGCCACCGCCTCGCCGCTCTCGGGCGGCGGGGGGCATCTGACGGTCAACTACTCCGGCACCGGATCGAGTGATCCGGACGGGGACACGCTTTCCTACGTCTGGAGCTTCGGCGACGGGTCCTCGGGCAGCGGGCCGACCCTCTCACACAACTACACCGCCGTCGGCACCTACACGGCCACGCTCACCGTCTCTGATGGCAAGGGCGGCGTGGGCGTAAGTTCGGTCACGATCACGGTGAAGAGCTAGCGAGCTATGAACTCTCTGCGCCGGCGACATCCTCGCGGCAGCATCTACGTGCTGGTCTTGTGCGTCTCGATGCTCGTGGCGGTGATCGGCATGGGCGCCCTGCTGGCGGCGCGGGTGCAGACCCGAATCGCCCGATCCGAGGTGGATTTCGCCACCGCGCGGCTGCTGGCCCGCTCCGGGCTGGAAGTCGCGATGTTCCGCATCCAACAGGACCCGGCCTGGCGGACGGACCTGGGGAACGGAACGTGGTTCAACAACGTCCCGCTCAACGGCGGAACGTTTTCCGTCTCCGCCTCAGACCCGATCAGCGGCAACGTCGCAGCCCCCAGTAACGACCCGGTCGTGCTGACCTGCACCGGCACGCGCAACGCGGCGGTCTACATGATGAAGGTCACCGTGCAGGTGAACCCGTCCGGGCTCTCGTGCCTGAACGTCGCAACCTGCAGCGGCAGCGATACGACTCTCGGCAACTGCGCGTTCACCTCCAACCAGATCGTCAGCGCCAATGGGAACGTCAATCTTAACGGCAGCTCCGTGCTCACCGCGAATGCCCAGGCCGTCGGAAACATCGCCGGCGGGACAATCTCCGGTTCCAAGACAAAACTCAACCAGCCGCTGACCCTGCCCGACCCCGTCCACGTGTTCGACTACTACAACGCCAACGGCACGACCCTCCCACTGGCGGCCCTCGCCCAATCGAACAGCAACCAGCTCGTCTCCAATACGAGTTTCGAAACCAACACGAATGGCTGGTATGTCTATTCGCCCAGCTCCAGCAATGTGAAGCTGTCGCTGGACGCGAGCGTGTCCCAGGACGGGAACAAATCGCTGCTGATCTCCAACCGCTCCGGCTCGGGCGACGTGCCGGCGACGGACCTGCCGCTGCTGTCGATCCGCAACGGCGACACCTACGCCGTGTCGGTGCCGGTCTACGGCAGCGCGCTCCTGGGGCTGGGCAGCGCGCAGGCGACGATCGTCCTGCAGACGTCCGAGGGAACCCAGAGCTTCTCCACCGCGAGCCAGTCGTTCCCGC
Organism: Tepidisphaeraceae bacterium; assembly: GCA_036495445.1. Lineage (GTDB taxonomy): Bacteria > Planctomycetota > Phycisphaerae > Tepidisphaerales > Tepidisphaeraceae > DASXMX01. Next base: position 4,202 of record DASXMX010000474.1, read on the forward strand.
TGCTGGGCGCGGGCTGGGTGAATTGCCAGGGCAATCTCACGCTGAACTGGACCGGCACGCTGACCAAGGCGACGCTGACGGTAACGTGCTCGAGTTCGTCAAACCTGGACATCGACAAGGTCTCGCTCACCGACACCAGCCTGCCGTCCAATGCCTACGTGATGGACCGCGTCCTGCTGAGCCCCACGTCCAACCCGTACGGCGCGCCCAACCCGAACGGCATCTACATCCTGAACTGCAACAACCAAAACGTGACGATCACGGCCTGCCGGATCGTCGGCACGCTGGTGCTGATCGGCGCCGGCTCCGGCACGACCATCCAGGGCCCGATCACCTTGGAGCCGGCGGTCGCGGGATACCCGGCGCTCCTGTCGGACAGCTCGATCGCGATCGCAATGACAGGCTCGGCCGGGTTGGGCGAGGCGACGTATGGCGTCAACTTCAACCCGCCGGGCACGCCTTATCCCTTCGTCGGCGGCTCAGCCAACACCAACGCCTCCGACGGATTTCCCTCGATCATCAACGGACTTGTCTTCTGCGGCGGCGACCTGACCCTTTCCTCGTCCACCGCCCCCACGTTCAACGGCTGCATCGTGACCGCCGGCAAGCTGAACCTCAACGCGACGTCCGTCAACGTCACGTACGGCAACGGCTCCCACGTCGCGCCGCCGCCCGGCTTCGGCATCAACGTTTCCGCCCTCTCCCCCGTCGCCGGCTCCTGCCAGCGGGTTACGCATTAGGCGCGATCGGGATGCTTTGGATGGCACGGACATGTACTCACGTCCGTGGCTTCGTCTGCTCAAAGTCGCCACGGACAAGGGTACTTGTCCGTGCCACCCGAAGGGGCCACAACACCCCTTTCTCCCTGCGGTAGCACTGGGAAAGGAACCCCTCGCATGACAACTCCGCATTCCCGCCGTGACGTGCTTCGGTTGGCGACGGTGGCCGCCGCTTCCGTGGCACTGTCATCAATGACTCGTGCCGAGGAGCCGGCGACGACGAAGATCCCGATCGGCCTGCAGCTCTATTCCCTTCGCAAGGAGCTGTCGCAGGAGTTCGAGCCGGTGATCCGGCGTGTCGGAAAAATGGGATACCAGGGCGTCGAGTTCGCCGGGTATTACGGGTGGGATAAGAAGCCCGATGAGCTCCGCAAGCTCCTCGACGACAGCGGCCTGCGGTGCTGCGGCACGCACACGGCCCTCAATACGCTGCTGGGCGACAACCTGAAGCGCACCGCCGAGTTGCACCAGACGCTCGGGAATAAGTTCCTGATCTGCCCGAGCCTCTCGGCCCGCGACGCCGCGGGGTGGGAAGACATCGCCAAACGGTTCAACGACATCTCCGAGGGGGCGGCGGAGTTCGGCATGCTGGTCGGCTACCACTCGCATGCGCCCGACTTCAAGCGGTTCGACGGGAAGACCGCCTGGGAGATCTTCTTCGACAACACGCGGCCGCAGGTCGTGCAGCAGATCGACACCGGCAACACGCTCGACGGCGGCGGGGACCCGCTGGCCCTCATCAAGCGGTACCCGGGCCGCACGAAAACCACGCACATCAAGGAACACGGCGCCGCCAGCCCCGATGCGCCGATCGGCGAGGGGACGATCGACTGGAAAACCATGTTCGCCGCCTACGAATCCGTCGGCGGCGTCGAGTGGTACATCGTCGAACACGAAACCAGCCACAACCCGCTCAAGACCGTCAAGGAGTGCCTCGACAACCTCCACAAAATGGGGAAATGAAAAGCGGGATTCACCGCAGAGACGCCGAGGACGCGGAGAAGAGAACGATTGCTGATTTCCGATTGCCGATTAAGGGAGGGCGAGGCTCCCGCCGAGCCGTTCCTTATTCCTCCGTCGAAGGCTCCGGCTCGGCAGGAGCCTCGCCCTCCCAATTGCCGCGCTTCCAATCCACAATAAGCAATCCGAAATCCGCAATGTCTTCCCTCCGCGTCCTCTGCGTCTCTGCGGTGAATCAATCCGGGCTATAGCGCGACGCCCTGCTCTTGCAGCGTGATGATCCAGGCGGGGGTTTCGGCCAGGTAGGTTTTGAGGTGTTTGGTGCGGGTGAAGTAGTACCAGGCGAGGCCGCCTTGGGCGAAGACCGCGATCGCGATGAGGCCCCCGTACACGGCCCGCATGATCAGGTGCGTGAGGTCTTCGACCGAGCCGAGCATCGAGGCGACGTCGGGGTCGTTCACCCCCAACTCGGCCGAGAGCGCGCCGGGCCGCGAGGTCACGTAGAGCCGCCAGACGGCGTAGACGATCAGCAGCGTGGCCAGCGCGAGCTGGTTCAGGGCGAGCGTCCGCGTCGCCTCCACCTTGAGGCGCTTGAGTTGGGCGGCGCTGCGCAGCTCGACGAACGCGATGGCGCCCAGCACGACGCCGATCGCGATGCTCGTCACGTCGCCCAGCCCCAGCCCGATCGTGAGCGCGCCGCAAGCGGCGATCGTCCACCCGTCGAAGCTGGCGACCGAGACGGCCCGGCGGATCTTCCGCGACGCCGCCCGCGCGGCGGCCAACTGCTTCAGGTTCTCCCCGGAAAACTGCGGAGTCGCGTAATTGAGCGGCGGCGGCAACGACATAACTTTCTCTCTTATCGTTTTATATCGCAGATGTCTCAAGGGACCATAATCGTGACACGGGTTTTCAACCCGTGCGAGCGGCGCCGACTGATGAGCGATTTTCGTTCATCCCGCAAATTCTGCACGCACTTGGAAACCCGTGTCACAGGCAACGTTCCGCTCGATCAGTTAGTCCCCCAACGGTTGACGCGCCTTCCGTACTGATTCATGCTCAGCCGCAGAAAGGTCCGGTATCTCGTATGTCTGCACGCGCCATCGCCTCGCGGACGTTCCCAGCAGCCGTCCTCACCATCGCGGCGCTCATTTTCTGCACAGCGGGGACGAGCCACGCTCAACAGGAGCGGGCCTTCGCCCCGCAGCCGGCGATCAACCCCAAGATGCCCACGCTCTGGATCATTGGCGATTCCACCGTACGCAACGGGCACGACAACGGGAACAACGGCCAGTGGGGCTGGGGCAACCCGATCGTCCATTACTTCGACCTGAGCCGGATCAACGCCCAGAATCGCGCGCTGGGCGGCACCAGCAGCCGCTCGTTCCGCAACATGGGCCTGTGGGACAAGGTGCTCGCGGAGATGAAGGGCGGCGACTACGTGATCATGCAGTTCGGCCATAACGACTCGGGCAAGATCGACGACCCTGTCCGCGCCCGCGCCACGCTCCATGGCAATGGCGAAGAAACCCGCGAAACCGATAACCCGATCACGAAAAAGCATGAGACCGTCCACACCTACGGCTGGTACCTCCGCCAGTACGTCGCCGAGGCGAAGAAGAAGGGGGCGAAGGCGGTGATCATCTGCTCGCCGATCCCCCGCAATGCGTGGGCGGAGGGGAAGGTGAGGCGGAACGAATCGTACGCGCGACCCGCCGAAGAGGCGGCCAGCCAGACGGGGGCGGAGTTCATTGATCTGAACGAGATCGTCGCGAAGCGTTATGACGCGGAGCGGCAGGAGAAGGTCACGAACGAGTATTTTCCCGAAAAGGAGGTCGTCCACACCGACTGGGCGGGCGCGGTGCTCAACGCCCAGTGCGTGGTGGAGGGGATTCGGGGACTGAAGGCGAGCGATCTGGCGCAATACCTGCTGCCGAATCCGCCCACGGAGTTGAAGCCCCCGTCCGGGAAGGCGCGATAAGAGAAAGAGGCGCAAAAGCCCATGGCTGAGCCGTGGGCTTTCGAACGGGTTTCGAGCGGGAGGTCGTCCGTGTCAGTTACCAAGGCTTAATGATGCGCGGCATTGTTGCATGGGTTCTCACGTGGATCGTGATCGGAGGCACCGTTGGGGTTGTCACCGCAGAGGCAGAGCCTTGGGACGAGCTCCGGAGCATCCTCCCGTTTGATCACGATTGGCGCTTCCTCAAATCGGACACGACCGGGGCCGAAAAGCCCGGGTTTGCCGATGCGACGTGGCGCAAATTGAACGTCCCGCACGACTGGAGCATCGAAGGCCCGTTCGACGAGAAAAACCCGGCCGCCGGCGCCGGCGGGTTCCTCCCCGCGGGCAGCGGCTGGTACCGCAAGCACTTCACCCTGCCAGAGACCGACGCGATCCGCCGGGTCTTCATCCAATTCGACGGGGTCATGGCCAACAGCGACGTCTGGATCAACGGCGTCCACCTCGGACGCCGCCCCAATGGCTACGTCAGCTTCGAATACGAGCTAGCGGGGCATCTCAACTTCGGGGACGCGAAGCCCAACGTGCTTGCCGTCCGCGCCGATAACGCCCAGCAACCGGCGTCACGCTGGTACGCGGGGGCCGGCATTTACCGCCACGTCCGATTGGTCGTAACCGATCCCATTCACTTCGAGCATTGGGGCACGTTCGTCTCGACGCCGAAGGTGGAGGCGGGGCAGGCGACCGTGCGGGTGGACGCGTCGGTGGTGAATCAATCCAGCGCGCCGCGCGACGTCGCGGTGCAGGTCACGTTGTTCGGCCCGGATGGCAAGCCCGTCCAGTCCGCGAAGACCGCCGCCCAAGCCGTTGCGCCGGGACGGCTGGCCGACTTCCGCCAGGTCCTGTCCGTCGATCACCCGCAGATCTGGGATCTGGCCCACCCGAACCTCTATCGGGCCGTCACTCGTGTCGTCGCGGACGATCGCGTGTTGGATGGCGAGACGACGCCTTTCGGCATCCGCCAGTTCGAATTCAAACCCGACACCGGCTTCTGGCTCAACGGGAAGAACTTCAAGATCAAGGGCGTCTTCCTTCACGGGGACGCAAGCGCACTGGGCGTCGCGGTGCCGCTGGGGGCATGGGAGCGCCGGCTGAACATCCTCAAGCAGCTCGGCGTCAACGCGATTCGCACGGCCCACAACCCGCCGGATCCCGAGTTCCTCGACCTGTGCGACCGGATGGGATTCCTCGTGATGGACGAGCTGTTCGATTGCTGGACCGTCGGCAAGAACAAGTACGACTATCACTTCTACTTTGACGAGTGGTCGAAGACCGACACGCGCGACACGATCCGCCGGGATCGGAATCATCCGAGCATCATCCTCTATAGCGCCGGCAACGAGATCCACGACACGCCCAAGGCCGAGCTGGCCAAGCGAATCCTCGGCTCACTTGTCGAGGTGATCCACGCCAACGACCCGACCCGGCCCGTCACGCAGGCGCTCTTCCGGCCCAACGTCAGCCACGACTACGACGACGGCCTGGCTGACATGCTCGACGTGATCGGGCAGAACTATCGCGAGAACGAGATCCTCGCCGCCCACCGGCAGAAGCCGACGCGCAAGATCATCGGCACCGAGAACGGCATGACGCTGGCCGCGTGGCTCGCGCTGCGGGACAACCCGCCTTACGCGGGCCAGTTCCTCTGGGCCGGGATCGATTACCTGGGCGAGTCGCGGCACTGGCCGATCATCGACAACAATCAGGGCCTGCTCGATCGCACCGATGAGCCGCGGCCGATCGCGTTCCAGCGGGAAAGCTGGTGGAGCGACCAGCCGATGGTCCATATCACCCGTCGCATCGCACGCGCCGAGGCGGCCATCATCGACCCCGGCTACGGGAACGACCCGCTCCGCCGGCCGCAGGTCCTCTTCTCCGACTGGACGCCGCACAACCGGGCGGCCCACGAGGAGACCGTCGAGGTCTACAGCAACTGCGAGCAGGTGGAACTGGTCTTGAACGGAAAATCGCTCGGCTCCAAGCCGCGCCCGGCGGACGACGCGCCGCGGGTCTGGCAGGTGCCGTTCCAGCCCGGCACGCTCAAGGCGGTCGGTTCCAACTACGGGCAGACCGTCGCGACAGATGAATTGCGCACCGCCGGCAAGCCCGCCAAGATCCTGCTGACCACGGATCACGATCACCTGACGCCGGACTGGAACGACGTGTCTTACGTCACCGCGACCGTCACCGACGCGGACGGCGTCCCCGTCCCCGACGCGCACGACGAAATCTCCTTCGCAATCGAGGGCCCCGGCGTGATCGCCGCCGTGGACAGCGCCGACGGCGCCAGCCACGAACCGTTCCAGGCAAGCCAGCGCCGCGCCTACCAAGGCCGCTGTGTCGCCCTCCTCAAGGCGACCGCCGCTCCCGGCCCCATCACCCTCACCGCCACGGCCCCCGACCTCGTCCGCGGGTCGATCACGGTCGAGACGACCGCCAGATGACCGAGTTTGGGTGGCATGGGCATGTACTCATGCCCGTGGTCCGCCTCGCTGTGCGACCCATCGGGCGACCCGCATTCTGTCCCCTCCCCCAGTACTCCGGGGGAGGGAGAAATGATACGCCGGTCGGCATTTTTCCTGTCACGGACAGGCACCGAGCGGACATTATCTTGAGGGTATCTCAGTCGAGATGCCCGGCGAGGTGCCGTCGCGACGGTCACGAGCAATACCACCCAATTCGATGGCGTCCCCGGCTTGTCGAGGTAATGTAGTCCTATGGACGGCTCGTCCCAAATCAGCCGAGACCGGGCGGCGGCGCTCGGGGCCGAGACGCTGGGCATCCTTCGAGCCGGGTTCTATTCGAGTTCCGATGGGAGTCGGGTCGATCTCGCCGTCGGTCTGCGCCGAGCGGCGCAGGGAACCGCGAGCTATCCGCCAGACGCGGCGCCGCCCCCGTTCGTCGCCGTGGGGCGAGCGACGCGGGTAACGGTCGAGAACCGAACCACGCTCGCGGTCGCGCGGGAACTGGCGGACGCCGGGCTGCGGCCGGCCGCGCTCAACTTCGCGTCGGCCCGGCACCCCGGCGGCGGGTTCTTCTCCGGCGCCCGCGCCCAGGAGGAATCGCTCGCCCGCAGCTCGGGCCTTTACGCGTGCCTCGAAGGCAACCCGATGTACGCCTATCACGAGAAGCGGCGCGACCCGCTTTACTCGAACTATGCGATCTATTCGCCGGACGTGCCCGTCTTCCGCGAAGACGCGGGGGCTTTGCTGGATCGGCCCTACGCGTGCTCGGTGGTGACCTCGCCGGCGGTCAACGCGAAGGTCGCATTGGAGAGGACGCCGCATGCCGGCCCGGCCATTCGCGAGGCGATGCAGGCGCGCGTACGCAAGGTGCTGTCGGTCATGGCGGGGCACGGGCATGACACGATCATCCTCGGCGCGTGGGGCTGCGGGGCCTTCGGGAACGATCCGCGGGAAATCGCGCCGGTGTTTCGCGACGCGCTCGATGGCGAATTCACCGGCGTTTTCGCGACGGTGGTGTTCGCGATCGTCGACTGGTCTGACGACGCAAGGTTCATCGGGCCGTTTCGGCAGGCGTTGGCCGGCCGAAGCCCGTGACGGGGAGGGCGAGGCTCCTGCCGAGCCGTGGCCGTCGAGTGAGCATCGGCATAGACGAGCCCGTGACCCGTTTCATGGCCCCGTGTATGACTTGTGGTTCCATTCTGTAGAACATTGTGAGCGCCGCTCAGGCAATCGCTTGTGAGTTTTCGGTGGCACGGGCATGAGTACATGCCCATGCCACCCAATGCGAGCGACCCTGTCGCTGGATCGATGAAACTCTTCGAACGACGGCGGGTATGGTTTATTGGAGTTGCATGACAACCGTGATCTGCGCGGTATGCTAACGGTCCGCACCGGCGGCCGCGGGCCCCGGCGGGCAGTCGGTTCTCAGCCGTCCACGGGGGAACGCGATTTTCACATGCGTCGGATTTAATTGGAAAGAGTTGGGCGGGTGCTCCGTCTAAATTGAAGGATTCCGGATCCACGGGCCAAGTCGGGAGTCGAATACGTGGTGTTCACGGCTGACCGCGCCAGAACGGTGTTGGGGATTTCCGTCGGCGAGCGCAGCCTGCTCGTGGCGCAGGTCGGCGCCGGCGGTGCGTCTTCGCCGGGGCCGCGGGTCTGCCGGATTGCCGAGTTTGCCTATCCATCAGGGGTATCGATTGACGACGGGGAGGCCCTGGGGGCGGCGCTCCGGGCGTTCCTCCGCGCCGGCGGGTTCGCCGCCGGGCGGGCGGTGCTGGGGGTGCCGGCCAAGTGGCTGATGCTGCGGACGCACCGCATCCCGCCGGCCGACGAATCGACGGCGGCGGACCTGCTGAGGCTGCAGGTCGAGTCGCACGGCACGCCGGAACTGGGCGAAATGGTGTACGACTTCGCAGGGGATGGCAGTGCCGATGAGCCGTGCGACGTGCTGGTGATGGGCCTGCCGCGACGGAGGTTGGACGCGCTGCTGGCGATGGCCGGGGCCGCGCGCTTGAAGGTCGTCGCGGTCACGCCCTGTACGGCGGCCTTGTGCGCGGCGACGAGCGCCGGGCGGGCAGGGCGGCCGCTGGTGTTGTCGGTCCGGCCCGAGGGGGCCGAACTCGCGGCCGCACTGGGGAGCCGGCCGCGGTTCCTCCGTCACCTCGGGTCGGCGGTGGCCGCGCCGCCGCTGGGCGTGGAACTCCGCCGCGCCGCCGCGATGCTGCCGGCGGAATTCACTTCGGGGAATGGACATGACGGTGACGCGTTTGGGCCCGAGGATCACACACCGCGCGAGATGATCATCTGGGACGACGTCGGCCTCGATCCCGACGCCCTCGCATCGCTCGAGGCCTCGCTCGGCTTTCCGGTCGTCCGCGGCGAACTCCCCGCACTCGGCGGCAGCGGATGCGCGCTGGCCGACGGCCGCGTCGGCGGCCGGGCGGTCGCGCTGGCCCTGCCGTTCCTGGCGGGGCAGCGGCCCGCGATCGATTTCCTGCACCCGCGGCTGGTCGCGCCCAAGGAATCACGCCTCCAGCGCCGCACCGTCTGGATCACCGCCGCCGCGACCGCGGCCGCCCTCGCGATCGTCCTCGGGTATGCCGATCTGGTTCGCCTCCAGCGGCAGGTCGAACGCGTCAATGGCGACCTGCAGGCGATCGACCCGGCGCTGCGCGTCGCCAAGCCGTTCGTCGCGCGGATGCAGTTCGCCGAGGCGTTTCACGGCGACCAGCCGCGCTGCCTGGAATGCCTGCGCGATATGACCGCCGCGCTGCCGGAAAACGGGCAGACGTATCTCACGAGCTTCCATCTCCAGAACACCATGCAGGGCGAGTTCGCCGGCCACGCGGCAAGCGTGCCGGAGGTGATCGGCGTGGTGGACAAGCTGAACGCGGGCGGCCGTTTTTCCGAACTGAAGCGGACCTTCGACGCCCGCGGCACCACCCCGGGCGTCTCGTTCAAGGTGACGTTCGTTTACTTTCCGCGGAGGTGACGCCCGTGTGACACGGGTTTCCAACTCGTGCGGACGACGTGCGAATGCTGGGGAACTGCGGAGCCTAATGGTTGATCGAGGAATGAGGATCGCAAGCACGGGTTGTCTTCGACCCTGAGGCTCAGACCGAAGGGAAAACCCGTGTCACGGGGCAGCAGTGACGCCCACGGGCGGGACGGGGCACATGTCATGGCGATGACCAAACGGGAGCGAACGTACGGGGCCGTGCTGCTGGCCGCGTGTGCGGTGTTCGGCCTCGACCGGCTCGCGCTCACGCCGTACCTCGATTACCGAAACTCGCTGGTCGAGGCCCGGCGGACGAAGGACGCCGCACTGGCCGAAGGCCGGCAGACGTTGCGGGATGCGCGTCGGTTGCGGGTGAAGCTGGCGGGGATGGATCGATCACTCGGGGCCGAGCCGTCGGCGGCCGAGGGGCAGCTCCTGCGCCTGCTGCAGGAAGCCGAGCAGCAAACGGGGGTGAGCGGGGCCTCGTTCCAGCGGACGAACACGATCGAGGAGCACGGCTTTACCCGCCTGGCATTCCAAGTGACCGCCACCGGCCGGATGCCCGCGGTAGCGCTGCTGATGTATCGCCTGGAGACCGCGCCGATCCCGCTGCGCGTCGATGACGCCCAGTTCCACCCGAAACAGGAGAACGGCGACGAGCTGCAAATCCACCTGACCGTCTCGACCCTCTGCCGCGCCAATCGGCCCGCCGGGCCGCGCGAGGAATCGGCGCCGCCGAGCGTCGCGCTTTCGCCGAACACGGGGGCGGCCCAATGAGAGTTTGGGGTTGGGTGCATGATGCTTCGGGCAGCCCGCCCTCATTTCTCTCCCCCGGTACTCCGGGGGACTTATGTGGCACAGCCGCCCTCCGCTGTGTTCGACCGAAGGTCGAATTCGGAAGTCCGCC
>DASXMX010000475.1:0-14577 GCA_036495445.1 Tepidisphaeraceae bacterium
CATCCAGGGCTACCCGATCGAATGGGACGAGGCTCACCTGCTCGTTCGGATCGACCCGCACTGGGACTACGACCGCCAGCAGATCATCCCGCCCGAGCTGACCGACCAGGTGAACGCCAACCTCGAACGCCAGTTCAAGCACGGCGAACGGATCTTCGACTTCTACCGCAACGCCGGATTGAAATACCCGTTCAGCCTCCACTTCATGGGGCAACGGGCCGCCGATTCGCTGTTCTACGTGAAGCGGGTGGAGGCGGGGAAGTAGGGGGGATTCACCGCAGAGACGCCGAGGACGCGGAGAAGTTTGGGAATGACGTCCGCCACTCCCGCGGCCTTATGGGAGGCGTTTTCGCCACTTGTCGGGATCCCGTTCGGCTTCCGGCGAGATGGCAAGCCTAGCGGCCATAATGGCTGCGAACCCTCCGCTTGACCTCGTCCCACGACAGCGCGGACGTCGGATTATTCGTCAGGTTCGCCTTCCGCCGGGCCAACTCGTCTTTCTGCCAGTCGTGAACGGGTACCGATTCGGGCGTGGATGCCAACTCATCACACAGATCCTCAACGAGTTGAAGCTTCTCTGCCGGACTCAAATCGAAGATCGAGGTTCCATCCACAGTCATAGTCGACTCTCGTGAGCGGCAGTGTTTCCGATATTCGAATGCTCGTCACCACCGGTTCTGCTGTCAAATAGAGGATGGCGTCAAGCCGTGCGTCCTCAATATTTCAGCAGCAGGTCCACGCTCAGCCGCCACCCGGGAACCGCGGGTTCGGCGTCGGCGATCTCGCCCGCGCGAAAGACGGCCCGCTCGGTCGGCCGGTCGGGGGTGTACTTGCGAACCACGTCGGGGCTGAGAAGGTCCACGTCCCAGACGACGCGCGTGCCCGCCGCGAAATAGTCGGCGATCTTGGCAGCGATGTCGCGCTCGGCGGCAGGTCCGTAATCCCCTTTGCTGCGTACCTCCACCGCCAACGCAGGAGCGCCGCTCAGGAAGTCCATGTCGACGATCTGACCGGTGTACCACGCCGCATCCGGGCTGAACGACTGCCGGTTGGGCAGGTCCACAGTGAACCCGACGTTGTCCGGTACCGCGTAACCGCCGCCGCGGTCTTCTTGGTGACGGAGCAGGCTGGCATAAATCCTTCCGCCCGCCAGACCGGGCCGTCCTCCGGTGGGGCTCATGAGCTTAATCTCCCCATTCACCAACTCGGCCTTGCCCTTGACCCGGTAAAGGTCGTCAATGCCGGCGCGTGGTTTCAGGATCATAAAAGCCTCAACGATCTGAACGCCTCGTCAATGCAGTATACCCGGCTTTCCTCAGTCGAAAAGCGTCGGCTCCGCGGCCTCAGCGACCGACAAGCATCGGCCGAAGTTGTGCCCGCTCTCGTACAACTCGACAATCCGGCTCAACACGTCCGCGTCCTCGGGCCGCTTGTCGGTGCGGATTCGTTTGATCCGCGGGAAACGCAGTGCATATCCGCTCGCATGACGGGCGCTTTGTTGGATTTGGTCGCAGGCGATTTCCAGGACGACCTGTGGTTTCACTGTGAAGACGCGGCCGTACTGCGCGGTCGCGATGCTCAGAAACAGTTTTGTCAGGTCGGCGATCTCGACATCCGTCAGGCCGCTGTAGGCTTTGCCGACGTTCACTAATGTCGCGCCGGGGAGCGTCGCGTCGCGGTCCCAGACGGCGAACGTGTAGTCGCTGAGCACGTGCCGGCGTTTGCCGTGGCCGTACTCGGCGGCGGTCACCACGCAGTCGAACGTGGGCAGGTGCGTTTTCAATTTCAACCACCATTGGCCCCGGCGGCCGGGGGCGTAGGCGGATTCGGGGTCCTTCAGCACGATCCCTTCGTTCCGCCGGGCGCGGGCGGCGTCGAACGCGGCGCGGATCTGCTCCGCCGTTTTCACCGGCGTGCGTTCGGTGGTCAGAAGCGATGACGTGACCGCCAGCGCATCGAGCGCCTGCCGGCGGACTTGCAGCGGGCAATCCGTCAGAAGCTGGCCATCCCGGTAAAGAATGTCGAACGCGATGAACGCGGCGGGGTTCTCGCGGAGGACCCGCGGCGTTAGCGCCTTGCGGCCCAGCCGACGCTGAATGTGCGCAAACGGCAGGACTTGTCCTTCGCGGTACGGGACGATCTCCCCGTCGAGCAGGAACTCGCCGCGCAGCTTCGCGATCGCGGCCACCACGTCCGGGAAGCTCTCGTCGGTCCGGTCCATCGTGCGGGTGTAAATCGCGATCCGCTCGCCCGACTTGTGGACCTGGGCCCGGATCCCGTCGAGCTTCTCCTCGGCCCAGAACGTCCGCCCGCCCAATGCCTCGGCGGCCAGGTCGGCCGTCTCCTGCGGCGTGGCGAGCATGAATTGGATCGGGTGGAAGAGCCGCAGGCGGGCGACATCGAGCGCGTCGTTCTTCGCGAGCACCGCGACTTCGTCCAGATCGCCCACCAACAGTTGGCATCGCTGGATGGCAGCCAGTTCCTTCTCGAATGCCTGTGCGATCGCGGACTGCAGGACACCTTCGCGCACGCCGCTGCGCATCTCGCGGAAGATCAGCTTCGCAAGGTACGCCGCCTCGCGCCCGTGAGTACACCGGCCGAACAGTTCGCGGAGGATCTCGCGCTTCCGCTCCGTCGCGCCGGTCGCCGCGATCTCGTCGAACGCCGCGGCGATTTCCTGGAGCGTGAGAGGCGGCTGCCCTGTGACACGGGTTTCCAACCCGTGCTGGGGATTTGCACGTTCGGTATCTCCGATTTGGGAGTCGCTTTGCACGGGTTGGAAACCCGTGTCACGGTAGGCCGGCCACACCTTCGCGAGCGCTTCGCCGATTTCACCGCTGCGGACGACCAAAGCATGGAACTCGCCGGGATCGAGTTGCAGCAGGTTGAGCATCACATCGCTGGCGCGGCTCCAGCCGACGTTGAGGACGCGCTCGTCGCTGGCCGCGAACGGGCGGCCGGCGGCGTAGCGGACGGCGAGGCGAAGGTCGGCCTCGTCCAGCGGAGCCAGATAGTGTGCAAGAATCGACTGCTTCTGAAGCTTCTTCGAGGTGGCCGCCGCTCCGTCGTTGGCTTGGGCGAACTGCAGCAGCGTGGTCGGCACGAGACGATTTTAGCGCCACCGTAAGCGGGCGGACAAATGGGTTTGCGACGGCACGCCGAACCTCGCGCTCAAGCGGTTCTCGCAGTACACGGGGTATGTTCCGTCCGCTGAAGCGGACCCTGCGCGATCACGACTACAATGGGGCCATGGAGTATATCCGAACGGACGTCGTCGTCGTGGGGGCGGGTCCGATCGGGTTGGAGTTGGCGGTGGCGCTGAAGGCCGCCGGGATCGAGTATCTCCATTTCGACGCCAGGCAGATCGGGTACACGATTTCGTGGTTCCCGCCGCAGACGCGGTTTTTCAGTTCCAACGAGCGGATCGCGATCGCCGGCGTGCCGCTGCAGACGCCCGACCAGACGAAGGCGACGCGCGAGCAGTATCTGGCCTACCTGCGGAGCATCGTCGAGCAGTTCGATCTGGAGGTTCAGACGTATACGCCGGTGGTCGGAATCCAGCGGAACGACGAGGGCTTCGTCGTCTCGGTGCAGCAGGGCGCCCGACGCCACCAGGTCCACTGCCGGCGAATCGTCCTCTGCACCGGGGGCACCGACCACCCCCGGCGGCTCAACATCCCCGGCGAAGACCTGCCGCACGTCAGCCATTACTTCCAGGACCCCCACCCTTACTTCCGCAAGCGGTTGCTGGTGGTCGGCGGGAAGAACTCGGCGGTCGAGACGGCCCTGCGGTGCCATCACGCGGGGGCGTACGTTTCCCTTAGCTATCGCCGCGAGCAACTCGATCCCAAGAGCATCAAGTATTGGCTTCTGCCGGAGATCAACGGGCTGGTCGCCGACGGGAAGATCGGCGGGCTGTTCGACACCCTCCCGACCGCGATCACGTCGAACGAAGTCGTCCTGCGGCCCGTCCACGCGGCCAATCGAGCGAATGGCGACGACGTCGGCAATGAGGTGCGCGTCCCGGCCGACTTCGTGCTGCTTCAGATCGGCTATGAGCAGGACACGACTCTCTTCGAACTGGCCGGCCTCGAGCTTCGGGGCGAATGCCGGGTGCCTGCCTACGACGAGCGGACGATGGAAACCAGCGTCCCGGGCATCTACGTCGCCGGCACGGCGGTGGGGGGCACGCAAGACAAGTACCGCCTCTTCATTGAGAACTGCCACGTGCACGTCGATCGCATCCTCGCCGCCCTGACCGGCGTCGCCCCGCCGCCAACCCCGGCGTCCTTGGCAGCGCCCGAGAGTTGAAAACAGCAGGCCGAGCGGCGGCGAGATACCAAGACGAACTTGCCCTTTCGGGTGGCATGGGCATGTACTCATGCCCGTGGAGCGTGCCCCAAAACACACACAGAGGACACGGAGGCCACAGAGAGCACAGAGAAAAGCAAAGGAAAACTGCTCTGTACTCTCTGGGACGCCATAAAAACGGAACGGAGGTATGCACCGTAAGCGATTGCGGATTACTGCTAATACCTGTAGTGCCGAAAGGCCGCAAAGAAGAATATCGTGTCGATGAAGCAGAACCAGACGAAGGCCGCCCAATACTGCATAGGGCTTTCGCTGCGATAGACGCGAACCCAGCCCTTAAGTCGGCCGCGACCAGTGCCATGAAGGGTGCCGGTGCAAAGACTCCAGAGCAAATAGATCCCTAAGGCGATTGCAAAGACAAAAAGCATGACCTGTCGCTCGGATCACTTCGGCCACCCGCTCGCTGGTTTCTTCTTCTGAAACGACTTCTTCACCGCGTCTTCCCAACCGATGCCGTGGATCTTGAGCACGTCGGGCTTGGCCTTTGCGGGCTTGACCTTGGGCTGACGTTTGGGGATTTGCTGGGCACCCGAAGAGTGTAGCATCTTTCTCGGCTAAGTCGCCCGCGAATACGTCCCCACGCAACGCTCTCCCTCCCATCCCAACCAGAACTCAACGCCACGGGCATGCGTACATTCCCATGCCACCCCGACGCAGGGAAACTCGACTGGCGGTCGCAATCGCCATTGTTCGACCGTTGATGGATTGGTAACGTACCCTGCGTCCCGTGGCGCAAGTCCCGCCGTTCCCGGCGGCGGGCAAGTGGTTCGGTTCTCTATGGACCCAGACAAATCGTTGCCGCCCGCGCTCTCGCTGCTCAGCAGCGAGCGGCCGCGGAATCTCAGTTGGTTCGGGGCCGCCGGGCTTCTATTCGGCGATTGGGGCACCAGCCGCTTGTACGTGCTGGGCCTGGCGTTCCTCGTGGCGGGGCGCAGCAGCTTCTGGCTCGTGGGCGCGATGAGCCTGCTCATCCTCGCGGTCGGGTGGGCCTACGCGCAGATCTGCCGGATCTATCCCGACGGTGGGGGCGTCTACACCGCGGCCCGGCACCGGAGCCGTCTCCTGGGCGTCATCGGCGCGCTGCTGCTCATTGCCGATTATACCGTGACGGCCAGCCTCAGCGCGGTGGACGCGTTCCACTATTTCGGCTTGGGTCAGCAGCAGACGGCTCAAGTACAGAACGTCGATGCGGGCGATCAGATTATCCGACCGCACGAGGCGGGCGAAAACCAAGCCGAGCCGCTCCTGAGTTGGCACAGCCCCGGGCTGTGGGCCATCCTGGCGATCGGTGTGATCGGCGCGGTGAACCTATTGGGCCCCAAGCACACCGCGGCCGGGGCGGTCTTCGCGGCGGCGGGGATGGTCGTTATCACGCTCCTGGTGGTGGTCTGCGCGCTGCCGCAGATCCCCTGGCGGCATTTGAACCTGGGCACATTCCATCATCCGCCGGGACCGATGTGGGAAGGGTTCGTGGCCATCGTGCTGGCGCTCAGCGGCGTCGAGGCGATCGCCAACCTCACGGGCGTGATGCACAAGCCGGTCTACCGGACCGCTTCCCGCGGGATCTGGACCGTCGCGCTGGAAGTCGCCGTGTTCAACCTCATCCTGGCCGTCGCAATGTGCGCCATCGCGCCGCTCCCGCGGGAAGCCCACACCGCCGACATGATGGCCTTCATGGCCCGGCACTACGTCGGGCCCTGGGGCGAGTGGCCGGTGCGGATCGTGGGCGGGTTGCTGCTGCTGTCGGCCACCAACACCGCGGTCAACGGGCTGATGAGCATCATGTACGCGATGTCGCGCGACCAGGAGATGCCGCCCCTGCTACAGAAGCTCAACAGCTTCGGCTCGCCTTGGGTCGCGGCGGTGATCGCGGCGGGCGTGCCGGCGCTGGTGCTCCTCTTCGCGCACGACATCGAAACGCTCGCGTCGCTCTACGCGATCGGCGTGATCGGCGCGGTGGCGATCAACATCACGCTCTGCTCGATCCACCCGCGGCTCCGGCGGATGTGGCGCAAGGTGCCGATGTTCGGCATCGGCCTGCTGCTGGTCGCGATCGAGATCACGCTGGCGATCACCAAGCTCCACGCGCTGTTGTTCGTCTGCATCGTGCTGGCGGTCGGCTTGTCGTTGAGGCAGATCACGCGGGCGACGGCCCGGCGTCGGTTGCGGCCCAGCCTGCTGCGCCAGGCGATCATCGAACAACTTCCGGAATCCGCGATGGCGATGCCCCGGCTGCTGCTGGCCACCGCCGGATCAGCCACGAACGCCGAGGCCGCCTTGCGGATCGCGCGGCAGGGACACGCCGCCCTGGTCGTCTGTTTCATCCGCGACGTGGCGCTGTCCTACAAGATCGAGGCGGAGAAGACGTTCACGCTCGACACCGATCCCGCCGCCCAACTGCTGTTCCGCGATTTCCTGGCCAAAGGGCATCGGTTCAAGGTGCCGATCATCCCCGCCTACGACACCGGTCGAAATGCGCCAGAACTGATCGCCGAACTGGCGGCGGTGAACGCGGTGGAGAAAATCCTGATCGGCACCAGCCGCCGGGGCACGCTTTATCACCTGATCAAGGGGAGTTTTCAGCGGCAGTTGGAGCAGTTGCTGCCGCCGGAGATTCCGGTCGAGGTGCTGCCGCCGCCCGAGGAAACGGCCGAACCGAGCCCTGACGCCCATGAACCGGCGACATCGCCGCGCGCGTGACGCAAGTCATGCGGCCGATTGTGTTTACGCGACGGTAATGTTCCTGCTGCCTTTTGCCGCATTGACATTTCCCTGATTCGGCACGTACCCTACCGCTCGACATTGTGACCGCCGAGACTCCGGCCGAGGCCGGGGTGCGGGGAACCCAAGGGTTCGGGCCGTGGCCCGGACCGGGGGCGCAGGGATGAACAAACATCCCGGGGCACTTTCAGGCCCTAGCCCGTCAGCTAACCCCGTAGGCATTTGAAAGGGCACGACGTTTGGCTCCTCTGTTCCGGCCGCATTCTGCGGCCGGTCGCGCTCCGCGAGCAGACGCCCGTGCGCTCGATGAATGACGCCGTTCCCCCGGCTGACAGAAGCCGGGGGAGAGGGTGGCGATCATTCGCTTCGGAAGCCGCTCTTTATGGACATCGGTGCAAACGGCCACGGCAAGCCCGTGGCTTTGTCGCTTTTAGCGAGTGAACGCCCGCGGAACGTCGGTTGGAAGCAGGCGGCCGGCCTGCTGTTCGGCGACTGGGGAACCAGCCGCCTCTACGTCTTGGGCCTGGCCTTCTTCTTCGCCCAGCGCCAGAGCATCTATCTCATCGGCGCGATGAGCCTGCTGATCCTCGCGGTCGGGTGGGCCTACTCGAACATCTGCCGGATCTACCCCGACGGCGGGGGCGTCTACACCGCGGCCAAGCATAAGAGCCGGATCCTCGCCGTGGTCGGCGCGCTGCTGCTGTTCGCCGATTACACGGTGACCGCCAGCCTCAGCGTAACGGATGGGTTCCGATACTTCGGCCTGCCCGAGAGCAAAGCGCTGATCTCACTTTACTCGCCCGGCATGTGGGCGATTATCGCCATCGCGCTGATCGGGCTGTTCAACCTGATGGGCCCCAAGCACACCGGTGCGTTCGCGCTGATGGCCGCCGTCGGCATGGTCTGCATCACGCTGATGGTCACGTTCGGCGCGTTGCCCAAGGTGGACTGGCACTCGCTCCCCTCGGTCGTCGGGCCTCCTCATGGCCCGGCAAGGAAGCTCTGGTACGACTTCGTCTCGATCGTGCTGGCGCTGAGCGGCGTGGAGGCGATCGCGAACCTGACCGGCGTGATGAAGCGGCCGGTCAAGGCGACCGCCGACAAGGCGATCTGGACCGTCGCCGCCGAGGTCGCGGTCTTCAACATCCTCCTGGGCCTCTGCATGGTCGCGATCCACGTCTCCGACGCGCAACTGTCGGAGCACAAGGACGACATGATGGCGTTCCTGGCCGGTCACTACCTGGGGCCGGCGGCCAAGCTGATGGTCGGCATTCTCGGTGGGCTGCTGCTGCTCTCGGCCGGCAACACCGCGATCACCGACATGATCTCGATCCAGTACCTCATGGCCCGCGACGGCGAGCTGCCGATGATCCTGCAACGGCTCAACCGGTTCGGCGTCCCCTGGGTGCCGGCGATCATCGCGGCGAGCGTCCCGTGCCTCGTGCTCATGTTCATGCACGACGTGGAAAAGCTGGCCGCGCTCTACGCGATCGGCGTGGTCGGCGCGGTGGCGATCAACATCACGCTCTGCGCGATCCACCCCCGCACCCGGCGGTGGTGGCGCAAGGGGCCGATGCTCTTCCTCGGATTCGTCCTGCTGGCGATCTGGATTTCGCTGGCGATCGACAAGCGGCACGCACTGATCTTCGTGACCATCGTGATGGCCGTCGGGCTGGGCGCGCGGGCGGTCACCAAGCTGGTCTCGCGCCGCCGGCCGCGGCCCAGCCTGCTGCGGCAGGCGATCATGGAGCAGCTCACCGCCGAGGCCCTCGCCCGGCCCAAGATCCTGCTGGGCACCTACGGGTCCGACGCGCTCGCCCGTCCCGCGCTGCTGGAGGCGAAGCGGTCCGGGCACTGCCTGGCCGTCTGCTTCATCCGGCAGGTGAACCTGTCGTACAAGTACGAGGGCCAGAAGCAGCTCACGATCGACACCGACCCCGCCGCACTGCGGACATTCAGCCGCTTCCTGGAAATCGGCCACGATCTGAACGTGCCGGTCGTCCCGATCTACGACAGCGGCCCCGACGCCGCCGAGCTGATGGCGGAGAACGCGGCGGTCTACGGGTGCGACAAGGTCCTGCTCGGCACCAGCCGCCGCGGCGCCCTCTATCACCTGATCAAGGGCCACTTCCAACAGCGGCTCGAAGCGCTGCTGCCCCCGGAGATCCCGGTCGACGTGATCAGCCCCGAGGACGTCGCCGACATGCCGCCCGAGCCCCCCGTGCCGGCGCCCGCGCCGCCGGTCCACTCGGAAGCGGAACCCCATTAGGGCCCCGAAAACGTAACCTCCCGGTGTGCCGGGGCGGCGCGTCCTGACCCGGATCGCGTTTCTTGTTAGCATGTGCCGGAATGGGCCAAGCACTACTTGAGCGGAGGGTCCGACAAATGAGACGATGGAAACTCGTTGCGGCGCTGTGCGTGTCCGCCTGGGCGTCGGGCATTGCGATCGGAGCAGATAACGTCCGGACGGTTGACCGGCCGCCGGTTGCGGGGCGGAACCGCTTTTATGTCTCGAACCGCGATCCGCTCCGGCCCAATGCGTTCGTCAAACTTCCCGTCGGCAGCATCACGCCGGGCGGGTGGGTGCATAACGAACTGGTGCTCGAAGCCAACGGCATGACCGGGCACCTCGAAGAGATCTCCGAGTGGCTCGACCCCAAGACCAGCGCCTGGATGGACCCGTCCGGCAAAGGCAAGCACGGCTGGGAGGAGATGCCGTACTGGCTCAAGGGCTACGGCGACCTGGGCTACGTCCTGAACGACCCGCAGATCATCGCCCACACGAAGAAATGGATCGACGCGATCCTCGCCAGCCAGGACGAGTCCGGCTGGTTCGGCCCGCGCGAGCTGCTCACCAGCATCAACGGCAAGCCCGACCTCTGGGCCAACATGCTCGCGCTCAACTGCCTCCAGTCCTGGTACGACTACAGCCATGACGAGCGGGTGATCCCGTTCATGACCAAGTATTTTAAATGGGAACTCAACTATCCCGAGAAGGACTTCCTTGTCGGATATTGGCCCAAGATCCGCGGCGGGGACAACCTCGAGAGCGTTTACTGGCTCTACAACCGCACCGCCGAGCCGTGGCTGCTCGATGTAGCCAAAAAGATCCACGACCACACGAGCAACTGGACCAGGGGCGTCATCAACCTGCACAACGTCAACTTCGCCCAGTCGTTCCGCGAGCCGGCCGAGTACTGGCAGCAGGCGAAGGACGAGACGTTCCTCAACGCCACGCAGCGCGACTACGACGAGGTGATGGGCACCTGGGGCCAGGTGCCCGGCGGCGGGTTTGGCGCCGACGAGAACGCCCGCAAGGGGTACATCGACCCGCGCCAGGGCTTCGAAACCTGCGGCATGGTCGAATACATGCACAGTTTCGAGATGCTCATGACGATCGCCGGCGACCCGCGGTGGATCGACCACTGCGAGGACGTCGCGTTCAATTCGTTTCCCGCCGCCAGCACGCCCGACCTCAAGGCGCTGCACTACCTCACCTGCCCCAACCAGGTGAGCCTCGACCCCAACAACAAGGCCCCGGGCATCAACAACTCCGGCACGATGTTCTCGTACAGCCCCGGCGGCGTGTACCGCTGCTGCCAGCACAACGTCGCGATGGGCTGGCCCTACTACGCCGAGAACCTCTGGCTCGCCACGCCGGACAACGGGCTGTGCGCCTCGCTCTACATGGCCTGCGACGTGACGGCGAAGGTGGGCGATGGCGGCGAGGTAAAGATCAACGAGAAAACGGACTATCCGTTCTCCGACACGATCGAGCTGCAGGTATCGGCCGCGAAGCCCGAAACCTTCCCGCTCTACCTGCGCGTGCCGGGCTGGTGCGATTCACCGGAAGTGAAGATCAACGACATGCCCACATCCGTCCCGGCGAACCCTGACTCGTTCATCGTGATCGACCGTGCCTGGAAGGACGGCGACCGCGTCACCCTGCGCCTGCCGATGAAGCTCACCCTCCGCGTCTGGCACAAGAACCACGACGCGATCTCCGTCGATCGCGGCCCGCTCACGTTCGCCCTCGACATCGGCCAGACCTGGAAGAAGTACGGCGGCAGCGAGCAGTGGCCGGAGATGGAAGTCCTCCCCAGCACGCCGTGGAATTATGGGTTGATCGTTGACGAGAAGAATCCCGCCGCATCGTTCGAAGTGATCGAGAAACACGGCGGCCCGCTGGCCGAGCAGCCCTGGACGCCTCAGAACGTCCCGATCGAGCTGAAGGCCAAGGGCAAGCGGATCCCGCAGTGGACGACCGATGCCAAGCAATTGCTCCGGCCCCTCCAAGAGAGCCCCGTGAAATCCGACGCGCCGGTTGAACCACTCACACTCATTCCAATGGGCGGCGCCCGTCTGCGGATCAGCGCCTTCCCGGTCATCAGCGACAGCCCCGACGCTCACGCGTGGACCGCCGCGAGCGCGCAGGGGCCGAAAGCCTCCTGGTGCTTCGAGGGCGACACGACGACCGCGCTGAACGACGGGATGCTTCCAAAGTCGTCCGATGACCAGACGATCCCGCGGTTCACCTGGTGGCCCCACAAGGGATCGCAGGAATGGGTGGAATACGACTTCGCCCAGCCGCGGAAGCTGAGCGGCGCGTCCGTCTACTGGTTCGACGACACGGGCCGCGGCCAGTGCCGCACGCCCGAGTCATGGGAGATCCAATATCTCGACGGCAGCGACTGGCGACCTGTCCGCGCGACGGGCACTTACGGCGTCGCAAAAGACGGCTTCAACTCGGTTTCGCTCGACCCGGTGGAGACGACGTCGGTTCGACTCGTTGCCCACCTCAAACCGGATTTCTCCGCGGGAATCCTGGAGTGGCAGATTCGTTAGGGCACAGCGTGCGATGTGGCACAGCCGCCCTCGGCTGTGTTCCGCGAAGCGGAAATCAATGTCCGCCTGCTGGCGGACCACAGCCGAGGGCGGCTGTGCCACATATAACCCTCACCCCAACCCTCTCCCGGAAGACCGGGAGAGGGAGTAAACCCCTGCTCGAAATCACCCGGTCGTCCGCGTGCGTCGTTCCGGCAGGACGCTCAGCGGCCCGGACCCGTAGGCGAGCACCATCAGCAGCCCGCCCATGATCGCCAGGTTCTTCAGGAAGTTGATCTGTTGTTCCTGGTAGTGTTCCGGCGGGGCCGCCCAGAAATTGTGGAACATCAGCGTCGTGGGGATCAGGAAGAGGAACAGCGCCAGCGCGCCCAGCCGGGGCCACAGCCCCAGCAGGAGCATCGCGCCGCCGACAAGTTCCACCGCCCCCGCGACGGCCAGCAGGCCCGGATTCATGTGGACCATCGAGGCCATGCCCGACAGGTGGGTCAACTTGGTGATGCCGCTCAGGATGAAGATGGCGCTCATCAGCAACCGGCCCGGGAGGGCCGCGTATGCCAGCCCCGGCGCGAAGGCGCGGGGCGCCGGCTCACTGTAGTCGGCGGAGTGGTGGATCGCAGTCATAACGGATCTCCTTTCAGATCAAACGCGGTTGGACGTCATTTGGCCGCGAGTTTCGCGGCGACTTCGGTTGCGTGTTTGCCCTGGGCTCGGGCGATCGCCAGTTCGTTGGCGCTGGGGAGTCGCTCGCCCTTGGCGCCGGTGACTGTGGACGCGCCGTACGGCGTGCCGCCGGTCAGTTCGCCCATGTGCAGCAGTTCCTGGATCGAGTAGGGCACGCCGGTGACCACCAGGCCCTGGTGGAACAGGAACGTCATCATCGAGATGAGCGTCGTCTCCTGCCCGCCGTGCTGGCTGGCGGTGCTGGTGAAGAGGCTGCCGACCTTCCCGATCAGCGCGCCGGTGCCCCAGTGGATTCCGGTCGAATCGAAAAATGCCTGCATCTGGGACGTCGCGCTGCCGAAGCGGGTGGGGGAGCCGATCAGGATCGCGTCGGCCTCGGCCAGTCGTTTGGCGTCGGCGATCGGGATGTGGGCGAACGCCTTCTTCGCCTGCACCGCGCCCATTTTCTCCAGGACCGATTCCGGCAGCGTCTCGGCGACCTGCAGCAACTCGACCTGCGCCCCGGGGACCGACCGCGCCCCCTCGGCCACGGCCTCGGCCATTTTCCAGACGTGCCCGTACATGCTGTAGAAGATCACCTGAACTTTCACCGCCATCGCGAGCTCCTTCCTTGCAAAAGGGGATTGTAAACTGGTTTACATATGAACGATTCGCTCAAAATTTTTTAGCCGAAGCACTCGGCCTGCCCGAGTCGCGTGACCAACTCATGAAGCGTACGCCGTTCGGCGGGGGAAAGCGCTTCGAAACACTGTTGAATAACACCCAGATGGGTAGGAAACGCGTTGTGTAACGCGACTCGCCCTGGGCGTGTGAGATACAGGCGGTTGGCCCGCCGGTCCTTGGGATCGGGCCGTCGCTCGACGAGCCCGGCGGACTCCATGCGGTCGAGCACGCCGCACACGTTCCCCTTGGTCACGAGCAACCGCTCGGCCAGTTCCTGCTGGGTGATCCCCTCGGACATGCCGAGGTTGGCCAGCACGTCGAACTGGGCAATGGTGAGCCCCGCGTCGCTCAGCACGCCGTCCAGTTCCCGCTGCACCTTCTGGTAGACGCGCCACATCGCCAGCCACGTCTGCAGCGTCGGATCCGACGCCTGCTCCAGGCTGACTCGGCGGGATGGGGCGGGGCCAGGGGGCATGATGGTTTATATATGAACTAAGTCGGCCGGTTGTCAACTGCGGCGCCGGCGGCGATCATCGTCCTTGGTCGGGCCGCGATCGGCATCCCGTTATGTCTAATGGCTTTGCGGCCCCCCGAGGGAGATCAAAAAATGTGGCGAATTCCCACGTGCTTTCCGCCCGCTCTGCTGACGCTGCTCGCCGTCTGCCCCATCGCCCACTCGGCCGATCGGTATCCCCAACCTTGGATCGGCGTTCACGTCGGCGTCAACAACTCCAAGGACGTTGAGCGTCTGGAGAAGGCCATCCCTGCCCTCGGCAAGATGGGCGTGAACGCGATCGTCATCGAGGTGAATTACAGCTTCCAATTCAAATCCCATCCCGAACTGCACCCCGACGGCGGCGGGATCACCGCGGGGCAGGCCCGCGCTCTGGCCGACCTCTGCCGCGCCAACGGCATCCGCCCGATCCCGCAGCTCAACTGCCTGGGCCACCAGTCGTGGGCCAAACACACCGGCGTGCTGCTCGCCGCCCATCCCGAGTTGGATGAGACGCCGGGCAAGTATCCGGACAACAAGGGGATCTACTGCCGAAGCTGGTGCCCGCTCAACCCCGAGACGAATCGCATCGTTTTCCCGCTCGTCGACGAGTTGATCGACGCGTTTCAGGCCGACGCCTTCCACGTCGGCATGGACGAGGTCTTCATCCTCGGCGACGCCGACTGCCCGCGCTGCAAGGGCCACGATCACGCGGAGCTGTTCGCGACTCAAGTGAACGCGCTGCACGACCACCTCGTCCGCGAGCGGAAGGTGGAGATGTTCATGTGGGCCGACCGATTGCT
>DASXMX010000476.1:0-6508 GCA_036495445.1 Tepidisphaeraceae bacterium
GTGGCCGTCGGCGACCACGTCTCGCTAGGCCCGCTGGCCGTCGTCGGCCACGACAGCGTGATTGGCGAGCACTCGATCCTGGCGCCCGCCGCCCTGGTCAGCGGGTTCGTCCGCGTCGGCCGGGCCTGCTACCTCGGGGCCGCGTGCGCGGTCCGCCAGCGGGTCGTGATCGGCGATGAGGCGCTCATTGGCATCGGCGCGGTCGTGCTCCGCAACGTGCCGCCCCAGGGCACCGTCGTGGGCAACCCTGCCCGACCGCTCGCAAAGCCGCAACTTGTCTGACTGCTGATTTGTCCATGAATTCCCGAACTCAAAAGTCGTCTGCCGGCGCACTGGTTGCCGAGCCATTGCAGGAACGGGCGGTCCCGCCCGCGGCGCTGCCCGCCCCGGGCGGCGCCGCGCCCAAGGGGGACCTGAGCCCGGTCCAGATGCTCCACCGCTCGCTGCGCGGCCGGTACCTGTTCGTCGTGCCGCTGGCACTGGTGTTGGCGGCGCTGGGCGGGGTGGCGGGCTGGCGATGGACCAAGCCGCAGTATCGCAGCGACGCGCTGATCGAGATCAAATACAACGCGCCGGCCGTCGATGGGTCGGCCTATCAGACGAGCACCACGCCGTACCAGGTCTTCTTTGAATCTCAGAAGATGCTGATCATGAGCCGGCGGGTGGTGGACCGGGCGCTGGAGGAACCGGCGTGGACGGAGCTGCATCGCCCGCTGACGCCCCAGGTCGTGCACGACTTTATCGACAACCTGGAGGTCAAGCCGCAGCGGGGGACCGAGTACCTGCAGATCAGCTATCTGGACCCCGACCCCCGCGTCGCCGCGGCCGCCGTCAACGCGGTCATCGGCGCGTACGTGAAGGTCTACGAGGAAGACGAACAGCACCTGGAATCGACGCGGTTGCATTTACTGAGGAAGCGCAAACAGGAACTCGAAGCGAGAATTCATCAGATGGAGGCGGAGACGGACGAGGTGGTCAAGCGGTACGGTTCGGCTGATTTGGCGCCGTTGCAGAACGACGCGGTCCGGCGGACCACGGAGCTTGCGGACGCGATCGGCCAGATCGAACTTGCCTTGGCTTCCAGGTCGGCCGAAGCGCCGACGCCGCCTTCCGCCGGGCCCGCCGCCGAGCCGGCTACGTCAGTGCCCGACCACCCGTTGACGCCCGAGCAGATTGCGCAGAACGATGGGACGATGCGCAACTATCTGGACGAGCAGCGAAAGTTGCAGGAAAACCTGGACATCCTTTGTCAGGTGCGCCGGTATGGCGAATCGCACCCGCAGGTCATTGAGGCGCGGTATCTGCTGCAACAGATCACAGCGCGGATCCAGCAATACGCAGGCGAATTGAATGCAGTCCAGCAGGCGACCGGCCGGCCCGCAGTCGGGGGCGCGGGCGGGGGCCAGCCGGCAGCGACGATGGCGACGCAACCGACCGAATTCCTTCGTACTCAGGAAAAGCGGCTCATGGCGCTGCGGGACAATGCCCGCGCCGAGATGACCACGCTTGCCACCGAGGAAGTCCTCCAGAGCCGGCGAGAACAAAACCTGCGGCGCGACCGCGAGGAGTCGGAGGTCATCAGCAAGCGCATCGATTCGCTGGAGAACCAGGAGAAAATGGGCGGGCGGCTGACAGTCATCAGCGGCGGGGAGATCCCGCTCTCCCCGGAGCCGGACCGGCGGATTAAGTTCGCCGCGGCATGCGCCGCCTTCGGCGGGGCAATGCCAGTCGGCCTCTTCGTCGTATTCGGGCTGCTCCGGCGGCGCTACAAATACGCCGACGAGACCGTGGCCGACCTGGCCCCCAGCGCCCCGCTGCTGGGCGTCCTGCCGACCCTCTATGAGCCGCTTGACGAAGACAGCGCGATGCTCGCGGCCCAGCGCATCCACCAGATCCGCGTGATGCTGCAGGCGACCATGCCGGCCCGCCCGACCGCGGCCTACCTGGTCACCAGCGCCTCGGCCGGCGAGGGGAAGACCAGCCTGGCGATGTCGCTGGCCCTCTCGTTCGCGGCCACCGGGCTGCGGACGCTGCTGATCGACGCCGACCTCGTCGGCCAGCAGGTCACCCGCGGGATGCAGGCGCGGGACCTCCCGGGCCTGCGCGAGGCGCTGCGGGCCGGGTCGCTGGACGGGTGCCTGAGGCGGACCGCCGCCGGGCTGTGCGTCCTGCCCGTCGGCAACGCCGGGGCCCACGACGCGTGCGCCGTCTCGCCCGCCGCACTCCAGGAACTGATGCGGGAGGCGCGACGCTATTTCCAGGCGATCCTCATCGATTCAGGCCCGGTCCTCGGCAGTGTCGAAGCGGCCATGCTGGCCCGGGATGTCGATGGAGTCCTGCTGACCGTCGCCCAGGGGCAGCAGGCGCCCGTGGTACGGCGCGCGCTGCAGCACCTGGGTTCGCTGGGGGCGACCGTCTGCGGCTTCGTCTTCAACCGCGCCCGGTCCAGCGATTTCTACCGCTCGCACGAGGGCTCGCTGAGCCGGTCGCGAAGCGATGATCGGCTGCCAACCGAAGCCCTTGCGGTGCGGCGGCGGCGGTGCCGGTTGGGGCCGCTGGTGGCGGCGGTGATCTCTTCGCTCCCTCAGACCCTCCAGCCCTCGCCCTCGGGGTTGTAATTCGTTCGACGGCGATCCCATGACTTCAGCAGCCATCAGCATCCGCGGGGTCTCGAAGCGGTACCAGCTCGGCGGCGCCGGCGAACACGGCGACTACCGCACGCTGCGCGAGTCGATCATGTCGGCCGTCGGCGGCCTGGCGCGCCGGGGCCGCACGCCTGATGCCACTGAAAAGGGCAATACCTCCGACTCCAGCGAGCTCTGGGCCCTGCGGGATGTTTCCTTCGACGTCGCGCCGGGCGAGGTGGTCGGCCTGATCGGCCGCAATGGCGCCGGCAAGTCGACGCTGCTGAAGGTCCTCAGCCGCATAACCCCGCCGACCGGCGGACGGGTGGGGCTGCGGGGCCGCGTCGGCAGCCTGCTGGAGGTCGGCACCGGGTTCCACCCGGAATTGACCGGCCGCGAGAACATCTACCTCAACGGCGCGATCCTGGGCATGTCCGGCCGGGAGATCGGCCGCAAGTTCGACGAGATCACCGCCTTCGCTGAAATCGAGCGGTTCCTGGACACGCCGGTCAAGCGGTACTCCAGCGGGATGTACACGCGGCTGGCGTTCGCCGTCGCGTCGCACCTGGAGCCGGAGATCCTGATCGTTGACGAGGTGCTGGCGGTCGGGGACGCGCAGTTCCAGGCCAAGTGCCTGGGCCGGATGAACCAGGTGAGCCGCGAGGGCCGCACGGTGCTGTTCGTCAGCCACAACATGGCCGCCCTCAAGGCGCTGTGTACCCGCGGCGTGCTGCTGGAGGCGGGCTGCGTCGTGCACGATGGCGGGATCGACGAGGCGGTGAACCGATACCTTGCAACCGGCAGCCGGGGCACGCAGGCAGGCGTCATTCCGGACGATGCCCCGCGATACAGCGACGTCCCGGGCGAGGCTCGCGTCCGCACCGTGCGCCTCCAGGACCGTAAAGGGACCGACGCCGAGCAGGTCTACTTCGGCGAGCCGCTCCGCATCGGCATCAAGTGCGAGCTGGCCCGGCCGATCGTCGATGCCCAGATCGAAATCAGCCTCAGCACGCTCGACGGCACGCACGTGATCTGCTCGACGACGAGCGATGGCGGCCGCCCGCCGCTGTCCCTGCCGGCCGGCACGCACGAGTTCTGGGCCACGCTGGACGTGGTGCTGCTGCCGCGCGATTACACGATCGACGTCGGCATCCACCACGTCAGCAACGGCGCGACAGCGGATTTCGTCCAGCGGACGCTCAACTTCACCGTCCTGCGCGTCGCCGAACAGGGCGACGACCACTACCGCTGGCCCAAGACCCGCGGGCTCGTGCGAGCGCCGACCCGCTGGAGCAGCCGGCCGGGGATCGAATCGGAGGCCCAGGCGTGAGCCGCATCGACGTAGTCATCCCGTGTTACAACTATGCCCACTACCTGCGCGAGTGCGTGCACAGCGTCCTCTCGCAGGAGGGGGTGAACGTGCGCGTGCTCATCATCGATGACTGCTCGCAGGACGACTCCGCGGCGGTGGGTGCCGGCCTGGCCGCCCAGGACAGCCGGGTGGAATTCCGTCGCCACGAGGTGAATCGCGGGCACATCGCCACTTACAACGAGGGCCTGTTGCAGTGGGCTATCGGCGAGTACCTGGTCTTGCTTTCAGCGGACGACATGCTCACGACCGGAGCGCTGCCGCGAGCCGCTGAGGTGCTTGACGCCTACCCGCAGGTGGGGATGGTCTATGGGCGGGCGATCGCGACCGAAGATCCGACGCGCGAGTTCACGCGGTGCGTGGAGGGATCGCGTGGACGACGGATCATGGAAGGCTCGGAATTCATCCGCTTGACCTGCGAAGCGGGTGGCACAATCGTTCCCACCCCCGCCGTTGTTGTGCGAGGGAGCGTGCAGCGCAGGATCGGGGGATATCGCGCCGATCTGCCTCATAGCGGCGACTTGGAAATGTGGTTGCGAATTGCAGCGAATTCGCACGTATGTGCGCTCGACGCCGATCAAGCCATTTACCGCGTCCACACCGGCAACATGCACCGAACGTACATTGGGGTGCCGGACGCGCTTGCGACTCAGCTCGCCTTCAATGCGCTCTTCGATTCCTGGAACTCCGGATCACCCGTGGTGGATCGCCTTAGGGCAACGGCGAACGCCAGTCTGGCGCGGCGAACGTTTTGGGTGGCGAACAAACTGTTTGAGGAGGGCCGGACCGACGAGGTTGCCGAATGCCTCCGCTTTGTGATCGGGCTTGATCCTCGGTTTCGCAAGAGTCTCGCCTGGACGAAGATGCGCATCAAGCAACTGATGGGGCGAAGGAACTGGGCCCGCTTGCGCGAGGCCGTTCGGGGCGCCCGACGCAGCTTGCGCGTTCGGCCGCCGTGCCCGGCGCCGCCAATGCAGAACGATGTCCATCTTGGGATTTCTTGATCTCGCTCGCCGCCAAGGTCCGAGGGTCGACGGGACATCGCTTTGAGCTCTGGCCATTCGCGCTGAGCGGTCACGAGTGACGGCAGAGAACCTCTTCACGCACCGTACATCGACGGCTTGTCCGTCCGTGCAAGGAGGAGTGGCCATGCGCGTGGCTCTCATTACCTACGAATACCCGCCCGACACCGCAGACGGCGGGATTGCTACATACGCGGTGCAGACGGCACGCATGCTGGCTGGCCGAGGACATCACGTCGAGGTCTTCGCTGGCATCCGCGAGGGCTCGTCTCAACGCAATGATTCCGGCGCCATCATTCACCGCCTTTATATCGATAACCGGGCTACTTTCAGCAAGGCCGTTGCACCCGTCTTTGCCTCGCGACATTCGCAAGTCGGTTTTGACGTACTGGAGGGCCCCGACTTCGAGGCTGAGGCGGCTGGCGCTTGCGAGCTTGTGCCTGACGTTCCGCTGGTTGTGAGGCTGCATACTCCCGCGTGCCTGATTGAAGGAATTGAGGCGGCAAGCGCGCCTTTTCGTTGGCGGTGCCGGCGGCGCATCGCGTCGGCGATGCGTGGTCACCGGCCGCCATGGCATCCGCTGCACAAAAGCCACGACGCTGAGCGGCGGCACATGCTGAGCGCTGACGAAGTCGTTGCCCCGTCGCGGTCCATGGCGGCGTGGGTGCAGCGGGCATGGGGCGTCCCCGCGGAACGGACAACCTGTATTCCGAATCCGTTTGTACCCTCGCCCAAGCTATTGCAGATCCCGATCGAGTCCGAGACGAACATCGTCACGTATGTGGGCCGGTTGGAGTTGAGAAAGGGCGTTGTGGATCTCGCCGAGGCCATCCCCAAGGTCTTGCGACGTTTCCCATCCACAATCTTTCGGTTTGTGGGTCGCCCGCTGTCCTCGCCTCGTCCGCGAATGCAAATGGACGAGTACCTGCGCGACAGACTCGCGCGTTTTCTGGGATCCGTTCGGATCGAGGGGCCGGTCGACCCCGAGGAAATCGCGGGGGTGCTCGCGAACACGGACGTCTGTGTATTCCCCAGCAGATTCGAGAGCTTCGGGATGGCAGCCGTTGAAGGCATGGCGGCGGGCCGGGGTGTGGTTTGTACCGCCGGCACCGGGCTGGAAGAAGTCGTCGCGGGTGGACGTTGCGGACTGCTCGTGCCTCCCAGGAACCCCGCCGAACTTGCGAAGGCCATCTGTTACCTCCTCGAGCACCCCGCCGAAAGGATGGTTCTCGGACGGGTTGCACGAGAGCACGTTTTGAATGCGTTTTCCTGGGAGTCCGTGGGAACCGTGCAGGAAGCGAGCTATCACCGGGCGATTGACAGGCGGCGCGGTCGGCCCCTGTCGGCCTCGGCTGCGCGGCGCGCAGGGCGAGCCGCCGCCGATGTCGCGGGCCTCCCTGCGTAACCAAAAAAGCATGGGATGCCGCGAACACGGAAGATAGTTACACCATGATGGTGAGCGTCGTCATCTGTACTTGGAATCGCGCGGAGAT
>DASXMX010000477.1:0-5990 GCA_036495445.1 Tepidisphaeraceae bacterium
AAGGTCCACCTGTTCCGCTGATCGACGGTACGGGTGGACCTTCGGTCCGACCGCTACGCAAGGATGCACGCATGCGGTTACGCGCGTTTGCACTTCCGCTGCATGAAATAGAACGCCGCGCCGGCAACCGCTGCGAGCGCCAAGACGGTGCCGATCGTCGTCGCCGGGTCGCTGACGGGCGGTGGCACCGCGAACACGCCCTTCTCGTCGGAGAACACCGGCGCGTTTACGTACCGGCCGTGGGGCGGCACCGCCAACTCGTCGAACCGGCGGGCCAGCTCGCCCAGTTCGGCCTGTAGGCGCAATCCGCCCATCGGCACGCCGTGCCCCGTCGCGGCGACGGACGGGCGCATCGCGTTGAGCAGTTCGACCGATCGCCGGGCCGCGACCCAGTCGATCGTGAAATACTTCGGTGGGCCGTGGATCTGCGGGTATTCCGTCACCACGCCAAGCAGCGATTCCTGGTCCTGGGTGCAGAACGCGTCGCCGGCGATCAGCGCGCGATCGTCGTCGCGGAAGAGCGACACGTGCCCGGGCGAATGCCCCGGCGTGTGGACCCACCGCCAGCCGGGCATGCCGGGGACTGAGCCGTCGCTCAGCAGCCTGCGGAGATTGGGGCGGAAATCGTATCGGTGGCGCGGGTAGAGGAAGGCGGTGCGGGCCATGAGCCCGCCACCCACGGTCGGGTCGGGCGGCGGGTAGTCGGACCGGCCGCTGAGGAACGGGATCTCCAAATCATGCGCGTAGACCGGCACGTCCCACCGCTTCAGCAGGTCGGCCAGCGCCCCGACGTGGTCGAAGTGCCCGTGCGTAAGGATGATCGCCTGCGGCTTGGCACCCGGCCCGAAGCGCCGCTCGGCGGCGTGTACGATCTGCGACGCCGAGAACGGCAGCCCCGCGTCGATCAGCACCCAATCGCGGCTCCCCACGGTCGCTGGGTTGCCGAACAGGTACGCGTTGACCATCAGGATGTGGATCCGATCGAGGTCGTGCGGAAGCCGCTCCATCGCTCCGTTGTGAGCGCCCTCGTGCTGCGGCCGGCTCTGTACGGTTTCCATCCCCCAAACCTAGCCCATCCCGCCGGAATCGCGGAAGTGCGAAAACGGTCGAGGGGATCCACGAAGAACACGAAGAGACACGAAGAAAGAGAATGCGGAGCGTAACGAAGGGGAGCCGCCCCGTGACACGGGTTTTCAACCCGTGCGAGCCGAGCTTGAACGTGGTGGAACCACTCGCCATTCGACGAATTCAATGCGCGTGGCTCCTCAATGAATGGTTGTGCAGCTTCAGGCGAGCCTTGAGTGAACGGGCATTCCGTCAATTCCGACGCGTTCAGCACGGGTTGGAAACCCGTGTCACGGGTGGCCGTCCCACCTGACGTAAAATTGCACAGATCAAGGACGGGTGGACGAGACGGGTTAGAGTCTCGCTGTGTCGCGATCGATGCCGCAGTTCGAGCGATTCCTGAGCCGGGCGCATCGGCGGTACGCGCTGCTGCGCGTGCTGGAGCGGACGGGACTCGGAATCCTGGGCGGGTCCGCGGCGGCGCTGCCGCTGTTGGGCATCGTGCTCTGGCGCGGCGGCGACGCGTTGCAGGTCGCCGCGGTTGCCCTCGCGGGCGGGGCCATCCCGGGGATAGTTTGGGGCCTGCTCACGCGACCTTCGCGAATGGCGACCGCGCTCGAAGCCGATCGGCAGCTCGGCTGGGCCGATCTGCTGGGAAGCGCTCTGATGATCCGCGCGCGGGCGGCGGATGATCCATTCGCCGCCGCGGTCATCGCGGCCGCGGACGCAAAATGCCGCCGGACGGCCCCCTCTGCCCTCGTGCTCCATCACCTCGGCGCCCGGACGTGGGGCGGCATCGGGCTGGCCTCGGCTCTCGTCCTGGTGCTCGGCCTCTTTCCAACCGTTGCGGCGCCGACCCAAGCCGATCAGCAGAACGGCCTGGGGCGAAGCCCGCTCGCCCTGCTTCAATCCAGCGAGCCGCCGGCGCCCTCAACCGCTCGCGACTTTATCCGTCGTACCGCGCGCGAGCAGGATCCCGACGACCCGAACGCCAGTCGGATGCCAAATGCGGAGGCGGAGCCGTCGGCATCGCAAGCTGATTCCGCCAACGCCGCTCCAGGCGAACATCCGCGGTCGCCGAACGAATCCGCCGATTCCAGCAGCCATGGCACCGGTGCGAGCCAATCGAAGACCTCTGAACCCGGCCGATTGAATTCGGCCGCGGCCGGATCCGATGCCGAGTCATCCGGCCATTCCGGCAACGTCGCCGGTGGCGTGGGCCGGGCATCCGAGGGGTCATCCGGCGGTACGCCCGCGGGACAGTTTGCCGGCGCGCCATCAGCATCTTCCCGCCAAGCCCCGCCCTGGCGCTCGGCCAATTGGGGGGCGGACTCCCGGCGCGCGATGGATGCCGTGGATGCCGGCCGCATCCCGGACGCTTACCGCGACGTCATCCGGGCATATTTCGACCGCCAATAGTCCGATAATTCTTCAAGCTCTTGCCGATCCCAGTCCGAAGGGTGGAACGTGGGCAGTTCTGGCGTTGCCGGTTGGGCAACGTGGGAGCGGGCCTTCGGGAGAACACGGGTAAGCCTTAGCGGCCGGCGGAATTGCGACGCGGTTATCGGAAATTGGGATCGCGCCAAAAATCCGGCTTGGCAGGCGGGCAAACGAATTGGACAGTTCTAACCAGTAAAGGCCGCCCGGCGAGGGTTCGCCAAACCTCGCGCGGCAGCAGGTGTCTGGCTGGTGTACACTAGAGCACCACGGGCATCCCGCAGCCAGGGCGGGGCATTGCAAATGCGTAGCCTGTTTGTGGAAGATAGTGTGGATATGGGGCGCGAACTGGAAACTGCTGTTGGGTCCGATGCGGCGGCGGAGATCCGCAACGCCGTGGAAGGGCGGTACGTCTGCCCCTTCTGCGGCGCCGTGCGCGAGCAGGCCGAAGGGTCGTGCCCGCGATGCACGATGGAGAGCACCGCCGCCACGCGCCAGGCGACCAAGTCGCGGATCGGCCCGTGGTACGTGCTGCAAACCCGCAACCCGGCGGCGCCGGGCATGAAGTTCGAGACGCTGCTGACGTTCGTCCGCAAGGGGCGGGTGAAGGCGCGATCGATCGTCCGCGGCCCGACGACGCACCAACTCTGGCGGTTCGCCGCTCACGTGAAGGGGCTGAGTCGCGAGTTCGGCGTCTGCTATAGCTGCGGCGAGGGGGTGGACAAGACGGCCAACATTTGCCCGCACTGCAACCGCCTGCAGGATCCGCCGGTGAACCCGGACGTGTTCCTCGAGTCGCAGGAATCGGAAACGAAAGCGGCCGGTTCGCAGCCGGTCTATCGCGAGATCGGCGCGACGCCGCTGGTGGCGGAAGACATTGTCGCGCCGCCCGAGGGCGCGCATGCGAAGGTGGATCCGGCTGATCCCAAGCCGCTTCCGCCCGGCCCGAAGCTGCCGCTGAAGAAAGGGGCCGACGGGTTCCTCACGGCGGCCGATTTGGCGGCCGCGTTCAAGCTCGATTTCGAGGAGCCCAAGGGCCGCCGGCACAGCACCAAAACCCAGGTTGCCCCGATCGCCATGTCCCGGGAAAACCCAGGCCGTCCCGCCCGCCGGCGGAAGCGGCGGGGGTTCCGCACCGTCCTGCTGCTGCTGTTGCTCGGGGCCGTCGGCGCGTTCGCTTACCAATATCGCAAGGATGCCGCCTTCCATGCCCAGGCGGACCACTGGTTCGCGGTCGGGATGGACTGGTCGAAGCAGAAGTGGGGCGAGATCCAGCAGGCGACGAACAAGCCGTCCCAGGCGGCGCCGAAGGCCACTCACCCCAAGCCGCTGTTTGTTGATCGCGGCGCGGGCGACGATTCGAAGAATGCCGCGACGCAGCCACTGGCCACCGAGCCGTCGGTGAAGCCCAGCCCGTGGGATCAACTTTACGGCCAGCCGGGGGCGCCAGAAAGCCAGAGCGCTGCGACGAAGGCCGAGGTCAAGTCCGAGCCTAAGAACGAAGCGGCGCCCGCGGCCTCGGTGAAGGTGGACGAGCCGACGCCGGGCACTGGCACCGTGACGATCGAACCGCCTCGGCCCGCGGCCCGGGAAGGCGGCATCGATGACGTCCACACACTTTACCGTGCCGCGATCGATGCGGAGGCGCAGGGCGATTACACCACGGCCGTCAAGAAGTACGAACAGATCAAAGAGTTCTCCAAGGACCTGTGGCCGCGAGACCTGGACCTGCGGCTGAAGCTCGCCCGCGAGCAGTTGAGGTGAGCGGGGCAAGGAGCAGGTGGGAATGACCCCGACCGGAAACGAATCGAGACGCCCTGTGGCACGTGCGGCACGCCGCCCGTGCCACAGTCGTTTTATGGGGCCGGACAGACGCGTTTCGGCGTTTCAACAGCCGGCAAGGTCGATTTGCCGCGCGAATGAGCAGGCGTGTCGGACCGCGCGAACGCCTGCGCTGATCCTGGGCATCGGGACGTTGCGTCAAATCCACGCCGGAACCGAGCGGTTTGGCCCGTTCCGCGATCCGTTCAGGGGTTGTCATGCCTGGCATCAGGTTTTTGACCCGAAGACGCGATCGGCATACCACTTGCTCCAGTCCGCTTCGAACCAATACGGAGGGCCCAACCGATGCTGAAGCATGAGCCAGCGGGAACAGGGGTTGACGTGGAACCGGCTGCCGGGCGGACCGGCGTGATCCAATTCAATCCCGACCGAATCGTGCAGGCGATCTGCTTCCACCTGCTTGACGATCATCACGCGACCCGCATTTCCGCCCTCTCGATCCATCACATGCGCGACCGCCTTCGCCGGCAGAAGGTGCTGATCATGATCGCGCGCCGGCAGTGGGAGGGCTTCAGCAACAAGGAGCGGCTCGAATGGCTCCTGGGCAAGAGCCACATCACGACGACGTATTCGGGCGACGTGGCGAGCCTGGGGCCGCAGAAGTAAGACGTGATGCGTAGGACGTAGAGCGCAGAACGCAAAGGGGCTTCCCTTACGTTCTACGTTCCACACTCTGTTCATCACGTTTCAACAGGGTCGGAACATCGAGCACTCCGGCGAGTTCATCCATCGCTTCATCGGACTCGCGCGACAGGGCCAGGTCCCTCAGATCCTCGGGTTTGAGAGTGTCGCGATAGTGTCGGTTGACCCAGTCGGCGAGTTTCTCGTACAACGCATCCGTCAGCAGCACTCCGGGATTCATGAGAGCCAACTCGCGTTCGTTCAGCACGACTCGCAGGCGGAGGCAGGCGGGGCCCCCGCCGTTTCGCATGCTATGGCGGACGTCGAGGAAATGGGCCGACTCGATCGGGTTGTCGCCCGCGACGAGCGAGTCGATGAACCGCTTCACGCCCGGGTGCTCGCACGATTCGAGCGGCGCGATCAGCGCCATCCCGCCGGTCGGGAGCGTGACGAGCTGGCTGTTGAACAGGTACGTCGCGATCGCGTCCTTCAGCGAGACGTCATCCTCCCGCACCTCGATGGCGCACAGCGGCACGTCGCAGCAACCCGCGAACTTCGTTCGGATCTCCTCGATCGCCTCGCGCCCGTTCACGTAGGCCGAGGCGTGGTAGAGCAGCACGTTCCCGTTGCCCACCACGACGACGTCATTGTGGAACGCGCCCGCGTCGATGGCCGCGGGATGCTGTTGGGCGAAGACGGTCCGCGCCGGGTCGAGCCGGTGAAGCCGCGCGGTGGCCTGAGAGGCTTCGAGCGTCTGCCGTGCGGGGAAGAGCGTCGGCGCCGCGCCAGGTCCGGCGGCGCTGCGACCGTAGACGAAGATCTCAATGCCCGGCTTGCCATGCGAAGCGGACAGCCGCGTATGGTTCGCCGCCCCCTCGTCCCCGAATGCCGCCGCCGCGGGTAGCGGGGCGTGATGGGCGAACGCGGACGCGTCGGCGAAGATCGCCTTGAACACCGCGGCCGTGGCGGGCGGCTCCAGCGATCGGTGGAACTGCGTGACGAGGTTGGCCGGCGTGAAGTGCACC
>DASXMX010000478.1:0-8488 GCA_036495445.1 Tepidisphaeraceae bacterium
GAAAGGCCATGTTCGCTGCTCTCCTGCCAGGAAGGACGGGCGGCAGTTTAGGGGGCGGGGCGGGGGGCGTCAAATCGACTCGTAGGGGCACACGGCGTGTGCCCTTCCGGGGGTAGAGGCGTACTGCGGGACGCCCCCGGGCAACACGGCCGTGCGCCCCCTACAGCGAACACAGCCGGGGGCGGCTGTGCCACCTGCAAAGAATTCACGTCCGCACGCGGATGTGAAATGATTACGATACATGTTGGGTCGCCTCCGAGGGGGATTGGAGTTTCACATCAGGTGTCGCAATGGCACGCCGTGTCCTGTATCGGTCCGCCACGCAACATGGCGCGAGTCTGAGGGGCTTTACCCTTGTCGAATTGCTGGTAAGCGTCGGGATCATCCTGGTGATGACGGCCTTCCTGTTGCCGGCGATGAACACGGCCCGAGCATCCGGCAAGGCGGTCCTGTGCCAGGACAATCAGCGGCGGATCTGGCAGGGATGGCTGCTGTTCGCGACCGACCACGACGGCCATCTGCCGGGCAGCCGCATCTTCTGGGACGTGTGGATGGATCCGGACAAGAAGTCGTGGCTCAGCGGGCCGTATCGGGACGACGACCTGGCCACGGCGATTCTCTCGTACCAGATGCGGCCGGAGGCCGGCACGATCTTTAAGTACGTCAACCAGGATTATCGCATTTTCCGTTGCCCGGCGCTGGAGCCCAATCCGCCGATGACATGGCCCGGACCTGGCGCAGGCAGCAATGGCCGGTATGATTATGCGGCGTTCACGACGTTCGCCGGTTGCTTGCTGGCGCACGTGCCGGGCACCGCGACGTTCGAATACCCGGACGGCCGGTTGACCGCGGTGCCGACGCCGATCATCTGTGAGGAGGAGCCGGTTACGCTCAACGGGTGGTCGTGGTCGGAATCCCACTGCAACATCAAGCAGCTCGGGCATCAGCATCGCGGCGGGAGCTTTTACGTGTCGCCCGATGGCTCGGTAAACTGGTTCGCGGAGCCGTGGGAATGCGACGCGAACAATTGGTTTGTGACGGGCCGGCACGGGGAGCGTTTTTGCATGGGCAGCTATACCGATCCGTCCCACCCCGAGTGGTGGTGTTGGGAGTTTGGATGGGGTTGGTTCGAAATCAGATCCTGATTCGGTTGTTCGTCCTGCTGGCCGGGGCCGCGGTGTTGTTTCTGGCGGGGATCAACTGGGGGTTGCCGAGCCGGTCGACGGATGCGTTTCTTTTCGGCGGGGCGCGGGCGTGGGAGGGGAAACAGATCCTGGTGCTGGCGGGGAATGTGGAAGCGTCGGCCGGGCGGGCGGCGGACGTGTCGTCCAAGCCGCTGGACCGCCGCGATCGCGCGGTCGTCGTCGTCGTCGACGACGACCGCGACCGGGCGCGGATCGTGCGGCGGTATCGGTTGATGTCATATCAGCCGGACGAGTTCACGACATTCAAGTCGCTGTCGGAGATGCGGCCGGGCCGGCGCGACCTGGACCCGCGGATGTACAAATATGGGGGTCTATGGGTATACCCGGTTGGCGCACTGCTCAAAGCTGCGTCGGCGGCTCGGCTGGTGCGGGTCACGCCGGACGCGGCGTACTACCTCGATCACCCGGAGGCGTTCGGCCGGTTTTACGTCGTCGCGCGGCTGTATTCGGCCCTGTGGGGGCTGATCGGCGTCGCGGCGGTGTTCCTGCTGGTTCGGTACATCTCGGCCGACACCGCGGCCGCGACGTGTGCCGCGCTCTGCTTCATGCTGATGCCGGTCGTCGTCACCGCGGCCCATGAGGCCAAGCCGCACCTGGCCGGCACGACGCTGATGCTGCTGGCCGTCTTCGCGGCGGCGCGGTGGGTGGAAAACGGGCGACGTCGTTGGGCGATCGGCGCCGCGATCCTCTGCGGCGCGGCCGTCGGGGTGGTGCCGTCGGCAATGGTCGCGCTCCTGTTGCTGCCGGCGATGCAGGTGCTGCGAACACGGCTCGGGGACCGACCCGCTCCGCCACTCAGGACTCGGGATTCAGGACTCAGCACTTCCCTCCGCGTCGCCGGGCTCGCGATCATTTCGGTGCTCGTCTACTGCATGACCAATCCGTACGTCCCCATCAACCTGGTGCGGAACCGGGCGGTGCTGCGGTCGAACTTCGGGAACTCGTCCGACTTTTACCATTCCAGCGGGCTGGGGCTTCCGCATGCGCTATTGCTGGTCGGGCTCGGGGCGTCGTTCGTGCTCGCGATCGTGGGCGGGATAGGCGCGGTCGCGTTGGCGGTGCGGGCGGCGCGCAAGGGCGTGACCGATGCCCAGGAATCCCGGCGGCGGGCGGCAGGAGGGTTGCTGGCGGTCGTCACGCTGCCGGTCGGGCTGGCGTTCGTCGTCTTCGCCGCGGGGCAGCCGGCGGATTACGCGCGGTTCGCGCTGCCGTTCGACGTGCTCCTCGCGATCGAAGGCGTGGTGGCGATCGCAACGTTTGTGCGACGGCCGGCAGGGCAACGAGTGTGCTTCGGTCTTCTCGTCGGCACGACGGCGTTCACGGGGTTGCAATACGTCGGCGGGTTCGTCCGCGACGCCCGGCCGCAGACGTCGCGCACGGTGGCGGCCGCGCGAATCGCGGGAATGCTGCCGAAGGATTTGGCCGTCCTCGCGTCCCGCGAGGAGCCGGCCCCATGGTCGCTGCCGCCGGTCGACCTGTTCCGCTGGCGGATCGTCCTGCCGCCCCGCGGGTTCCCGGCCGACCGTGCGTACTCCGATGCCGCGATTACCGTGGGTCCCGCCGACTGCCCGCTCGGCAGCGGCGTCTCTGCCGTGTTCCTTTCGACTCCGATCAGTTGGGCCGACAAGCCGTTTCCGATCCTGACCGGACGAGAGTACCTTAAACCGTCAAGATAATAGAAGCAGCGAGAAACCGGACGGCGCATCCAGATCCGGGGCGGCGCCGGGGCACGAGATTCGGATCGAACGCGCCCTCCCGCGCTTTGCCCCGGCGTGGGGCGGTGTTCCGCTATACGTTCGATCGTCGCACCGGGAGCAGCGCCTGCAGACGGGCGTCGCGCAGGAGAAGCCCCGTCCAGACCACGGCGCCGACCATGATCGGGAACGTGACCGGGTACCATCCCCCGCCCGCGCGCAGGTGGGTCGCCACGGCGCCGCCGAGATAGCCGGTCAGCAGGATCGCGCCGAGGACGGCGGTGTGTGGGATCACGTACAGGACCGTCACGTCCGAAAGAGCCGGCGCATGCATGCCGCTGAATTCGTTGCGGCTTTCATGTACCCCGCGACGTCCCGACGTTTGCCTTTGGGTTGCCCGGCTTTACACTACCCGCCTTTCGTCCGGAAGCTAAGGGAAGGATATGGACCAGATTCGCCTGTACTGGAAGAACGCGACCGCCGAGGCCGTGGGGGAAAAGCACGGGGTGAGTGACAAGGAGTTGAAAGCGCTGGCGCCGCGAATCAAGGAACTGACCAAGCAGATGGCCGACGACCGGAAAGCCGGCAACCTGAAGTACCGCGACCTTCCCTACGACGAAGACATGGTCGACGCCGTCCACCGGGAGGTGGAACACTTCCGCGACCGCTGCGACGTGCTGATCGTGCTGGGCATCGGCGGAAGCGCCTTGGGCAACATCGCCCTGCAGCACGCGCTCAACCCGTACACCTATAACCTGATGAGCGACCGGACGCGGCCCGGGCCGCAGCTCTTCGTGCTCGACAACGTCGATCCCGACCAGGTCAAGGCGGTGGTCGAACTGGTGACGCCGAAGATCAAGAAGACGATCGTCAACGTGGTCAGCAAGTCGGGCGAGACCGCCGAGACGGCGGCGCAGTTCATCCTGTTTCGAGACCTGCTGCAGCAGAAGCTGGGCAAGAAGTACAAGGAGAACGTCCTCGCGACGACCGACCCGAAGGGCGGGACGCTCCGCGCGATCGCCGACAAGGAGGGATTTCGCACGCTGGAGGTGCCGGAGGGGGTGGGCGGGCGGTTCAGCGTGATGTCGGCGGTGGGGCTGTTCAGTGCCGCGATGTGCGGGATCGACGTCGACGCCCTGCTGGCCGGGGCGGTCGACATGGACAAGCGGCTGAAGGACGGCGACGTCTACAAGAACCCCGCCGCCATGGTCGCGGCCATCAACTACACGCTCGATCAGAAGGGCAAGCCGATCAGCGTGATGATGCCGTACAGCACGTCGCTGTATTCCGTTGCCGACTGGTACCGGCAGCTTTGGGCGGAAAGCCTCGGGAAGCAGAACGGGCCGAAGAAGAAGAATGTGTTCGCCGGGCAGACGCCGATCAAGGCGCTGGGGACGACCGACCAGCACTCGCAGGTGCAGCTTTACCGCGAGGGGCCGAACGACAAGGTCATCACCTTCCTCGAGGTCGAGCGGTTCAGCCAGAAGTTGTCGATTCCGTCGTCAATGAAAGACATTCCGACGCTGGAGTACCTGGCCGGGGCCAACTTCCAGACGCTGATCAACAGCGAGAAGCAGGGGACCGATTACGCCCTGCTCGAGAGCCAGCGGCCGACGATGACGGTCACCTTCCCGCAGATCTCGGCCCAGACGGTGGGGCAGTTCCTTTATCTGTACGAAGTGGCAGTCAGCTACATGGGCGCGCTATATGAGATTAACACCTACGACCAGCCTGCCGTACAATTAGGCAAGGACGCGACGTACGCCCTGATGGGTAAGTCCGGCTACACCGATCTGGCTAAAAAGATTCAGGCGGTGGCGAAGCGCGACCCGAAGTATCTGATTTAACTTACCCAGAGCCGTTCCCGGTTGTCTTGTGGGATGAGGGTTCGACGGGACGACGGCCGGGTTCGGATGTTTGACGACGGAACCAACGATGCAATACGGCGTGATCATGGCGGGCGGTGCGGGGACGCGGCTCTGGCCGCTGTCTCGCGGGAACCGGCCCAAGCAACTGCTCCCGGTCGTGCACGGCCGCAGCCTGCTGCAGCTCAGCTACGACCGGCTCCGGGGGTTGCTCCCGCCCGAGCGGATTTTCGTCTGCACCGGCGCGTCGTACGGGCCGCAGGTGCTGGAGAACGTGCCCGAGTTGCCCAAGGAAAATCTGCTGGGCGAACCGATCGGCCGCGACACGGCCAACGCGGTCGGCTTTCCCGCCGCCATCCTGCAGCGGCGGGACAAGGATGCGGTGGTGGCGGTCGTCACCGCCGATCATGTGATCGAGCCGGTGGACGTCTTCCAGTCCTGCCTGAAGAAGGGGTTCGACGTCGCCGCCGAATACCCGCAGATGCTCGTCACGTTCGGCATCGTCCCCACCCACGGGCACACGGGCCTCGGCTACATCCATCGCGGCGAATCGCTGCGGCTCAAGGACGGGGCGAACGGCGCCTATCGCGTGCAGGCGTTCCGCGAAAAGCCGGACAAGGCGACCGCCGACCGGTACGTCGAATCGGGCCGGTATTACTGGAACAGCGGCATGTTCGTCTGGCGGTGCGACACCGTTCTGAACGAGCTTGCCACGCACCTGCCCGAGTCGCACCGCGGCCTGATGAAGATCGCCGACGCCTGGGACACGCCCCGCCGCGAGCAGGTGCTGAACGAGACCTATCCGACGCTGCCCAAGATCAGCATCGACTACGCCGTGATGGAGCTGGCCAGCCAGGGGAAGGGCAAGGCGCAGGTTGCGGTGGTGGAGATGCCGGTGCAATGGCTCGACGTCGGGTCGTGGCCCGCGCTGGCCGAGACGCTGCCGATGGACGAGCACAACAACGCCACCGAGGCCAAGGCATGCGTGTTCATCGACGCCGACGACAACATCGTCGTCAGCGACGACCCCGAGCACCTGGTCAGCGCGATCGGCGTCAGCGACATGATCATCGTCCACACCCGCGACGCCACGATGGTCTGCCCGAAGAGCGAGGCGCAGCGGGTGAAGGAACTGGTGGGTCGGGTGAGGGAGAAGTTTGGAGGGAAGTACCTGTAGGCGGATGACATTGCTGATTTCCTCTTCTTTCCCGCCCCCGGTACTCCGGGGGAGGGTTAGGGAGGGGGTTCTTCCGACAATTGTTGATCGATCCTCTCCCGCGGCACGGCCCCCTCCCCAACGCTCCCCCGGAGTACCGGGGGCGGGGGAAAATTGCATGCGCACACTGGCCATCGATTTCGGGGCACGGCGGGTGGGACTGGCGCTGAGCGACGAGGGCGGGAAGTTTGCCTCTCCTTATGAAGTGCTGACGGTCGCCACTCCCGAGCAGGCCCGGGCCGAGATCCTGGCTGTGATCCGCAAGGAGGGCGTTGGGCGGATCGTCGTCGGCCTGCCGCTGAACATGGACGACTCGTTCGGGCCGCAGGCGCGCAGCACGATCGCTTGGGCGAAAACGGTGGGAGACGAAGCAGAGCTCCCGATCATCTTCGTCGACGAGCGGCTCAGTTCCTTCGCCGCCGAGCAGGGATTGATCGCACGCAAACGCGGGGGGGAGCGGATCACGCGGGGGCAGAAAAAGCAGCGCCTTGACGCCCTCGCGGCGAGCGGGTTTCTTCAGGAATACCTTGACGG
The DNA here is from genome assembly GCA_036495445.1 of Tepidisphaeraceae bacterium. GTDB lineage: Bacteria > Planctomycetota > Phycisphaerae > Tepidisphaerales > Tepidisphaeraceae > DASXMX01. The sequence goes on from DASXMX010000478.1 coordinate 6,515, forward strand.
AAAACTCCAGCCGATTCCAGTCGACTGACGCGAGACTGGTGCTGGTTCTGCCGCTTGTGGCTTCGCGAACGAAGGACCTCGATGTCGCGGGAACTTCATAGTAGATTCCTGCCATGTCGCTTCCCCTCATCATCGGATACCACCTCGTCTGGACTGGATACGGATGGTGGCTCCCGAACGATCCGCGCGGGAGCATGTCGCATTGCATCAAGTGCGATCTCATCGCGGAACTCGGCGAGTTGCACTACGATCGCAAACGCGTGCAACCCGCGTCGCGCGAGATTCGAACGTTCTACGAGCGAGCGACGCCACGACTCCAATTCGCGCAGCTCGAGTTTACCACCGAGGACGTGGACCAGATCGCGTCAGCGTTCTCGCGCGAGATCGCGGAGAAGAATCCAGTCAAGATCGGGCAGCCCGTTCAGCGGTGGGATTTCGTCAAAGTGTACGACGGATGGCCCTTGCATCCTGGGCACAATCCGAATTCGCCTTATGCGATGGCGCTCCGTAAAAAGTGACGTCCCTTCGTTCGCGAAGCCGCAAGCGGCGGAATCAGAAAGCCTCGTGTCATTTCGGCTGCCTCTTCGTTCCCCCTGTCTTCAAAACCAACCGCACGTCCCCGATCACCATCCGCTTGTCGATCGCCTTGCACATGTCGTAAATCGTGAGCGCGGCGAGCGTGACCGCGGTGAGGGCTTCCATTTCGACGCCGGTCTTGGCCTGGATGCGGGCGATCGCCTTGATGTGCAGGCGGACGGGCTGATCGTGCTCGGGCTCGAGTTCGGGCACGTCGAAGTGGACCTCGACGCTCTCGACGGGCAACGGGTGGCAGAGCGGGATCAGCTCGCCGCAGCGCTTGGCGGCGAGGATGCCGGCGATCCGGGCGGTGTTCAGCACCTCGCCCTTCGGCACCGTTCCCTCGGCGATCGCGCGGAGCGTCGCCGCCTGGAGCGTGATGAACCCTTCGGCGACCGCCTCGCGGGCCGTGACGGGCTTCTGGCCGACGTCGACCATGCGGGCGCGGCCCTCGGCGTCAAGGTGCGTCAGGTCAGTCATTGTTCCAACCCTTCCGCAGATCCGCGATCTGCTTCGCTTGGGTGAGCAGCGGCTCGACGTCGTCGAGGCGGAGCATGGTGGCGGCGTCGCTCTTGGCGGCCTTGGGGTCGGGGTGGCACTCGAGGAAGAGGCCGTCCACGCCCGCCGCGACGGCGGCGCGGGTGAGCAGGGGGGAGAACTGTGGGTTCCCGCCGGACTGGTTGCCGAGGCCCGCGGGCTGCTGGGTCGAGTGGGTGACGTCGAAGACGACCGGGCAGCCGAACTGCTTCATGACCGCCAGGCCGGTGAAATCGTTCACCAGGCGGTTGTAGCCGAAAAACGTGCCGCGCTCGGTGAGCAGGACGTCCTTCCCGCCGGCGGCCCGCACTTTTTCCACCGCGTTGCCCATCTCCTGCGGCGACATGAACTGCCCCTTCTTCACGTTCACTGCCCGGCCCGATTGCCCGCAGGCGACGAGCAGGTCGGTCTGACGCGCGAGGAACGCTGGGACTTGCAGGATGTCCACGACTTTGGCGGCGATCGGCACCTGGCCCGTCTCGTGGACGTCGGTGAGGACCGGCACGCCGACCTCATGCTTGATGCGTTCGAGCACGACCAAGCCGTCGGTCAGGCCCGGGCCGCGGAAGCCGGCGTTGCTCGAGCGGTTGGCCTTGTCGAAGCTCGCCTTGAAGACGTAGGTGAGGCCGAGCCGGTCGCAGACGCCTTTCATGTGCCGAGCGATCGACAGGCACAGGTCCGACGACTCGATCACACAGGGGCCGGCGATGACGAAGAGGGAGGAGGTGTTCATAGTAGGGGCGAACCTTGTGTTCGCCCATTTGGTAGGGGCGAATCTCGTATTCGCCGTTTTCCGGTTTCGAACGGGATGGGTGAACACGAGGTTCACCCCTGCAGGGCGAACACAAGGTTCGCCCCTAC
>DASXMX010000479.1:0-6768 GCA_036495445.1 Tepidisphaeraceae bacterium
CCTGCAGGACACGCTCAAGGACATCGGCCAGGGGATGACCCGGATCCGGGGCGTCATTTCCGACCTGCGGGCCTTCGCCCACCCCACCAACGGCACCGAGCGGGAAACGTTCAGCATCGACGAGGCGCTGACCAGCGCCGCACGGCTGTGTGCCCACGAGTTGGGCGACATCCCGGTCGTCCGCAAGTCTACCGAAGGCGCCAAGGCGATCGGCTCCAAGACGCAGATCGTCCACGTCTTCATGAACCTGCTGGTGAACGCCGCCCACGCGACCCGAAAAAAGAAGGTGATCTCGCCGCAGATCACCGTATCGTGCGAGCCGATCGACGGCCGGCTGAAGGTCGGCGTGCTGGACAACGGCACCGGCGTGAAGCAGGAACACCTGCCGCGGCTGCTCGAGCCGTTCTTCACGACCAAGGACGTGGGCCAGGGCATGGGACTGGGCCTGAGCATCTGCCACACGATCATCAAGAACCAAGGCGGGAACATCGAGATCACCACGCAGGAAGGGGAATGGACGCAGGTCTCATTTGACCTGTCGCTTGAGCCGACAAAGACAATGCCGGTTGGCGACGCCACCCCCGCCTTCAAGGAGGAACGGCTGGAGCTCGCCGGGAGTAACGCATGACGGCCACGGAAAGCCACGATTACCGTAAGTACGCAGTGCTCTACGTCGATGACGAGGAGCAGGCGCTGAAGTATTTTCGCAAGTCGATGGAGAAGGACTTCCGCGTCCTGACCGCGACGAGCGTGGCCGAGGCGTCGGCGATCCTCGACCGCGAGGCCGCCGGCATCGGCGTCGTCCTCACCGACCAGCGGATGCCCGGGCAGTACGGCGTCGAGCTGCTCAAGCGCGTCCGCACGCAGTGGCCCGCGATCGTCCGCCTGCTGATCACCGCCTACTCCGACATCGAAAGCGCCATCGAATCCGTCAACTCCGGCGCCATCTACAAGTACATCACCAAGCCGTGCGACCTGAAGGCGCTCAAGGAGACGCTCAAGGACGCCCTGGGGCTGTTCCTGGCCGGCATCGACCGCGAGACGCTGCTGAACGGACGGCTCGAGGTCATGCAGCGGATGGTCGTGGCCGACCGGGTGAAGAGCCTGGCGACGATGGCCGGCGGGATCTCGCACCACCTGCGGAACTCGATGACGGCGCTGACCTGCTTCCTGGAGGAGCTGGCGCCGTCGAAGCCGGGCGAATCGCCCGCGAGCCTGATCGCCAGCGACCCCAAATTCGCCGAGCAATTGTGGTCCCTGGCCCAGCAGGAGCGCGAGCGGCTGGTGCGGATCGTGCAGAGCGTCGGGCAGATGGTCGGCGAGCCGACGCTGGCGATCGGCGGCGAGCTGGACCCGGGCGAATTGGTCGCCCGCAGCACGGCGGCCGCCGCGGCGGAGATCAACCACCGAACCGTCACGACCCAAGCCGCGGCCGGGCTATGCAAGCTGAAGGTGGACGCCGAGGCCGCCACCCGGCTGCTGCGAATCCTCCTCTCCTATGCCGCCCGGCTGGGCCAGCCGGGGGCGGCGCTTTCGGTTTCCGCCGAGCCGTTTGCGTTCGGCACAGCGCCGGGGGTGGCGATTCGCATCGTTGCCGAGGGCCCCGCCTGGAGCGACGACGACGTCGCCTCGTTCTTCACGCCGTTCGCGTTCCCGTCGAATGACCCATCGGACCTCGGGTTGGACATGCTGTCGGCGTTCGCGATCGCCTATCACCACGGGGGCGACCTGCTCGTGCACGCCGCCCCTCCGGCCGGGCCCGGGTTTGAGCTGCGCCTCCCCGCCAGCCCCGCCGACGTCCGCCGCCCGGAACTGCAGGACGGCATGATGCAAAAGCTGTTCGGCGGCCAGCCCGCCCCCGCCGCCGTTGCCGTGACTCCCGCCCAAAGCGACCGCGCTGCATAAAGCCACGCGGGTGGCACGGACATGTATTCATGGCCGTGGTGTTCCGTCGTCGAGCCGCCACGGACAAGGGTACTTGTCCGTGCCACCCGAACCCAATCCGCGGGACGACACGAGCATGAGTACATGCCCTTGCTACCTCACAACTACGCGGCTTTCGGAGAGACGTGAGTCGCCTTGGGTGAGAACACCTTCACGCAATTCCGCCCGCCGTGCTTGGCGGCGTAGACCGCCATGTCGGCGGCCTTGAGCAACTGTGCGGGGTCGTTGAAGGGAACGGAGGGGTCGAGCGAGGCGACGCCGAAGCTCGCCGTTACCGGCACCTGGACGAGCGGGCAGACGATCGGATTGGCCGCCACAGCGTGGCGGATGCTCTCGGCGATCGTGGCGGCGGTCGTGCGGGTCGTGCCCGGCAGAACCAGCGCCATCTCCTCGCCCCCGTAGCGCGCCGCCAGGTCCGTCGCGCGAGCGACGCTCCCGACCAGCTTCGCCACCGCCCGCAGCACCTGGTCCCCCACCGGATGTCCGTGGCGATCATTGATCGACTTGAACTGGTCCAAGTCCAGCAGGATCAGCGACAGCGGCTTGCCTTCGTTGCGAGCCAGCGCGAACTGCTCGGCCAGGAACTGGTCGAACCGGCCGCGGTTGGCCAGGCCCGTCAACGGGTCCGTGGTGGCCGCCCGCTGGAGTTGCTGGTTCTGCTGGCGGAGCGAACTGGCCTGCTGCTGCGATTTAAGCGTGATCTCGACCAGCGCCTCGTTTGCCCGCTTGAGCACGTCCTCGAAGCTCAGACCCGCCCCGATGTTGATCTCGAACAGGTTGGCGACCTCTTTGGTGCTGCGGCCGACCGCGTCGAGCATCGCGTCGCACTCGCCTTCCGACATCTTGCACAACGCCTTGCATCGCTCCCGGACGGCCGCGATCGTCGAGGCGGATGACGGCTCGACGAAGATGTCGGCGCATCGCCCCGCCAGCGCGACGAGCTCGGTGAGCTTGCGTAACGGCGGGTCGGTCACATCGGCGGGCGAGACGTGGCCGGCAATCGGTACCGCCAGCAACGGCGGCAGGTTCCACTGCTTGGCCAGAAACTCGCCCACCTGCGCGTGGTTCATCCCCAGTGCCGCGGTCTCGGCCGCGGCCAGATCCGCGTGGGACGCGACTGTGCCGCAGGCCTGTCCGTATTCAGCGCCGAGGACGCGGTCGAGCACCAGCATCCCGATGTCCTGCAGCAGCGCGGCCAGGAACGCCTCCTCCTGCTGCACGATCCGCACCTTGGCCGCCAGCGTCCGGGCCGCGTTGGCGGCGTAGATGCTCCGCCGCCAGTACCCCAGGTAATCGAAGCCCTTGTTTTTTTCCTTCGTGTTCAGGTGGGTGACGAGCGAGAACCCGAGCACCAGCGTCTTGACCGATTGCAGCCCAAGGATCACCAACGCCTGGCTGATCGTGCCGACGTTCTGGCTGCGGCCGTAGAAGCTGGAATTCACCGTGCGCAGAATCTTGCCCGCCAGGGCCGGGTCCTTGGAAATGAGGCGCGCGATTTCGGGGAGGTTGATGTCGGCCCGCTGAATCAGCTCCAGCACCTGCACGGCGATGGCCGGGAGCGAGGGGAGGTTCGGGCACTGCGTGATACGACGGATCAGTTGTTCGTTCATCACGTTCGAGGTGGATTGGGTGCGCCCGCGACGTGCCCTCGTGGCATGTGGCGTCTCACCGGGCCCAGGTGTCATAACCCGTTTTAATCTTCATCGGCCGCCCAGTCGGCAATCTTTGATGATGTGCAAAAGGTGCCCGTTGAGTCGTGCTCAGCACTCAGCACTCAGGACTCAGCACTCAGCACTGCCTTCGTTTGGTCCGGTAAGAGTGGCCCGCTAGAATCGGGCGATGATTCATCGCATCGACGTCCGGACGCTCCCGCCAGCCCGGGGCGGCGAGGCCGCGACCGACCCGCTCGGCCAGGCCATCCGCCATCAGATCCAGGAATTCGGCGCGTCGGTCGGCGCCGTCAGCACGTCGCGCATCTTCCTCATCGAAACGGATGCGCCGCGGGAGCGGATCGCCGCGGCCGCGCGCGAGCTGCTGGCCGACCCTGTCGTCGAAGACGCTCATTTGATGGAAGCCCCACCGAACGATGACGGCCACAGCCGGATCGAAATCCACCTCAAGCCCGGCGTGATGGACCCGGTCGCGGCCTCGACGGAAATGGCCCTGCGCGACATGGGCATCGACGTGAAGGAAGTCCGCACCGGCCGGGCCTACCTGATCGAGGGGACGATCGCCCGTGCCGAGCTCGAACGGATCGCCTCCCGCGTGCTGGCCAACGGCGTGATCGAATCGGTCCACTTCGACGCGTTCATTCCCGCGAAGTTCGAGGCGGGCCGGGAGTATCGGTTCGAGCTGCGCCAAGTGCCGATGCGCGACTTGAGCGACGAGGAGCTCGCGAAGCTCTCGCGCGAAGCGCACCTGTTCCTCTCCCTGACGGAGATGAAGGCGATCCGCGGCTACTACTGCGAGGCGGGCCGCGAGCCGACCGACATCGAACTGGAGACGCTCGCGCAGACGTGGAGCGAGCACTGCGTCCATAAGACACTCAAGAGCGCGGTCGAGGTCGAGGTGCGGGATGCCTCCGGCAAGGTCGTCGGCACGCGGAAGTACAAGAACCTGATCAAGGAGACGATCTTCGCCAGCACGCAGGAGCTGATGCGGCGGGAGCGGGAGCCGTTCTGCCTGTCGGTCTTCGCGGACAACGCCGGCGTGATCGCGTTCGACGAGACCGACGCAGTCTGCTTCAAGGCCGAAACGCACAACCACCCCAGCGCCATCGAACCTTACGGCGGCAGCGCCACCGGCGCCGGCGGCGTGATCCGCGACATCCTCGGCACCGGGCTGGCTGCCAAACCGATCGCCAATACCGACGTCTTCTGCGTCGCCTTTCCCGACTATGGGGGGGACGCGGGGACGGAAACCGGGACGGGGACGGTTTTCTCCTCCTCATCGCTCCCCACGTCTCCGCGTCCCCGCGTCCCCGCGTCGCATTCCTCCCGCCCCGCGTCGCTTCCGAAGGGGATCATCCATCCCAAGCGGATCCTCCGGCAGGTCGTCGCGGGCGTGCGCGACTACGGCAACCGCATGGGCATCCCGACGGTCAACGGCGCGGTCTATTTCGACGACCGCTACCTCGGCAACCCGCTCGTCTTCTGCGGGTGCATCGGCCTGATCCCGCGCGACAAGATCGAGAAACAGGCCATGGCCGGCGACGCGATCGTCGTCATGGGCGGGCGCACGGGCCGGGACGGCATCCACGGCGCAACGTTTTCCAGCGCCGAGCTGACCGATACCCACGCCGACGAGTTCTCCCACGCCGTGCAGATCGGCAATGCCATCACCGAGAAGAAGATGGCGGACGTGATCCTGCAAGCCCGGGACCGCGGCCTCTTCACCGCGATTACTGACTGCGGAGCCGGCGGGCTGTCGAGCGCGGTCGGCGAGATGGGCGAGGCGCTGGGGGCCGAGGTCGACCTGGACAAGGTGCCGCTCAAATACGCCGGCCTGCGCTACGACGAGATCTGGATCAGCGAGGCGCAGGAACGGATGGTCCTCTCCGTCCCGGCGGACAAGCTGGACGAATTGCTCGCGCTCTCGGCTTCGGAAGACGTCGAGTCGACCGTCATCGGCCGCTTCGGCACCGACAAGGAGGAGCTCATCCTCCACTATCAAGGCCAGGAAGTCGGCCGCCTCTCGATGGACTTCCTCCACCACGGCATTCCGATGCCAACGCGGAGGGCGGTGGTGACAGAAGCGAACCCTTCACGTGGCACGGGCGCCCCGCCCGTGCAAACCAATTCGAATGGGCGAGACGCCCATGCCACGGTGAAGGATCGCCTGCTCGCGCTGCTCGCGCATCCGAACATCGCGAGCAAGCACTGGATCGTCCGCCAATACGATCACGAGGTTCAGGGTGGATCGGTCATCAAGCCGCTGACCGGTCCTCTGCAAGTCGGCCCGTCCGACGCGGCGGTGCTCCGCCCGAAACTCGGCAGCCATCGCGGCATCGCCATTGGATGCGGACTCGCGCCGCAGATCCAAGATCCCTACGAGATGGCGCTGGCCGCGATCGACGAGGCGATCCGAAATGTGGTCGCCGTCGGCGCCGACCCGGCCAAGGTCGCGATCCTCGACAACTTCTGCTGGCCCAGCGTCGACGACGAGCGGACGATGGGCACGCTCGTCCGCGCCTGCGAGGCCTGCCGCGACGCGGCCCTCGCCTATGGAATCCCGTTCATCAGCGGCAAGGACAGCCTGCACAACCAGTTCACCAACAGCGAAACCGGCGAAGTCATCCGCATCCCCAACACGCTGCTGATCAGCGCGATCGGCATCATCGACGACGTGCGGCGGTGCGTGACGATGGACCTGAAAACGCCGGGAAATCGAATCGCCGTCGTCAGCCCGACCGCTGACGGGATCGGCGCGGCGGCCCCTGTTCACGCGAATGTGGCAGCTGCGATCCGTACTGGTTTGCTGGCCAGCATGCACGACATCAGTGACGGCGGTGCTGCGATCGCCTTGGCTGAAATGTGCATCGCATCGGGGTTCGGCGCTGACGTGAACCTCCCCGATGACGACCAGGCGTTCGGTGATGCCGTTGGCTGTTACATCATCGAGTTTGAGGAAACGAAGCGAAATGACGTGACCCGACTGTTCGGCCGACAGCTCGTCGAACTGGGCCACGTTCGGACCGAACCCCGATTGAAACTGTCGCTGGGGGGTAGCGTCGAGGTGCCGGTTTCCGAACTTCAACGCGCCTGGCGCGGCACCCTCGATTGGTAGATCAGCAATCCGCGCACGTCCCCCGTGTGGCGGGGGGGG
>DASXMX010000480.1:0-27052 GCA_036495445.1 Tepidisphaeraceae bacterium
CCAATGCCGGCCTGACCGCTCTTACTGGCCACATGCGATCGCCCTGAACCCTCAGGCCGCCCGTCGCCCTGATCGACATCCTGAAGAAGAACCAGGAGATCGGCCCGATGTTCTTCTCGATCAACCGCGGCAGCCTCCGCCTCTCCAACCCGCTCCCCAACCACGACCTCACCGCCGACGCCGTCCGCGACAACGTCGAGGCGCTGGTCTCCACCGTCCTCGACACCGAATCCCTCTGGAGCCCCGACACCCTCTCGGGACATCAAGCCCCGCCGAAAAGCGGGGACGGCAATGGGAATGGGAATGGGAATCCGTTGAGCCGATGACACAGTCCAACGGCTGGAGTTTATAATCCCCGCGGAGGCAATGATGACCTATAGCGGGACAGTCAAAAACGGGGTCGTGGTGCTCGACTCACCGACCGGACTGAAGGACGGCGCGCGCGTCCGCGCCGAACCGGAAGCCGAGCAAGCGTCACGTCCCGGTGACCCGGCCGCCTTGCTCGCTGCGGATGTGAAATGGGTGGGTGAGCTCGAAGAGGTGGACCAACTACTTGTAGAAGTCCAGCAGATGCGCAACCAAGGCGTCGAGAACACTCCCCCGGTGGGGTAGGCAAACGGTCACTATCGGGCGTCCGATCATTCTGTTGGCGGCGGTTCCATCTCCCGGCCAGTTGGGTCCATCTCCTGAAACGAGTCGTGAACCCCATCAAGATGCCCCAAGTCTTCACCGGTGTTCGCATCGAAAACGTGAATGCGCCAGTCCAACTCCCGGGCGTCATCGTTAAAGCCGTAGTATGCCACAGCCGGGTCGTCGATGAGGTTTAGAATGCCTTGCGCCGTCTCGAAGCCAACGATCCGGCACAGGCGCGCTATGTCGCGCTCGCTTACGCCCGCCTGAAGCATGCGACGGATTATTTCCCCTTGGTCGGGGAAGCCGATCTCCCACCGCTTTTTGGCTTTGGCTAGTTTTTGGACCCAAGAAGTGTCTTCGTCACCCGGTACCATTGTCCACACGCCGCGGAGGAAAACGTCCATTGATTCCATCACCGAAGTTTACTGGATCAAATCCAGCCACGCCACGCCATTCACCGTCGCCGATCAGATCCATTGGTGCCGAAATATTCCAGGGACGATCTCAAGTCACACGCCCGCATAAACAACCGCCGGGGCGGCCCGCAGCGTCGAAGTCTTGGCACCGCTCTGTGCCAACCGCGCCCGAAACTTCAGATGCCGCCAGCGGCTCGCCTCCACCAGCGGCCGCCAGACGGCGGCGGTGAGGCCGGAGCGGATCAGCAGCGGCCAGAGCCAGTTCGACCGCTTGTAGAGGTACGACATCGCCAGGTAAGACGGCACCGCACGCCAGTCGATCGGCCGGCGGCGCCAGATGCCGGCGTGGGAGAAGACGCGGCGGTAGCACCACGCGTACCCGCGAGCCAGTTGCTCGACTGACATGAGCCGGGGATGAAAGACCACGTGCGCGGTGTCGTACCGCGACCAGTCGCGGTGCAGCAGCCGGCCTTCCGCCTCCATCTGCCGGAAGAGCGGGGTGCCGGGGTAGGGCGTGAGGATGTGGAACGTGGCGCACTCGAGGCGATTCTCCTCGATCCACGCCGCGGTCTGCTCGAACACTTCCGGGCCGTCGTGATCGAAGCCGAGGACGAAGCTGCCGTTCACCTGGATGCCGTTGTCGTGCAGCAGCGCGACCCGGCGCGCGTACTCCGCACACCGCGGCGTGCGCTTGCGGGCGTCGGCCAGGTTGCGGTCGCTGAGGCTCTCGAACCCGACGAACACGCCGGTGCAACCGGCCAGCGCCATCTCGCGGACGATCGACGGGTCGTCGGTCACGTCGAGGCTCACCGCCGCACTCCAGATCTTTTCCAGCGGCCGCAGCGCGCGACAGAGGCGGCGCAGGTACTGCGGCTTCGACCCAAGATTATTGTCGATGAAGACGCCGTACGGCTGACGGTCCGCGCGGAACTGCTCGACGACCTGCTCCACATCGAGCATCTGATACGGCATGTGCAGCCCCTCGGTCGCCAGGTAGCAGAACCCGCAGCGGTTATGACACCCGCGGGAGGCGATGAGGCTCGTCGTCGTCAGGAAGCTCCGCCGCGGCAGCAGCTCCCGCCGCGGCTGTGCCTCGTCCCGGTACGGCCTGACGTAACTGCCCCGATACACCTTCTGCAACCGCCCGGCCTCCACATCCCGCAGGATCTGCGGCCACACCTGCGCCCCCTCCGCCAGCACGATCGCATCCGCGTGCGGCGCCACTTCCTCCGGGCACGAAAGCACGTGCAATCCCCCCATCACCACGACCGCCCCCCGCTCCCGATACCACTTCGCCAACTCGTACGCCCGGTTCGCGAACGTCAGGTGTACCGTGATCCCCACCACCCGCGGAAATGGCCACCTCGGCGGGTGCCCCTGCAACAGGTTCTCGTCCCAATACCGCACCTCCCAGTCGCCCGGCGTGCCCCCCGCCACGCTCGTCAGCGCCAGCGTCGGCGTCAACACGTGCTTCCCGAAACTCGCGTGCGGGTCCTTCGGATAAAACGGGTTGATGAGCAACGCATACTTCCGCCGGACGCACTTCGGCCGAAAGCTCCAGTCCAACGCCGGCGCCACCCGCAACCCCGCCGGCACCCGCGGCGGACGATCAGCCAATGCAGCCACCCGAACCTCCTTCGCTTTATCTCATAAAGCTAACGCTTTACGATATAAAGTTAATGGGAGGTGTCAAGCGCAATTCGGGAATGCCGCAATCGCACGGGATCGCATCCGGGATGGCGATAGTTGGCTGCCCTCCTATCGGGGTGCGGGCGGTCCAGGCTTATCGAGCAACTTGACGATCTCGTCCCGCGCGTGCGGGTTGCTGAGGTCCAGTTGCTCGACGAGCATGCCGTTGCGATCGATCAGCAGCGTGGTCGGGAAGCGGCTGACACTATATGCGGCGGTGGTCGCGCCGTGGAAGTCGTCGCGGGGCTCGCGCGGCGTGCCGCCGTCGAGGGCGACGGGGAACGGCAGGTCCCGGCCCTTCCATTCGTCTTCGCGGATGCGGCCGAGCTTCTGCTCCATTTCCGCAAGCGAGCCGACGGAGTTGTCGTGGATGGCGATGACCTCCAACCCGCGGGGGTGAAGTTCCTCGTAGATCGACATCAGGTGCGGCATGTTGCCGACGCAGTAGCCGCACCAATAGCCCCAGAAATCGAGCAACACGACGCGCCCCCGCAGGTCCGCCATTTTCAGAGGCGGGCTGTTCTTCCACGCCCACAGGTCGCGGAACTCGGGCGCCGGCTTGTTGGCAAACGTCTGAATCACCGGGTACGGCGGCTCGAGATCGACGTCGAGGTTCAGCTCCCGTTGCCCCGATGCGATGCGAATGTAGTGATTTACGTTGAAACACTCCGTTCCCTGGAGATGGAGGTCGTAGTCGCCGGGCGGGAGGAGCATCTCGAAGTGTGGGCCGATGCAATCGCTGGAAAAGGTCCAAGTGGAGAACCCGCCGGACTCGAACAACACGTCACAAATCACGCGGTCGATCGGTTGCTTGAAAGACCGCAGGCCGACACTCGAGATCGTGCCGCGGACCTTACAGCCCTGTTGCAATCGGACCTCACGCACCATGCCTGTAGCGTCGAAATCCTCACGCCGAACCGGCACGAGCGCCACCCACCCCCGTTTTTCGTCGATGACGACGAGCGTCGACGAGTGATCGGCCGGCCGATAACGGAACACATCGGACGCCCGGATCGTCACGTGCCCTTCGCGATCGCTGTCCGGCACCCACAGGCCGCCGTCGGCGGGGAAACCGACCCGAGACTGGCCGGGAAAGAAGTCTCCAAATCGAGCGGCGTTCCCGACCATCGCCCCCCACGCGGGGCGGCCCTGCGGATCCAGGATCCGCAGTTTCAATTCGCCCGACGGTTGCGTCGCGGCAATCACGGCCTGCCCCGCGGCCGCCTTGGTCGCCCTAAGGTGTTCGGCCTGAACGGCCGCGACGTGGCGGGCGATTTCGATTTGCTGCCGATCCGCATCGAACGCCGCCCGGTTTGGCGCGAACTCCAGATGCCCGTCGGCATAACCGACCCACACGCCCTCGGGATGCTCGTCGAACGACTCGTAAAGGATCACCGTCGGCGAGTACTTCCACCCCTCCGCCGGCGAAATCGGATCGGGACGGACGTAGGTCAGCTTCGCCTCGCCGCCGCGCGGCACAATCGGGCCCGCGGGCCAGGTCCCGTCGTGCCGGCTCGCGTCCAGGCAGGTCTCGGCGAGCACCTGCCGCACCCGCTCTCCCCGGTCGAGCCGGGCCCGCTCGGCGGCGGACTCCGCCGCCTGGGAAACGCCCGCGGCGATGCTCACGATTGCAACCAGCGGAAGCAAAGACCACCGGGTCCGGGGTTGAGATGTTTCTCGCGTCATCAGAGTAAGGACGGAGCCAGACGCCGGCCTTTCACCACATCCATTCGAACAATGCCAACGTCAACGATGCGCCGTGCTCCAGTAGACCACGTACCGGCGGCCCGTCTGCTTGTAAAACGGCACGAGCGTCAGCTCGGCCGGGAGGCCGGCGTCGTGGGTTTGAAAGGTGAGCGGCGCGCCCGGCACGGGAACGATCCACTGCTCGACGGGCCGACCGGCAACCGACAACGCCGGGACGGCGGGGTCGTCGCCGCCGCTCGTCGGGTTGTCGCCGAGCAGTTCCTGCTGGGGATCGACGGGCGCGAGTTGGCCGCACAACAGCAGCGGGCCGTACAACACGGCCACGCGATCGGGGCTGCCCGCAAGCGGCTCGGTCCGCAGGGACAGCGGCAGATCCATTTCCACCCGATCGCCGCTCTTCCACGGGCGGTCGATCGTGGCGTAGGAGCCGGGCAGGCTCGTGACCTGGACCGGCTCTCCATTGACGCGGATCGTCAGGCCCTTCCCGGCCCAGCCGGGATACCGCAGGCGGAGCGCCAGTGAGGCGGGCATCCGGCCGGAGAGAGTCAGGCTCACTCTCCCGCTGACGGGGTAATCCGTCTCCTGCCGGACCGTCAATCCGTTCCAGGACAGCTCGGACGGGATGAACAGGTTCACGTAGAGCGAGTGGGCGTCGTGGTAATAGATGCTCTGTGCATATTTCGTGTGGTTCTCCATCCCGGTGCCGACGCAGCACCAGAAGCTGCCGGCGGGCTCGCTGAACGTGCGGAAGTGCCCGGACTTCATCGGCACGTAGTAGGTGAAATTGCCGGGGGCGGGGCCGAGCGAGGCGAGGATGTGGTTGTATAGCGCGCGCTCGGCATAATCGGCGTACTCGACGCGCGGCTCCCACTCGAACAGGTGCCGCGTCAGCTTCAGCATGTTGTAGGTGTTGCACGTCTCCGAGGTCGTGTTGCTCAGGTGCAGGAGACCGGCCCGGCCGAAGCGCTCGCCGTCGCTGTTGCCGCCGTTGGCGTAGGTCTGGCCATGAACAACGCGATCCCAGAAGAAGCGGGCGGCCCGCTGGTGCTCGGGTTCGCCCGTCAGTTCGTACCAGCGCGCCTCGCCGATGATCTTGGGGATCTGCGTGTTGGCGTGCAGGCCGGGCAGGTCGTCCTGCCCGTTAGGCAGCGGGTCGACGACTTTGCGGTGATAGAACCGACTTGCGAGGTCGAGGTATTTCTGCTCGCCGGTGATGGCGTACACGTCGCAGAGCACCTCGCGCATCCCGCCGTGCTCTTGTTCGAGCATCGTTTGGAATGCCGCGTCATCGAGCTTGGCCGTGACGGAGATCGCCCAGTCGGCCAAGCGGATCAGGACCTGTTTCGCCTTATCGCTCCCGGCCAACTCGAACGCATCGCGCAGGCCCGCGAACATCTTGTGCTGGATGTACCAGGGGACGCGGTGCTTCTTGAGCGCATTCGGATTCCCCGCCGCCAGGTCGGCCCAGAACTGCTTGCCGTTTTCCTCGGCACAGAGATAGCCGTTCCCATTGGCCGCCTGGATCAGCGCGAGTTCGTCGATGATGTAGTCGATCCGTCGTTTGAAGCGATCGTCCCCCGTCGCGCGGTATTGCAGCGACAGTGCGGAAAGGTAATGCCCCAGGCACCGGCCCGCCCCTTCGTTGGGCGATTCCCACCCGCCGTACGCGGGCGCCTTGGGCGGCAGTCCCGCTTCCGTTCGGAAGTAGTGCAGAAACCGATCCGGCTCCAGCGACAGCAGGTACTGGCCGTTCCGATCCTTCGCTGCCTTGAACGGCCCGTCCAGCAGCTTCACATCCCGCAGATCGAACGCCTGAACGGCCGGCGCGATGACGTCTGAACCGGCCGCGGCGCTCGCCCCTGCCGCCGCGGCAACCAACATCAACAGGCCGAACCCAAGTCTCATTTGCCCTCGCCGCTCCTTGCGTTCACCAGTTCATCGATCGTCTTCTCAATCTCGGCGGGCTTGTCGGGATCGATCCGCAGGCTGCGCAACACGGTTCCGTCCCTCCCGATCAGATAGGTGGTGGGATAGAGCCAGACGTGATACGCGGCGTTGGTCGCACCGCGGGTGAACTGGCCGGTGCCAGGAATGCGCTTGTCGCCACCGCCGTCGAGGGCGATCAGAAACGGCAGGTCGCGCCCGCCCCAGAGGTCTTTGCGGACGCTTTGGAGTTTCCGGTCCATCTCCGCAATGGATTCGACCGAGTCGTCGTGAATGGCGACGATGACCAGCCCCTTGTCCTTGTACCGGTCGTAAAGCTTCATCAGCTCCGGCATGCTCACGTTGCACACCCCGCACCAGCAGCCCCAAAAATCGAGCAAGACGACCTTTCCGTGCAACTCGGCCAAGGTCACGGGGCCGCCGTTCTTCCACACCTTGATCCCACGCAGCTCGGGCGCGGGGTGGCCGGCCAGCTCCGCCGGTTGCCGGCGCGGCGGGAGGTCCAGGTGGAGCGTCAGATGATGATCCGAGGGCCCGACGTGAACGAACCGCGTCACCGGATAGCAATGGTGCTCGGCGACATAGACGCCGTAATCGCCCGGCGGCACCAGCAAATCCACCTGGCCGTGGCTCGAAAAGCTGAACAGGGCACGAACCAGTCCCATGCCGGGCTTGGCCGCGTATGCCTCCGTGTGATCGAGGCCTTTTCCCACTTCCGCAAGCCCGAAACTGGTCAGATCCGCGGTAATATGACAAGCGGGACGCAGCCGGACGGTTCGCGCCTTGCCGCCGCCGAAATCGGACAGCGGCAGTTCTTCCAGCGCGATCAAGTCGCGGCGTTCGTCCAGCACGACCAGCGGCGCTGTCCCGAGATCGAGATATCCGGAACCCGAGCCCGTCGGGTTGAACAGGAGGCTGGCAGGCAGCACGACCTCGCCGTCGGAATCGGTGACCGCCGGCAGTGCCTTCGGCTCGGTCCAAAACATCACCCGCTCGTCCGGGGGCGAGTATCCATCGCCGCGATGGGTCTTGGCTCCCACCAGCGCGCGAGGGACTGGCCGCCCCTCCGGGTCGAGGATCCTGAGCGTGAGTTCCCCCGCCAGTTTTGGGGCGACGGTCTTCGGGTCCACGCTGGTCTCCGGATTCGGTCCCCACGTGTTGTGATACTTCGACGCCACGTCGCGGATCATCCGCAACTGGTCTTTGCAGGCCGCCAGGTCGGACGGAGTGGGGGCGAACTCGACGTGCCCATCCGCATAGCCGACCCATACGCCATCGGGATGCTTCTCGGCCAGCTCATGGACGACGACCTGCTGCTGATAGAGCAACCCGGGTTCGCCGAACTGCTCCGGCTTGGAATAGACCAGAGACCCGCGGCCCTCGTCCGTCTGCGGCGGCTTGTCGGGCCACGTGCCGCCGTCGGCATCGACTTGGTCGAGCAGGGTCAGCAGAACCGAGCGAATCTCCCGTCCCCGAGCGAGCCGGGCTTGTTCCGACGGCGAGGTTTGTGGCGCCGGCGCTGTGGCCGGTCCCGCATCCGCATGAGCCCTGGGGCTCCCCAGCACCGCAGCACCCACAAACGCAACACACACGACACCGGCTCGCAGCCAATCTCGTGAATCGATGTGCATAGGCCTCCCTGTCGGTCGTCCGTCGTCGCGTCGCCAATGATGTGACGATGTCAGGGCGCCCGTCTTTCACGCACTCACACGGAATTGCAAGTTTGTTCAGGCGCGCCAGCGCACCATCATGCCTCTTGCTGGGAAGCAACTGTGCCTGTGACACGGGTTTTCAACCCGTGCGAACCACTTCTCCCATTGCGGGGACCACTGGCAGGCGAAACATCAAGCGCGGCGCACCGAATCCGAGGCGCTCTGCACGGGTTGGAAACCCGTGTCACGGGGCGGCATCACTCGTGGATGATCACGTCCAGCCCGTCGGCGGTGTTGGTGAAGCGGAGGCGGAGGAGGCCGTCCGTGTATTCGTAGTTGCTGGCATCGATGGGCTTGCCATTCAAATCGATCGACCGCGGCGCGTTGTTCATCGCGACGCAGACGACCGCGGGGCTTTGCGCGACGCCGTCCGCGTGGAAGCGGATTGAATCGGGGGCGACCGTGTGCCCGCGCACGCGGCATGCGGCCGCGAGCACGCCCTCGTGGCCCTTGGGCATCGAATCCAGGTCCACCAACAATGCGCGCCGTCCGGGCGTGACGGCGAATTCCTTCACGACCGAGAACGTCGGGTCGAACAGCGAAATCATCCGGCCGTGCAGCACGACGGGCGGCAGGTCGGTCCCCGTTTCCTCGAGTCCGGCCGCGACCAGATACGGGCCCCGGCGGAGGACCAGCGCGGGCGATTCCTTCCAGGGCAGTTTCACCGCCTCGGCGGCTTGCTTCGCCAGCGCGCGGAGGCGGTCGGAGCCGTCGGGCTGGTAGGTCAACGCGGCGGGCGAGGCGGGCTCGAAGAGAACGACGCCGTTGCCGACGCGTTGCAGGCCGCGGGCGTCGGCCGGCAGGCCCAGCGTCTTGAACAGGTGCTCCCGCGGCGTCTTGAACGAGAGCCCGTTCTGGTTCCACCACTCGTGGACGGCATTGAAGGGATCCCGGTCGTCGTCCACCATTACCAGCGCGCCGCCCCGCTTCACCCACGCGGCCAGCGCCTCGTGGAACGCCGGGGTCGGCGGCTTCTGGCCCTCGTAGCTGAGCAGGAGCAGCCGGTATCGATCGAGGAACCCCGGCTCGGTCGCGTTCTCGATCTGCACCGGTTCGACCGGCAGCCCGCGCTTCAGCAGCGGCAGCGCCAGGCCGAAGAAGTTGTCCAGGTGCTCATCCGACGCCTGCGGCCCGCCGCGTTGGAACATGAGCGTGTCGGAGACCAGGACGCCGGTGCCCTGCGTGCCGCAGGCTTCCCAGCGCATGGCGTCGGCGGGCTGGTTCATGTCGCCCATCGCGGAGATGACCGCCTGCAGTTCCGTTTCATATTCCGGCGGGATCGGCACGCGCCGGCGCGGGTCCGGCTGCGCGCCGGACGCATGGCGGCCGTAAAAGATCCGCTGGGGCCAGGGCATGATCTCGTATCGCCAAACCTCGGGTTGCAGCAGCGACGCCGTGAGCGTGCTCTCCCAGTTGCCGCGATAATCGGTCCACGTGTGGCGCGGGTTGTCCTCGATCGGGTCGTTCAGATACCACACTCGCCGGCCGCTGGCGCGGACGAGGTTCTGCATCGCGCCGTATTCGAGAAAGGCGCTGTCGAACGTCCGCTCGCCCTCGCGGCCGTCATAAACGTTGGGCGTCCGCGCGGTGCCGGTCCAGACCTGCGCGATGTACCCGTCGCACCCGACGTTGATCAGCGACGACTCAGGGCTGACGATCCGCCAGTCGGCGTAGTTGATCAGCGAGTGCGTCGCCACGTAGCACGGGATCTCCCGCCCGTGCTCCTTCGCGTAGCGGTGGACGAAGTCGAACACTTCCGACAGCGCGCGGCGGTAGAGGAAATACTTCAGCTTCGACGCGCGGTATTGCGCGTCGGCCGAGGAATCGAGCGGCTGCCAGTCGTCGTGGTAATACGCCTGCCACTGCCGCTTGAAGTTCGGCTCCCACCCGGTCTCCACCCAAAACTCCGGCTCCTCCAGGCAGACCGCCGTCGCCCCGGCGTCGAGCGCCCGCTTCACGCCCTCGGAAAGATACTTGCCGTAATCCTCGCCCGGCGACATGTAATAGACGTCCCGCCCGTGCCCCTTGGCGGAGCCGTCCTTGTGCATCTGCTCCTCGTCTTCGTGCTTCTTGCCGTTCCACTGGCCGTGGACGTAATCCTGGTAATCGCCCCACGCAACGCCAGTCATCACGTGAATGCGATACCCGTGCGACCGCCAGTCCTCGATTCGATTGGGCAGCGAGTTGCCGAGCCCGTACACCAGCGCCACGTCCGCATTCAAATCCACCCGCGGCGACCACGGCCCGCTGGTCTGAAACGAAAGCCGCTCCTGATCTTCCGCCCGATCAAACGGCCGCGGCGCGACGTTCGCCGCCAGCAGCGCGTTCATCTGCAAGCCGACAATGATTACGACGAGTCCAACGAACTTCAGCATACAGCCACTTACCCGCGGCCGGCCGATATGTTTCCAGGCGTGTCGACGCCGCCGGCTGTCGGGCTCTCCCATGATCGCCACCCCGATGTAGCAAAAACTTAGAAAACCAGTATAACAATAACCCGAATGGTGTGGGCTGATCCGGCTGCCGGGCCCCGGCAGCCAGGTTTCGAAGGAGGCACAATCCATGCGGCTCTCGCCAACGATCGTGTTCGCGGCCCTGATCGTCACGGTTTTGAATGCCGCCGCCCTCGCGGACGCCAACGCATCCGCGCTGACCGCGGCCGACGAGGTGACGATCGAAGGAGAGGTCGCCACGCTCCGGCAAGCCTACGTGTATCTCGAAGCCGGCAATCACGACTATCACGGCCATCGCGTCAAGGCCCTGCGGGCCGTCGGCGCGGCATGCCATGTGTTGGGATTCCCGGCCAAGAAGGACGCGCGGAATCACGAAGACCAGAAGTTCTCCGACAACCTGCTCGGTTCCGCGCGATCCCTGCTGGTCAACATCCTTCCGCACGCCCAGGCGAAGCATCAGGGCGACGTGGTCGACCATCTCAACAATGCCATTCGCGAGATCGACCTGGCGATCAGCGGCGACAAGGGGCCTCCCCCGAAATCCCCGCCGCACTCGTCAAGCAAGTAGACGACGCAAGTGCCGTCTTGGCTGGAATCCCAACGACCGCTCGCGGTACTAACTCGCGTTCGGAACGTATGGTTCTCCAGCAAGGGGATGGCTCATGCACTGGCGCGTGTTGCTCGCGACGGTTTTCGCATTTGCAACTGTTGCGGTCGCCGCCGAACCGGATTCCCGGGCGGCTCGGCTGAAGGCAATCGAAGCGGATGTCGCGTCGGCCGGAGCGGCGTTGAAGGCCGCGCATGCGCGGATGTCGGACCGGATTCAGGACGATGCCGCGGTTGAGCGGTTGTCGCAGGCGCTCGTCCAGAAGCGCCAGGCGGCGTACGACGTTGTGCTGCAGATCGCGAAGGAAGACCCGGCGTCGGACGTCGGATTCGACGCGCTGGAGTGGTTGCTGCTCCACGGGATCGACCGGCAGCCCGCGGCGGGCGCGACGGCGCTGCAACTGATGGCGCGCCATCACGCCGCCAACCCGCGCATCGCCCGGGCGGCGGCGGGCATCGCGCTGCACCCGCCCTACGGCCTGCCGGGGCCGCAGGAGAAGTCGATCCCGCGCTACAGCGACGCCTACGCGCCGGCCATGGACCTGCTCAAAGCGGTGGCCGCGACGAACCCCGATCGCGCCGCCCGCGGCCAGGCGGCGCTCGGGCTCGCGATGCAGTCCAAGCGGTTATATCAGTTCTTCCAGTATCAGGGCCGGCCCAACATCGACGGCTCCAGGTCGCAAGCCGCGCGGGCTCTCAACGACGTCATCAAGGACTACGGCGATTGCCCGCTGATGTCCCCCACACCCGGCTATCCCACGATCGGCGACCGCGCGCGGGCGGAGTTGTTTGAAATGGAACGCCTCCAGCCCGGCAGCCCCGCGCCCGAGATCGCCGGGGAAGACCTCGACGGGGTCAAGTTCAAGCTGAGCGACTATCGCGGCAAAGTCGTGCTGCTGGTCTTCTGGGCCTCGTGGTGCGGCCCATGCATGGCCGAGGTGCCGCACGTGCGAGAACTGCTCGAGCAGCGGTTCAAGGACAAACCCTTCGCGGTGGTCGGCGTGAACGCCGACGCCGACGCGGCCCAGGCCCGCCACGCCGTCGCCAGCCATCACATCCCCTGGCGCTCCCTCTGGAACGGCCCCGACGGCGCCTACGGGCCCATCGACACCCAATGGAACCTCCACTCGCTCCCCACCGTCTACCTCCTCGACCCCGAAGGCGTGATCCGCTACGCGTATCTGAGCGGCGATGAGTTGGACAAGCCGGTTGCGAAGCTGGTGGCCGAGGTCGAAACGGAGAGCTCTACTGGAAGAGTCCCAGCAAACGCCACTTCTCCCGGGCATGGAGCTGCCGGGCGGAGTTCAGATTGAGGCGTTCGATCGTGGCGCGACCGATCGCGGTGATGCCGAACGATGAGGTTGTCCGGCTCGACAAGAAAGTGCGCGTCCCATCGATCCTGGCGTGGGTCAAATAATCGCACGCTTTCGCCGGTAAGCGGGTCCGGTCCGCTCGTTACGTCCGATTTGTACAAGTTGCAGGACTGGCAGCCCAAAGCGAGATTCCCGTGATCGTCTGCGCCGCGGGCATCCGCGGGGCGGATATGCTCGACCTCGAAGGCGAAATTGAAGGCAACAATATACTTGTCTCAGTGGGCTAGGTTATGGTGTCGGAAGGCCCAGAAGAAGAGTATTCCGTCGATGAGGCATCCCCAAATGAAGAACATCCAATACTGCTGGGGGTTTTCGTTACGATAGATGCGAGCGAGCCCTGGAGTACTGCCACGTCGATTGGCGTGCATGGTGCCAGTGCAAAGGCTCCAAAGCAGATAGAGTCCCCAAATCGTCGCAAAGACCCATAGCATCATCTGAACCCTTGCAGGCGAACTACTGAGTCAAGTATATTAGTGCCAAATTGAACGCGGCCTCCGGGGGCATGACAGTATTCGCATCGATGGCCCGCGCGCCGGGCGACGAGCGGGTAACGGGAATTCACGGCTGAAGATCCCGGGCCAATGCTTCGGACCGTCGGGCTGAGGCGTCGAGTTCCTCGCCCACGAGTCGCTCGAGTTCCGCACGCTCATCGGGTGGCATGGGCGGTCCCCCCCCGCTCGCGCGGCGCGCCAGTTGGCCAAAAGTTCGCGCAGCCGCGCCTGCTGGGCTGTGGAGAAGAACGCATCGGGCCGGAAATTCTGCACAACCACGATGGTTCCGCGCTCGTCTTCCCCGAGTTGTCGGGTCAGTTCGTCCAGCGCGGCGCCGGCCGTGCGGCCGACCGATTCGTGGTCCCCGGCCGACGCCCGAAACGTGGTGTCGGGCGAGCCAGGATTCTCCGCGACGATCGTGACCTTGGTCATCGCAGAATTGTACCGATTGATTTATCCCGAGACCAATCTCAAAGCCAATACATCGCTTCGAACAGGAAAGCGAATCGAACGGTGCGAGAAGCGCGGGACGCCTGAGAGGCTCTCGGGCGCACCTATCGTGCAAGTGGACGGATCTGGGCGTCGGGTAGGGTTCCCCCCTTGAGCCGATAGATGATGCGCCATTCGGAACGGCCGATGGCGGCCCCCTTGATACCCGCTGACTGTTCAGTAATCTGCGTTAATGAGACTTGCGACGGTTACGCTGTATATCGCCGCGGCGCTCGGAGTATTGGGCTGCGCACCCCGCGAGGGCACCGAGGCGCTCTCCGGCCCGACAGAAAGCGGCTACTTGCCTCATACAAACGCGGAGGAAGTGGCAATCTGCGACGACATCCTAAAAAAGGACCCAACCAATAAATATGCAATAATCAACAAGCAGTTTTTTGAATCACAAATCAGAAGCTACAACGCCGAACGAAGTGAGTACGAAAAGTGGTGGAGCGACATCGGAACAGCAAAGCGGGTGCAGTTCAACGATTGGGTGCGATATTACATCCTCAACCACTGGGATCTCGGGCTACCGAAGGAGGACGCGGCGTACAAGGCCACGCAAATCTACGGCGATCCGCCGGTGCCTCCACTTATCCCATCGGTCGTCGATAACCGGACGGCCGATGCGTATCGAGTGATCCAGGCCAGTCACCAGACGGCCGGTCGGTGAAGGCAGCCACTCCAGGAATCGGCGTGAAAAGCCAAGCAGCAATGCTAATGGTGTAGGTCCGCGCGCGATGCATTTGCCGGGATGTGAACCCGAAACGGGTCGTGCGCGACTCCCGCAACTTGGATTGATTCGACAAGGCCCATCTGCCGCAATGCCATGAACAACGTCGTCGTGTTGCAGTTGTGACCCCCGCGCGCAGAATCATAGATTTCGGGAAAGCATGCCTTTAGTTCGGACGTCGTGACCGTCCGATCGGCAAGGTTCTCAAGCGTTCGATAAAGATCGCGGATTCGGACGCGAATCCGAGACGATCCCCTCCGGTACGTGAGCGCCTCCGTCGATGTCGACACGATTGTCGATGTGCCGCGAACGACGTTCGGCATAATGGTGCCGGGAGGTAGGGCGATTTTTAGCTGCCGAGTAAACTGTTCGCAATTCAAGGAGATTATCTCCTCATGTACGAACCAGCCCATCTATACCAAAGATTACGCACCACTGCTCATGCCGACCGTTCGTCGAAATGCCTCGGAACCTTCGGTTCCGACCGGGGCGGGACGCCCCGGCTCTAACGGCTCACCCGCTCTACGACGACGCCTTCGCCGCGAAGTGCTTTTTGGCTTCGCCGACGAGGTAGAAGCTGCCGGTGATGGTGATGAGGTCTTCCTTGGTGACGGCCCGGTTGGCGATCGCGAGGGCGTCTTCCAGGGTCGCGGCGACCTGGGCCATCTTGCCGTACTGCTCGACGTAGCGGGCGGCCAGTTCGTTGGGGTCGGCGGTACGGATGTTGTTCACGCGGGTGAAGATCACCTTGTCCGCCCCGGCGGCGATCCGCTCGAGCATGCCGGGCACGTCCTTGTCGGCGCAACAGCCGAAGATGATCACCATCGAATCGTACGGGATGTGCTGCCCGATCGCGCGGAGCATCGCATCCAGGCTGGCGGCGTTGTGGGCGCCGTCCACAACCACCCGCGGCATCTGGCAAAGCATCTCCATCCGGCCGGGGATCGTCGTCCTGGCCAGCCCCTCCATCGCCTTGGCGTCGCTGATCGAGAAGCCGCGGGTCTTGAGGCGGTCGATGACGCTCAGCGCCAGGCCGCAGTTGATCGCCTGGTGCTCGCCCAGCAGCGGGACGGCCAGGTGTTCGAACTTGCTGTTGGCGGTCGTCAGGCAGACGCGGTTGTGCGGGCCCTGCATCCGGCTCGATTCGAACCGGTAGCTGAACTCGATCGACTGGCCTGTCACTTCGAGCGACGTGCCGTTCTTCTCGGCCACGCGCTTGAGCACGACGTCGGCCTCCGCGTCCTGCTGGACGCTGATCGCGGGGATACCGGCCTTGAAGATCCCGGCCTTCTCCTCGGCGATCTTGGCGATCGTGTGCCCGAGCTGGGCCATGTGGTCCTTGCTGATGCTCGTGATCGCAGTCACTTCCGGCTTGATGACGTTCGTGCTGTCGAGCCGCCCGCCCAGCCCCGTCTCGATGACGGCGATGTCCACCTCCTCCTCGGCGAAATACTTGAAGGCGATGGCGGTGAGCACGTCGAAGTAGGTGGCCCGCGGCTTCATCCGGTCGACGATCGGCTCGGCCAGTTTTACCAGCCGGGCGAAGTCGGACTGCCCGATCATGGCGCCATTGATCTGGATGCGCTCGCGGACGTCGGTCAGGTGGGGGCTGGTGTAGAGGCCGACCTTGTACCCGCAGGCCTGGAGCATCGAGGCGATCATCGCGCAGGTGCTCCCCTTGCCCTTTGTGCCTGCGATGTGCACACTCTTAAAGGCGTCGTGCGGGTTGCCGAGCTTCTTGAGCAGCGCCCGCATGCGATCGAGGTCGAAATTCTGGCTGTTGTAGCGGACGATGCGAAGCCGCTCGAAGTCGTTCAGCGAGGCGAGGTATCGCAGCGCCTTGGCATACGAGTTGCCGCCGGTGTGGTGACCGTTGCTGGAGGGAGCGGGCGACTTGGGTTGGACAAAATGAGACGGGCGTTCCGTGCCCGCACGACGAACGCGGAGGTCGCGCTTCGCCGTGACGCTGCGCGTAACCGCGGCGCTGCCACGGCGGATAGGGGCGTGCCTCATTTTTGCTCGGATGGCCATAGGTCCCGCCATCTTAGCAGCCAAGCAGAGTTACTGCAAATATTTGGAACAATTGCCGTTGCGACAAAGGTTTATGCGCATCATGGTTGCGCGCCTCCCAGGTATGTAAGCCGTGCAATGCCTGACATTTGGGCAAGATATTCGGACCTGAATGGCCGCGGGCGCACCCGTGCCAAATGGCTCCGCTCTTCGCGGCATTAACCCCGCCATTGAGAAGCAGTTAGGGCAGCGTTATACGGCCGTTAACCGAGCAGCGCCGCGGTATCCGCCACCAGTTGGTCGAGTCGCCCTTGCGTCTGGCTCACGGCGATCGGGTCGATGCGGAGTTCGGCCAGGCGTTCGTTGCTCAGGACCTGATGGGCGGCGGTCAGCGTCATCCCATGATTCGCATGGCAGCAGAGCGTGTCCGCAACATGGACGATCGCAACCAGTTGCCGGCTTTGATCCGCCAACTGCTGGGGGTTGTGGTGATAGCCCGCCACGAGTTGGCAGGCCCGGGGAAACTTCCACTGCTCGGCCAGCCCCATCCCCAATTGCTGGTGATCGAGTCCGATCATGTTGCGCTCGAGCTTCAGGAAGTCGGCCCCGCTGTGCCGGGCCGCATTGCAGACTTCGCGCAGCTTCTCGGGAAAGACCTGGAGCGAGACCAACAGCCCGATGTCGTGGATCAGCCCCGCCAGGAACGCCTCGTCAGCGAGGGGAAGTTTCATGTTGCGCGCCAGGTCACGCGCGGCAACGGCGGTCGCGATGCAGTGCACCCACAGGTCGTTGGCGGAGACGCCATCGCAGAGGATCGCGCCGCGGAAGAGCTGGCCGAGGCTCGCGGCGACCGCGATGTTCTTGATCCCGTTGAGCCCCAGGATCACGATCGCCCGCTCGATCGACCCGATCTGCCCCGGCAACCCGTAAAACGCGCTGTTCACGACCTTGAGGATCCGCGTCACCAAGGCCGGGTCGTGCGAGACGATTTTATGAAGCTGTTGCGCGGTGCTCTTGGGGTCCTCGACGGTCTTGATGATCTGGCTCGTCACCTCGGGCAACGTGGCGATCGTCGTGACCTTCTTGAGAACGTCCGCGACCTTCATCGGCTCGCCAGCTTCCAGCGTCATCGTCATGGCAGATCCCTTTTGCAGATCATGGCGCCGCTCCCCGCGCCGATCACAGACCGCGGGGACGGCGCCTGTTACCTTGTTTATCGAAAATGGAGCGGCGGTACTTAATAGGCGATCAGCTTGCGAATCAGGCGGTCGTCGAGCGTGAGCGCGGCGAGGACGGAGGCGATCTTCGCCGCCGTACCCCTGCCACCGTAGATATTGGCGGACGTGAACCGGCGGGGCTTGCCCCGGTTCCAGAGTCGTGTCAGTTCGGTACGGATTCGACCGGCATCATACGGCACGTTCACGACGTTCCGCCAACGTTCGCGACCCATTTGTCGGGGTCCGATATCTACGACCGGCGTCCCGAAGCTTGCCGCCTCGATGATGCCGCTGGAGCTGTTGCCGACCAAGACCGCCGCATCACGCATGAGCGAGAGGAAGACCGGGCGCGGGACGTCGCGACGGAGGATGAGGCGGTTGTCCGCATGGCGCTCCAAACGGGAGGGCGAGGCTCCCGCCGAGCCGCGACTTTCGAGCGAGCCCCGGCTCGGCAGGAGCCTCGCCCTCCCGGCAGTCTCCCACGCGCGGAGAATGCCCGCCGCGCCGGGGTCATTATTTGGGTAGACGATGACGATCCGCTCGTAGGGGACACCGCCGACCGCCTGCAGCACGAGGCGGGCGCGGCGCGACCCCACCGCTTCATTCGCATCGGCGGGATGAAGGAGCAGCAGCGCGTATCGATGGGGTTTTAGCTCCCCTAACGCTTCTGCAAGATCCTGGCGTGAAGCCGCATCGGATTGGATCCCGTCCAATCCGGGTGACCCGGCCAGATGGATCCGCCAGGCGTCCTCGCCAAGTTTCCTCACGCGTCGCGCGCTCTGACGCGTGGCGGGAAAATGGACGTGGGCGAGCTTGGTGATCGCATGGCGGAGGGCGTCGTCCACCTGCCCGGCGGCCCGGTCGCCACCGTGGACGTGGGCGACCGGGATCCCGCTCAAGTGTGCGGCCGTCGCGGCGGCGAACGCCTCGACGCGATCGCCGACGACCAGGACGACGTCGCTTTTCAGTTCGCAAACGGCATCGGCCAAAGATGCCGTCGCAATGCCCGTGTTTCGCGCGTTGGTCGCCGGGTCCCTGCCCGAGCCGGCGGGCCAGGGGACGACGCGATCGACCGTCCAGCCATCGTCCCGAATGGTTTCCAAGGTGTCGCCATGGGCCGGGTCCAGGTGCATGCCGGTGGCGACGAGTTGCAGTTTGAGCTTGGGGTGGTCGGCAATCGCGCGGAGCACGTTCCGCATCAACCCGTACTCGGCGCGGGTGCCGGTGACGAAGCAAACGTTGCGACGTCTCGGAGGGACGGCGCCTTTCTTGCCCCCTCTCCCTCTGGGAGAAGCGAGGGGAATTGGCGACTGCCCCCGAGCGGGTTGGGGTGAGGGGGAATTGCGGGCGAGTCCGTTCATTTCTAATGCCTGTGCATCCTTGTCATCCTGAGCGCCGCGAAGGATCTCTCACGCGGTTGACGCTCTCGCAGGAGAGGTCCTTCGCGGCGCACAGGATGACAAGACCGGATCATTACGCTGAGGGGAGTTGTTCGTAACTCGCCCTCACCCCAACCCTCTCCCAAAGGGAGAAGGAGAAATGCGGGCGCCTGCCGGTGTCGACGCGCTCAGGCGGCATCGGTGAGCATATCCCACTGCAGCAGCGACCCGGCGGTGATCTCGCGGTTGACGCGGCGGCCGATGGCCTGGTCGATCATCGCGGCGGGCAGGCCGGTGCCGGGGCGCTGGAACGTCAGGTCTTCGGGCCGCAGCGTCTCGCCCGGCTTGAGGCTCCGCCGGACAACTAGGCTCTGGCGGCTGACCTTCCGCACGTCCTCCTCGATCGGCAGCACGCGCTTGCCGGGCGAGCCGACGAGCACCTCGGCCTCGCGGATCCGCTTGACGTATCGCTCGAACTGCTGCGGGTCGGCGCTGGCCGCGTGGTCCGGGCCGGGGGCGGAGCGGTTGTAGGTCAGGTGCTTCTCGATGATGCACGCCCCCGCCGCCACCGCCAGCGCGCCACTGGCGATATCCGTCGTGTGATCCGAATACCCAACCGCGCAATCGAAGTCGCGGGCGAGTTCGGCGATCCAGCAGAGATTCGCCTGCTCGATCGGCGTCGGGTACGCGCTCACGCAATGCAGCAGTGCGAACGACGACCCCCACTCCCGCAACCATTCGACGCTGGTCGCGACTTCGTCGTGACTCGCCGCCCCGGCCGAGATCAGCAGCGGGAGCCGCAGCGCCGCGGCCCCTTCGAGCAGCGGCCGGTTGACCAGGTCGGGCGAGGCGATCTTGATCGCCGGCAGCCGCAGCGACTCGACCGTCTCCAGGTCCTGCCACGAGAACGGCGTGGCGAGCGGGATCATGTTCAGCTCGCGGGTCCGCTGCACCACCCGCCGGATCTCCGCCCCCGTCAGCTCGTATTTGCGGAGCATGTCGATCGGGTTCTCGGCCTTGGTCCGCTGCTTCTGGTACTCGGCCATCGAGCTCGAGGCGTGCATCAGCGTGTTGGCGCGGAAGACCTGCAGCTTCACGGCGTCCGCGCCGCAGCTTGCGGCGGCGACGACCAGGTCCAGCGCCCGCTGCACGTTGCCGTCGTGGTTGACGCCCAGTTCGGCGACGACCAGCGTCTTGTGGCCGATGCCCAGCACGCGATTGTCGATCTCGATTTCCGTCATGACGCGATCCTCATTCCGTCCGGGTGGCGCGAGCGGAGCACGGCCTCGGCCCAGTACAGATCCCGCAGCGCGTCGATCTCGACCGTCTCCCCCGCGTCGGTCGGGAACCCGCGACGATCGGAACCGAAGAAGGCGTGCGGGTCGTCCGGGTGCGCTTTGCCGCGGAGCATGGCGTCGCGCGACACGGCCACCACCGCGCCGTCGTGCAGGAACAGCGGCGTCAGGTCCTGCCGCCGGTGGATGCTGCCGGATTGCAGCGGCAGTACGCGGTCGCCGGCGAGCTGCGCCATCCAGGCCGGATGCCACTTGCCGACCGGGCAGAAGCTGCGGACCGAATCGCACCCGGTCTCGCGGAGCATCTGGATCGCCCGGTTGATCGCCCCCTGCGGCCGCACGGGCACGTTGCCATAGAGCACGACCAGCGCATCGGCGCGGAAGGACGCGCGGGCCTCGACCTGCTCCATCGCGTGGAGCATCGCGTCCTGCACCGACGCCTCGGCGGTGGCCAGCTCCGCGGGCCGGGCGATCGTCTCGAAACCCGCCGCTGTCGCAAGCCGCAGCACGTCGGGCGAGTCGCTGGAGACGACGGTCTTGCCCAGCAATCCCGCCGCCCGCGCGTGCTCGAACGTGTACCCGATCACCGGCTTGCCCAGCAGCGGCAGCAGGTGCTTGTTCTTCAACCCCGCGCTGCCGGCGCGGGCAAGGATAACCCCTAAGACGTTCATCGATTTGCCTCACAACTCTTACGGCCGGTGCCACTCTCTGCACCGGGCACACAACGGATGTTGGTTCCAATCACCTCTTCGGTGATCGTCGCGAAGTGACTCGAATCGTTTCCGCCAGACGTCGGCCAGCGCGTCGTTGCCGAGCCGCCCCATGACCTGGCGCCCGGCGACGTCCTCCTCGCAGGAGACGATCCGGCCGTCACTAAGGATCGTGAGCCGCGACTGGATCCGCCCGCACGGCCGCCGGCCCGAGGGGGCCATGTCGGCCATCGCGACGTCGGGGATCTGTCCCGCACAATCGCTGGGGCCGCGGATCACGGCGGTTCCGACGGCCCGAAGCCACTGGTCGTACCAGGCCTCCAACTCGCCGAAATTCGCCTGACACTTGGTAAATATCGGCACGAGGATCGGCAGACTGCTGCCCCGCGCCTGCCTCCCGGCCAAAAATCGCTTCACATTTTCCAGCACGGCCCTGTACCCGTCGCATCCCATGACGGCCGCGTAAGTTTTCGGCGACAGGGCCGGCAGGTGAAACGACACCACGTCCACCGGCGCGGCGGCGAGGCGGTCGATCGTCTCCGCGGCAACGCCGTGCAAATCGGTTTCGAGATGGATCGCCACGCCCGCATGGCGTGCGAGGTCGACGACCTTAAATACCCGCTCGCAAAGCAGCGGGTCGCCGACGCCCGCGAGGGTGAGGCGCGTGTCGTCGGCCGAGGCGAGTTCATCGAAAAGGCTACGCGCCAACTCGAGCGAGAGATCCGGCCGCGCAAGGGGCAGCGCGCGGCCGGGCCAGAAGATCGGCCGGGTCGAGCGGCTCGCGTTCAATTCCAGCACGATCTCGCGCGGCAGCCGATCGAGGTGGCGATGGCTCGACACCCGCCCCACGAGTTCCTCCGCCCCGCTGGCGATCAACTGCCCGTTGAGCGACTCCGTCGCTCTGCCAATCCGTTCCACCTGCCGGTCCGAATCGAGTGCGAACCGGTGCATCGTCCGCGCAACCGGCGTAGGGCACGGCGCGCACGCGTCCGTCGCGAGCGGTTCCTTGCCGAGTTGGTCGTCGAAATAGTGCAGCAGCCGCCCGGGATGCGCCTTGGCCGCCGCGAGACGAGCCAGCAGCGATGATCGGAGCAATACGCCCGCCAGGCCCGGCGCCGCGGGCATGAAGCACAGCTCCTGCTTCTCGTGCGACTCGGCGTGCGACACGAGCCCGTCGATCAACTCCGGATCGATGAGGGCCGCCGAGGGATCGATCAACACGACCGCGTCGCCGCGAAGCTGCGCCGCCACGTCGGCGTGCCAGGGACCATAAAACCCCAGGTCGAACCGGCACGTCGCCAGCAGCCCGCCCCGCCACCCGTCGGCCCACCGCTGTGCGGCAGAAACCGCCTCCATCTGAGGGAGCGGGATCCGCTTGCCTTTCGCGATCACGCGAACGCCCCACTCATCCGCAACCGGCGCGACCGCATGCAACTGGTCGTCCCAACAGAGGATCGTCGCGCCCGAAATACGCGTGGCCTTGGCGAGTCGCTGAAGCGTCCACCCCAGCACGGGCTTTTCACGAAACGCCCGGGCCGCGCTGCTCCCGGTCGGGGACTCGTGGAGCATCGAGAGAATGGCAATTACGTTCGTCATGCAATTGTCACGTCAGCACCCGGTCGGCCGCTTGCGGCTTCGCGATCGAAGGCACGTCGTCCGGCGGCCCCGCCAAACGCAAGCGGCGATCCGGCGTTCTCTCCAATCCCCGATCACACGCGCCGGCATTCTTCGCCCACCCGCGGCAGTTCCCGGGCGATCTGTTCGACCACTTCCCCCATCAACACCTGAAACTCCCGCGCCGCCTCCGCAACCCCTCGGACGTTCTCGATGTCCCGCGCCACCTGCCGGCGTTGCCGCTCAATCCCGTCCACCTTGGCGGCGGAGATCTTGCGATCGGCTTCGAACCGCGCGAACTGGGTCGACTGCGTCAGCTCGGTGACGAGGTCGTACGTCGGCCCCAGCCCGTTCATGCGGGCCCGCAGCCCGTCGATCTCGCCGATCGCGCGGTTCACCCGCGCCTGGTTTTCGATGTGGTCTCGGATTTCCTCGAGCAGCGGCAGCGTCTGCCGGCTGATCTCTTCGATCTGCCGGCCTTCCTCGCGACGCTTCTCGATCAGCTCAATGCACTCGCCAACGCGGCCCCATTTCAGCCCGCGATGATCCTGGGAAATCGTCGGCAGCGGCTCCGCACAGAACTGCCCGATCGCGTCCGCCAGCGTCATCGGCGTCGCCCCGCGCTTCGCCGCGCCCCCTTCGGTCGCGTCGATCACGCACGCCTTGGTTGCCGCGAAATCCTTCTCGAACTGCTGCAGGTAGGTGAAGAGCCGCTCCTCCGTGTACATCGCCCGGCCCTGGTAATCGGGGATCCGCCGGAGGATGTACCGCTCGCGAACGATCTGCTCCCACTGCTTCATCTCGACCGTGCAGAACCGCGACAACTCCGGCCGCCAGACGTCCTCATAGCTGGTGCCCGGCGCATAGCAGAGCCCATCGCTGAACCCCAGGTCCTGCCCCACGAAAATAATGGGGTCAGACCCCATATATTCCGCGAGGTAAAATGCGAGATGCGCGACGGTCGCCCCGCCGGGCAGTTCGGTCTTGTTCGGCTTCATCTCGCGCAAAATCAGCTCGGCGAACCGGTTGCCCAGCAGCGTGACCGGCCCCGTGTGCAGCCGGAAGACGCCGCCGGTCGCCTTCGGCTCGGCGACCAGTTCCGTCCCCAAATTCGGCGGGAGCTTCTCGAAAAACCGCGTGCAGATCTCGTGGTAATCGAGCGACGTGACGTAGTCCGGCTCGACGCCCATCTCCAGCATCGGCTTGAGCATCGTCTGCGTCGCGATCAGCACCGCGTGCCCCTTGAGCTTCGGCAGCAGGTGCTTGTTTTTCCGAAGCGACGGCCCGGCTGAAACGATCACCGCCGGCTTGCCTCTGTGCCGGTCGTGCAAGCGCGAAACGGGCGGCGTCGCGATGTACCACGCGATGTTCTTCGCGATGTTCTGGGCGGTTTTGCGGCTGTTCAGCACCACCGTGTTGAGGCTCGTCCGCCCGAACGAGGCGTACTCCTCAATCCACACCTGCATCTGGCGGTGGAACTCCCCCGCCACTTCCATGCTGGGCGGATGGACGACCTGCTCGGCCCCGACGGAGATCAACGCCGTGTGCGGCGTGAGCCGGGCGAGCAGGTCTCCCTTCTCCAACCGATGAAAAAACATCACCCGCCGGCTCTCGATCAGGTGCGAATAGTCGCGCTGTTCGAATGACGTCCGCAGCAGCAGCAAGTCGGGCTCAAAGACCAGCAACAGCGCGTCTTTGCCCGCTCGCTCGAACAGCAGTTCGACGTGATACCCGAGGGCGAACCCGAAGACGTAAAACGCTAAGCGTTCGGCGGTGGGAATCGGGTCGATGAGCCGTTTGGCCTCTTCGATCGGCTGATACCGACTGTGTAACGCGACGGATCGCCCGCCCGGTGCCGGGACCGCCACCGTCGCCGGCCCGGCCTTCGATTGCTGCACCGGGTACGACTCCCGGGAATGAAGCGCCTCGATCGCCTCCGCCAGCGCCGGCTCAATGGTCCAAAGCGCCGCCAGGTTCTTCACCAGTGGCGCGTCCTCGCCGAGGACGTAGCGGGCGGGACCAGGTGGGTTCTTGGTGAACGTCATTGTTGTGGTGCAGGCTTCCAAGCCTGCACGCCGGAGCAACTTTGTCGTGCAGCCCTTCCGGGCTTCACGTGCTGGCTGGAAAGCCTGCACCACAATTGAGGCATGTCCTTGCCCGAATCCCCTCAGCCCGGTAGCGTTCTCGTCCGGCGGACGATCCTCCGATTTGTTATCGGACCTGCCCCCTCAAAAGGTTGAACCCAATCCATGCGCGACCTGCTCTTCAACGTCCCGTGGTACCTGCCAACCCTGCTGGCGATCATCGGCCTGGCGCTGTTCGTCCGCGGCAACCGCCGGCAAAAGCCGCCGGTCCGCACGG
This sequence comes from Tepidisphaeraceae bacterium, assembly GCA_036495445.1. Taxonomy (GTDB): domain Bacteria; phylum Planctomycetota; class Phycisphaerae; order Tepidisphaerales; family Tepidisphaeraceae; genus DASXMX01. The sequence goes on from DASXMX010000480.1 coordinate 24,833, forward strand.
CGGGCGTCGCCGTCATCGGCCTGGCGATCCTCTGGGGCGTCGTCAGCTATCTCGTCGACACCCCCAAGGAGATCTGCGAGCGGCAGACCCGCGAATACGTCCGCGCCGTGGCCGACCAGGACTGGAAGACGTTCGACCGGCTGATGGAGCCGGGCGTGAAGTTCACCGCCGCCGCCAACGGCAATTGGGAGATCGCCGGCCGTGACACCTGGGCGCAGGACGTCAAGTCCGGCGCCCAGCAGATCGGGCTCAAGTCCGTCGTGATCTCCGACCTGAGAGTCGCAGAGTCCGGCGACACGATCACGACGACGATCCGCGTCTACAGCACGCAGGACCTGACGATGGACCGCCCCGTCGACAGCGACTGGGAACTCGACTGGCGCCCCGCCGGCGACAAATGGCTCCTGCACGAACTCCGCGCCTTGCGGGTGACCGGCGCGAGCCTCGACCAGGTGCGCGGGACGCTTAGGAAGCACTGAACACGTGAACGTCAGCAATTGGCCCCGAACGAGTGGTCGAGTTCCGGGCGGCCCCCCTACATCCTTGTCCCGCAGGTCATCAAGCAGGGCGACCGCAGTCCGTGTGAATGGGTATGCAGGGTTTAGCCGGCACGCATGCGTGCCGGCTAAACGGTCGCGCCTCACTGGGCCAAAGCACCTGTTTTGTGGCGCCGTGTGGCGCGACTTTGAATGGTCAAAGTACGACAATTCAGTTCGAGACAATAACTTGCAATGATTTTATCTATTTTAACGATGCGCAACACGACATTTTTGCGCATCCGCGGGTGCCTTTGAACTTACCCCACCGCCTCGGTCGTTTTGGGCGGTACGGGGCGCGACGCGGGTCCCTCAGCGATCCATTTCTGAAGCATCGACGTGATCGCGGTCTCCCGGGCCTCTTCCAGCGGATCCGATTCCCGTTCGGCCAGGCGGTTTTCCGCCTCTTCCTGCTCAATCGCGATCTCCCGTTCGACCTGCTTGGCATCGGTGTGCATCGGTTGTCCCTTGCCGAGCAGCCCCAGTTCCTTCACCAGTTTCCACGCCAGATTCTCATCCATGTCGACCATGCGGTTGATCCGCGCGACCGCCTTCTCCGCGCATTTGAGCAGGGCCGCCCGGCAGGACTCGCGTTGCTCGAGTTGCCAGGCGTTGTACGCCGCCCGGAAATGGGGGTCGGTTCGCATCCAGCGGTAGATCGTCCCCCGGTCGACGCCGACCGTCTCGCTGATCTGCTTGATCGACGTCCCCTCGCCGATCAGCGCCAGCGCCCGCTGCTGCCGATCGGTCAGCGCATCGACGACCCGCCGGATCACCTGCTTCGCCCCCGCCGCCCCGCCCGCCTGCTCCCCACCGCCCGCCGTTTCGATTGAATCCGACATGCCGAACCTCCATTTGGTTAGGTATATGTTAGGATACTGTTCGGTCCGGCGTTATGCAAGAGAAATCTTGTTACTTTTCCCGGTCCGTTGTTCGGGGGTGCTCGGGCCGGTTCACGCGAGACGGTAAGATGCCGGCGTGAAGCGCCGATTGCTCACAATCGCTGCCAGCACATCGCTGCTTCTGTTCCTCGCCGCGATGTCGATGTGGGCGCGGAGCTATCGCGGCGGGGAAGAATGAACGTTCGCGCCTCGCGAAATCCATTCCCCGCCCGCAGCCGCTGGATTTTCCCTTGGCGACATTCCGCCGAAGCGGTGTCGCCGCCCCGCACTTATCTCGGCTAACGGGAGCCTCCAATGGTTCGAAATCGACGATCTTGAAATACGTGGAGGCTTTACCGGCATATACTTGCCTCTGCCCAAGCCGGGCTACAAATCGAAGGCACGCCTCTCCCCCATCTCGACGGTTTGGTTCGGCAGCCCTGTGCCCGGCGCTCGGCAATGGTCCATACCGGGCATCGATTACGTTGCGGTGCCCACCACGAGGGCCAGAGGCGGCCTCTTTTCCGGCCGGACCTCGCTGGTCATCCGCTGGTGGCTCGTCGCGTCCCTTTTCGCACTGCTTCCACTCGCTTTCGCCACGCGGTTGTTGAAACAGCGCCGCTCGGCCAGGCGACGGCTCGCAAACCTGTGCCTCTCGTGCGGCTACGACCTCCGCGCCAGCACCGATCGCTGTCCCGAATGCGGAACACCGATCGAGGCAAACCCGATTTGCAGGGACGCCTCAACTTGATTCGCCTCCCGCAGATCTCGCCGGCGTTCAATCGCGCCTCTACCACCCGCGG
>DASXMX010000481.1:0-13857 GCA_036495445.1 Tepidisphaeraceae bacterium
GTTGCTGGCGCCCTTGTCGTACTCGACCTGGAGGATGCCGGCGTTGTCGTCGCCGACCATGCCCTCCAGCGCGTAGTCGCCCACGTAAGTGTACTTCACGATCACGTCGTTGGCGCCGAGGCTCTCGCTGGCCGAGCCGACGGTCCACTTGGACAGCGCGCCGAACACGAGCTGGTTGTTGTCCGCCACCGCCAGCGCGACCTGCTCGTAGCCTTGGGCGTTGAACACTGCGGTGGCCGCGGAGCTGTCCAGGCCGAACCCGTCCCACGTCCCGTCGGGCGTGGCCGGGTCGCCGTGCCGCCCGCTCCTGGCTTGGGCGAAGATCGTGTTGTAGGCCGCGGCGCCCAAGGCGTCCGAGGCGCCCACGTGCAGGACCAGGTCGTTGTCGGACAGGTCGAGATTGCTCGTGGAGTCGATCGAGAACGTCGGGTCGCCGGCCGCCCCGGTCGTGCCGACGACCAACACGTTGTGATTGGCATGCGTGCGGCCCGCGCCGACGCCGGCCACCTGCAGGGCCGCCCCGTTGCTCAGCGAGATGCCGCCGACGTGGACGTCGGTGGGGCTGGTGGCCGGCTGGATCACCAGCCGCGCCGCCGAGCCGCCCTCGACGATGTTCGGCTCGTCGGCGCCCGGGTCGGCGGCAATCACGGCGGCGCCCGTCACCGTGAGCGTATGCGTCGAGGCGTTCCACGTCGCCTGGCTGCCAGCGGCCAGCCATGCGGGCGGGGCGGGGTTGATGGTAACGCCCGTGGATGCGGCCGCGCTGGTCGCGCCGCCGGCGTTGGTCGCCACGGCGTAATAGGTGACGCTGCCGCTAAGGCCCGAGGTGGCGGTGCTGATCGTCCACCCCCCCGACCCGTTGCTGGTGCCGTAGCCCAGCAGGGCGTCGCCGCCCCGGCCGCTCTGCAGGCCGGCCGTGCCGTCGCTCTCGCGGTAGAACAACACGCTGCTGACCGTCGAATCGGGGTCGGCCACGTTCGCGGTCAGCGTCACGTTGTTGCCGGCGGTCGCCGGGTTGGGCGAGCCCGAAAAACTCGACACGCTGGGAATGTCCGCTGCAACGTAGGCGCCGGCACTCCAGGTGACTGACGTGCTGCCTGAGTATTTGATCGGCCAGCGCAGGTACCCGTTGATGTAAACGGGGTTGCCCTGGATGACGCCGCTGGTGCCGTTCGGCTCGGTCGTGTAGCTCCCATTCGACGTGTAGGTGCTGTAGGCCTTCAACCCGGAGGGGGCATTCACGTAGACGACCTCACCGGTGGAGAACTGCGTCGAACCGCCGACCAGTTGCGGAATGACGTAGGTCGTCATGTCGCCGTTGGCGACGTCCATGTCGACGGTGCCGATGCCACTGATGTTCCCGTTATCCGCATATTGCCAGATGTTCCAGCCTGACCAGGGCGCCGTGCCCGACGGCGCGCCGGTCTGCGGCTGCGGGTTGGACGGCCAACTCGCCATCCAGTTGTACCACTGGGTGACGGTCGAATCGAAAAAGTTGGAGGCGTTGCCGGAACTGCAATAGATGATCGGCTTCACGCCGGTCGCCTGGTAGACTGTGCCGCACCAAGTGTCCACCCAAGTTGAGATTTGCGACTTCGTGAGGGAACTCGCCTGCTCGACGTCCAGCATGGGTCGGAGATAGCCGGCGCCAAGATACGGTCCGGCAACGCTGAGGAAGTAATTCGCCTCCGCGGCCGCACTGACCGCGTCATATCGGGCATAGTCGTAAGCGCCCATGACCACGTTGGCGGCGGTGCCGTTCGACATGTCATAGGTGAAATCGGGGTTGGTGTAGCCCGTTCCCTCCGTTGCCTTGGCATAGGCGAACTGCACCCCCGCGGAAAAGGCGGAACTCCAGGTCGGTTGCCCCTGGGCACTCGATACGTCAACCCCAACCGCCCGGCTCATCAGCGTGCGCGGTTCCAGGCATTCCAACAGGACAGCAGGACGCATGCGATTTCTCTCCCGGGCGAGGCGCAAACGATCGGTAACGATTGCCCCCAATCCTAACATACCCGATAAAAACGATGCAAGCCGATCTGTGCGCCGGGCCGTCGCCGCCTACAATGGGGCTGACATGGACTCCCACGGCTCCAACGGCTTGTCCGCCGGTCCCTTCGACATGCAGAAAGTCCGCGCCGACTTCCCGATCCTTCAGACCACCGCGCACGGCAAACCCTTGGTTTACCTCGACAACGGCGCGACGACGCAGAAGCCCCGGGCCGTCATCGACCGGCTCGTCCGGTTCTACGAGCACGAGAATGCCAACATCCACCGCGGGGTGTACGAGTTAAGCCAGCGAGCTACTGCCGCTTATGAGGAAGCCAGGGAAAAAGTCGCCCGATTCCTCAATGCCCGCGAAACCCGGGAAGTGATCTTCGCCCGCGGGACGACCGAAGGGATCAACCTGGTGGCGGCCGGCTTCGGCCGCAAGCTGCTGAAGCCGGGGGATGAGATCATCCTCTCGGCGATGGAGCATCACTCGAACATCGTCCCATGGCAGCTCGCCGCCGAGCTTTCGGGGGCGACGATCCGCGTGATCCCGATGAACGACGCCGGGGAGTTGCTGCTGGACGAGTACGCGAAGCTGCTGAACGATCGCACGCGGCTCGTCGCGGTCGTTCACGTCTCCAACTCACTGGGCACCGTGAACGACGTGAAACGGATCACGGAAATGGCGCACCGCGTCGGCGCGAAGGTGCTGGTGGACGGCGCGCAATGGGTCGCCCACCACCGCACCGACGTGCAGGCGCTCGGGTGCGACTTCTACGTCTTCTCCGGACACAAGCTCTTCGGCCCGACCGGCATCGGCGCGCTGTGGGGCCGGGCAGAGCTGCTCGATGAGCTGCCCCCCTACCAGGGCGGTGGGGACATGATCGAGTCGGTCACGTTCGAGCGGACGACGTACGCGCAGCTCCCCAACAAGCTCGAGGCGGGCACGCCCAACATCGCCGGAGCGATCGGGCTTGGGGCGGCGGTTGATTACATTGAGTCGATCGGGTTCGAGCACTTCGAGCCGCACGAGGCCGCTCTGCTGAAGCACGCGACCCAGCAGCTCAGCGCGATCCCCGGGCTGCGCCTCATCGGCACAGCGGAGAAAAAGGGCGGCGTCATCTCGTTCGTCATTGAAGACCCGTTAATCGCCTCGCTGGACGTTGGCACGCGGCTCGATCAGGCGGGGATCGCCGTCCGCACGGGCCACCATTGCTGCCAGCCGGTGATGGACCGCATGCACGTCCCGGCGACGATCCGGGCGTCGGTCGCGCTGTACAACACGACCGAAGAGATCGACGCGCTGGCCGCGGCGCTGCGGAAGATCATGGCCGACGAATCCGCCAGGCGATCGAAGGCCGCGGCGCAGAAGCCTGTGGAATCGCAACTGAGGGTCCAATTCCCAGATCCCGCCGCCCCGTCGCCCCAAGCCGCGGCGGATGAATTGGTCGAGCTGTTCGACATCCTCGGCGATTGGACGGAACGATACCAGCAGGTGATCGCGATGGGCGAGAACCTGCCGTTCATGCCACCGGAGCTGAAGATCGAGCCGAACCGGGTACGCGGCTGTCAGAGCACGGTCCACCTGTTCGCCCGCCGGCGGCCCGGGACGGAGGACGCCGTGGACTTTGTCGCCGACAGCGACGCCGACATCGTCCGCGGGCTGATCGCGATCCTCCAGCGCGTCTACGCCGGCCAAAGCGCACGGGAGATTCTGGCCTTCGACGTCGAATCGTTCCTCAAGCGGATCGGCCTCGACCAGTACCTGAGCATGGGCCGCCGCAACGGCCTGGCCAGCATGATCCAGCGGATCCGCACCTACGCCCAAGCGATGGCCGCGCCCGCCGCGGCGCGGACGTAGAGCGAATCAACCACGGGGGCACCGTTTGTGGTGCAACCCTTCCGGGCTGCACGTGCAGGCTGGAAAGCCTGCACCACGATGGGCCGCAGGGCCGAGCAGAGCGATGAACGACGAGTACCGATATCCCCATTCCCGGTTGAGCCTTCCCGTTCTCCCTAACGGTGCGGCCGCTTCAGAGGTCGCCGCGCCTGTAGATGCCGCCGCCGAAGCCACGGCACCGCGCCCGGACGAAACCGCGCCCACCGCGTCGAACGATCCCACCCGCTTCGTCGAGCAGAAGCTGATCGAGGGGAAAGTGATCGAGGCCCTGCGCCAGGTCTATGACCCCGAGATTCCGATCGACATTTACGAGCTGGGATTGATCTACGACATCAAGGTCGAGCCCGACCATTCGGTGAAGATCAAGATGACGCTCACCGCCCCCGCCTGCCCCGTCGCCGGGTCGCTGCCGGGCGAGGTCGAGCGGAAGGTCGAGTCGATCCCGGAAGTGAAAAACGCCGACGTCGAACTCGTCTGGGACCCGCCCTGGTCCCGGGACCGCATGTCCGAAGCCGCCCTGCTGCAACTCGGGATGCTGTAGCGAATCACCCTTTACAATGAATTTGTCCGCCTTTCATGGGTGGCATGGACATGTACTCATGCCCGTGGCGTTGCTCAAACGCGATCACAGAGAGCACGGAGGACACAGAGGACACAGAGGGAAATACCAGAAAGAAGTATGCACAGACGGGGCACCGTTGCAGGATGCGATGCAGGTCTGAAATCTCAGATTTGAAATCTGAATTTCGGATTTCAAATCTGTGTGCATCTGTGCCCCCTCTGCGGCCCATCCTCTTCCGATTTCCTCTGTGCTCTCTGTGTCCTCTGTGGTTGCATTTCCAACGGCTCCCACGGGCATGAGTACATGCCCATGCCACCCAGAAACGCACCGGCGCCCACACATCACGAGCTGGCCGGTAGGATTCCTTTGATGCCACATCTCTCACTCTTGCGCTCGGTCCCCGCGCTGGTCTTCCTTCACGTCCTCGCTTCCTTCGCGCTCGCAGCAGATCAGCCCCAATGGGGCGAGCGGTTCTCGCGGAACATGGTTTCGGCGGAGACGAACCTGCCCGACTCGTTCGATCCGGCGACCGGAAAGAACGTCGCGTGGGCAGCGGCGCTCGGGTCGCAGAGCTATGCGACGCCGATCGTCGCGAACGGGCGGGTGCTGATTGGGACGAACAACGATCAGCCGCGGGACCCGAAGCACCAGGGGGACCGGGCGGTGCTGATGTGCCTCGACCAGCGGGACGGCCGGCTCGTCTGGCAGTTTGTCATTCCCAAGCGCGAGGACGACCCCTACCTCGACTGGCCCAAGGCGGGCTTCGCCTCGGCGCCGACGGTCGAAGGGGATCGCGTCTACACGCTGACGAACCGCGGCGAAGTCGTCTGCCTGGATCTCAACGGAATGGCCAACGGCAATGACGGCCCGTTCAAGGACGAGGGCCGGCACATGACGCCGCGGGGCGAGCCGCTGATGACGCCGGGGCCGACCGATGCCGACATCCTCTGGATCTGCGACCTGGTGAAGGAAGCGGGCGTCCACACGCACGACCAGGTCCACGGCTCGATCCTCATCGACGGCGACCTGCTCTACGTCAATTCCTGCAACGGCGTCGACAACACGCACCGCGTCATCCGCTCGCCGGAGGCGCCGAGCCTCGTCGTGCTGGACAAGCGCACCGGGCGGATCGTTGCAAAAGACGCGGAGCACATCGGCCCCGAGATCTTCCACTGCCAATGGTCCTCCCCGTCGTCAGGCATCGTGAACGGACGGAAGCTGATCTTCTTCGGCGGCGACAATGGCGTCTGCTACGCCTTCGACGCGCTCGCCTCCGTTCCCCCGCCGGGCCAGGTCGTTGACCTGCACCGCGTCTGGCGGTTCGATTGCGATCCGTCGGCCCCGAAGCAAAACGTTCACAAGTACGTCGGCAACCGCAAGGAAAGCCCCAGCGTCATCTTCGGCATGCCGGTCTACCAGAACGGCCGGATCTACCTGACCTGCGGCGGGGACCTGTGGTGGGGCAAGCGAAAAGGTTGGCTCAAGTGCATCGACGCCACGAAGGCCGGCGACATCACCTCGTCCGGCCAGGTCTGGTCCTATGCCATGCCGCGGGAAACCTGCTCGACGCCGGCCGTCTATAACGGCCTGGTCTACGCGGCCGACTGCGGCGGGACGGTCCACTGCGTCGACGCCGCGACCGGCAAGCCGCAATGGACCTACAAAGCCAACGGCCCGTGCTGGGGCTCGCCGCTCGTGGCGGACGGGAAGGTCTACCTCGGTACCCGCGGCGGCGAGTTCGACGTCCTGGCCGCCGGCCGGACACTGCGCGAGATCAGCAGCATTGAACTGCACGATCCGATCAGCGCCACGACGACGGTCGCCGACGGCACGCTCTACATCGCGACGATGACCCGCCTCTACGCGATCCGGGGAGGCGCGGGGCCGAAATAGACCATCCTCAACTCAAGTGCGGTGTTGTGGTGCAGCCCTTCTGGGCTGCACGTGCAGGCTGGAAAGCCTGCACCACAATGGCAGACGCCGCACGGGGCCTTCCCGTGCGGCGTCTGGAATGAGGTCTGTCCGGCTGCGATTCGTGTCACGAGAGGCACGATCGCCCGCGACCAAGAGCCACCTTACTTGTTGCTGTCGGTCGTCTTCTTTTCGGTCGTCGTCGTGCCGTCGCTGTTGGTCGTCGTCTTCTCGGACGTCGACGACTTGTTGCCGCCGAGCAGGTCGTTGGCCTTGTTCTTCGCCGCGTCGGCGGCATCCTTGGCCTTCTGCTCGGCCGCCGCCGCGTCCTGCTTGGCCTTGTCGGACAGATTCTTGGACTGCTCGGCCGCACTCTGTGCCGCGGTGTTGCCCGATTCCTTCGCCTTCTCGGCGGCAGTCTGGGCCTTGTCTTCGGCCTTCTGGGCCGTATCCGCAGTCTTCTGCGACTCCTTGCCCGCTTCGTTGGCCGAGTTGGCGGTGCCGTTATCCTTCTTCTGCTCGCACCCGATCATCAACCCGGCGGTGCCGAGCAGCATGGAGCCGGTGAGGAACAGCGTGGTGAAGTTGCGACGCATGTTGTTGCCTTTCCCTAGGAGAAAGCCTTTCACTCCGCCCCGCGATTCGCATCGCGGCTGGCATATGTCCTTTGTCATCTTACCCATCGGGCCAGAGCCCTCCAACGTCCAAACGACAAACCCCGCCCCATCAAATTGGACCGCCCCCGAAAGGTGTCCCGGTTAGCCGCGACGCGCCAGCGGAGCGTGTTCGGCACCGACGCGCTCGGGTTCGCACGAACAGAAAAAACCCGGGCTCGCATGAGCGAGTCCCGGGCTGTAGTTCGCACAATCAGAATGCATTACCAGGAGAAGCCGCCGTAGAAGGCGCTGTTTTCTCCCTCGCGCTGCCAGGGTTCGCCGGCCGTGCTGCCGGTGTATGAGGCGTTGAGCGTGTAGCCGACCTTTCGATGGGTCAGCGCGGCCAGCGGGGAATACCACACCAGTTCGGGCTGGGTGCAGCACTCGTTGTTCGGCATCGGCCGGACGGACAGGGCGGCGAAGCCGTCGGCGGCCACGCGATATTCCTTTGAGGTGTGATCGAACGCGACTCTGTCCCGTCGAACCGAGAGGATCTGTCCGAGTTCACGCCCGCACTTTTCCTTCAGCAGGCCCACCACGGCGCCGGCCTGAGCCTGGCTGGCGGCGGAATCCACCACCAGCACGGTCTTGCGAGCGGCGCTATCCTGTCCGAGGTTGGCATCGGAGCTGATGGCGGCGACAGCGCGAACGCCGGAGAGATCGACGCCGTGCCAGGCGCCGGAGGCGAAGCTCCAGGCGGCGATGGCGTCGCGCCCGGTCGTCACCAGTTCGCCGTTGTAATGGCACGCCCCGGCGAAGACGCTGGCGGTGCGGGCCTCAACATAGTCGCCGGTGATCGGAGCATGCCCGGCGGGAGCGGGGGCGCGGGTCGCGGAGATCAAAAGCCCCAATGTGCAGCAGATTAAGAGTCTCATGACAGCTCCTCGCTTATTGCGGGCAACGCGGATCGATAGCAGCCTCGGCCGGGCACGCAGAGATCGGGCAGTACGTGCAAGCCATCCGGTCCGATCGGCTGCTGGGTATGGTGGCACCAGCAATGCCCGCTTGCATCGAGTAAATCAGAGGCCTCCGATGGGATGGTGTCAAGCATGAAATACTTCTTGGATCGCAGCTCCCCGCAAAAGGGCGTTTGAAGATGGGAAGATTCGCTGCTCGATGATTCGCTGCTCATTGCTTTCTCCGATCTCTGCTGCTGACGTGTTACGCATTGAGCTTCATCAAGGCTCGCCGGACCAGCGTCTGGGTCAGCGGAATCTTGTACTGGTTCTGCTCCATCGGCTTGGCGCCTTGCAGGGCAAGGTGGGCCGCCTGGGCGACATTGGCCTCGCTCAGGGGCTTGCCGGCGAGAAACTCTTCCGCGGCCGGGACGTGCCAGGGGATCGTCCCGACCCCTCCGAGCACGATGCGTGCGCGTCGGACCGTCTTATCCCCCGCCAGTTCGACCGCGGCGGCCACCGCCGCGATGGCGAAGTCCAGGGAATCGCGTTCCTTGAACTTCAGAAACGTGGACCGGGCCGCAAGGGGCGAAGCGGGCACCTGAATCTGCGTGACGATCTCACCGTCCTTCAGGACATTCTCGCGGCGCACGTTGACATGGGGGAGGATGAAGAATTCGCCCAATGGAACGGTCCTCACACCGTCTGGCCCAGCGATCGTGGCCGTCGCCTCGAGGGCGACCAGCATGGGCGCCAGATCCGAGGGGTGAACGTAATTGGATTTGCCGCCGCCAAAGATCGCGTTGTACTTGTTCTCCGCGCCCTGGGCGAAACACTCGTCGCCCCCCTTCTTGCGACATTGGAAGTTCTCCAGGCGGAAGTACCAGCACCGGGGGCGCTGGCACAGATTGCCTGCGATCGTGCCGAGATTGCGGATCTGCGGGCTGCCGATGGAGCGAGCGGCTTCGGCAAGGCCGGGGAAGTTCTTCTGGACTTCGGGATGCTCTTCCAGTTGGGCAATGGTCGCGGTCGCACCGAGCTTCAAGCCGCCCTTGTCATCCCCTTCGATCTTGTCCAATCCCTGGATGGTCTTGAGATTGACCACCCGCGGCGGGCGCACGATGTACGCCTTGAGCGAGGTAAGCAGGTCCTGCCCGCCTGCCATCGCGTGCGGCTTCTCATCGGGATCGCCCTTCGCGTCCGCCGGCTTCAGAAGCTTGACGGCGTCCTCGACGGTCGCGGCATTGGCCCATTGAAATGAATTCATGGCTTCACCCTACCCGCACTTGCATGAGGGCATTGAGAATTTTGTCGGGAGTAATGGGAAGTTCGCGGACGCGGACGCCGCAAGCGTTATACACAGCGTTGGCGATGGCCCCGACGCCGGGCACGTTGGCGCCTTCGGCCATGCCGATCACCGCCTGCCGGGTGTCCTCATCATCGATGATGGGAATCAGCTCGGGCATTTCCAGCGTGCCGGGCAGCTTGTAATCGCCGAAGCCGGGGTTGACCATCACGCCCAGCGCGCTGTCCATGACCCGCCCTTCGTACAGGGCCATGCCGATCGACTGGATCATTCCCCCATTGATCTGGCTGTGAAGCGCCGTGCGGTTGAGGGGCAGGCCGCAGTCCTGCACGTGGCACATCTTGACGACATGGACGTGACCGGTTTCGACGTCCACCTCGACCTCGGCGAAGCTCGTCCCATGGACGCCATTGGCGGCGAGCGCGGGCTGCCACTTGCCGCGGGCAGTCAGACCGCCGGCGGGAAGCGCCGCGCACGCCTGCTTCCAGCTCAGCGCCTTGCCGTTGCCCATTACCTGCCGCTTGTCAAACAGAATGGCATCGGGCTGCGCGCCCAGCAGCGGCGCAACGCGTTTGGCCATCTCGATGCGGGCGTTGTACGCGGCATCCTTCACGGCCGGCGCCAGGGAGGCCGCCGTCGTCGAGCCGCCGGAGGCGTTGGCGTTGCCGAGCTTTGAATTGCCGATCTGCTCGACGATATCCCCCATGTCCAGGCCGAGCTCCTCGGCCACGATCGCGTGGATGTACGTTCGCGTGCCGGTCCCGAGGTCCTGCGTGCCGACGGCGGCCGTCACCGAACCATCCTGACCGATGGTGACATCGACCACGCACTGGGCATTCCCGCCGCCGCCCCAGGCGCCGATGCCGCAGCCCATGCCGCGTTTCAACGGGCCTTGGCCGCCGCCGGGGGTTTGATTGCGATTCGCCCAGCCGATTTCCTTGGCCCCGCGGTCGAGTTGGCGATGCCAGGCCTTGTCGGGAATGTTCTTCTTGCGGAACTCGATGGGATCCATCCCCAGTTTGTAGGCCAGTTCGTCCATCAATGATTCCATGGCGAAGGAAGCTTGCGGATGTCCCGGCGCCCGCATTGCGACAGACGCATCTTCGTGGGTATAGACCGGCAATTCCTCGCGATAGGCATGCTGAGCATTGTATTGATACGGCTGGCCCGCGATGTTGGTATTGCCGATGCCGCCCAGCGCGTACTGCGTTGCCTGAACGGCGACAAGCGTGCCGTCCTTGTTGGCCCCGGCTTTGAACTTTTGAATCGAGCCCGGCCCGTTGCCGGATGCGAGGAATTCCTCGCGTCGCGTGAGGCACATTTTCACCGGCGCGCCCACCGCCTTGGCCAATCGACACGCCCACTGTCCGGCGATTCCGATGCCAAATTTTGACCCAAAACCGCCGCCCATGTGTTGGACGACGGAGGTGACGTTCGTTTGCTGGAGCCCCAGCTCGCGGGCCGCATCCTTGGGGATGGTGAAGGTGCCCTGAGTGGAGGCGTAGACCGTCGCGGAATCGCCGCCGCGATAATCGGCCACAATGCTGTGCGTTTCCAGACAGGAATGGTGCAGCCTCGGCGTGACGTATTCCGCTTCAACCACGACATCGCATTTGCCCAGCGCCGCGGCGGTCTGGGCGGGATCCCCCCGCTTCTGGAGACGGCCGCCTGGTCCCCCAACCTGTGGGGCTCCGGGCTTCAGTGCTTCTTCAGCTTTGACGACGTGCGGCAGATCCTGGTATTCAACGACCACCGCACGCGTGGCATCCTCGGCGATCTCGGGCGTGGTGGCGGCGACGGCAACGACCGGTTCGCCTTCGAAGCGGACTTCCCCGCCGACGTTCACCACCGGCAGCACCGCCTTCACGCCCTTCATCTTCTGGGCCGGCGCAAGGTCAAGCTTGGTGACTTTCGCATGCGCGTACGGAGACGCGAGGAACTTTCCGAACAGCATCCCGGGCGGCCGCACGTCCTGGGTGTACATGGCCGTGCCGCACGCCTTGGCCGGGCCATCGACCCGCACCATGGGTTTGTTCAGCAGCCGGTGCTGATCGTTTGGGCCCCATGAAGGGCCGGCCGAATCATCCACTTCGATTTCAACTTCGCCCACCGGCACGCCATTCTCAATCTTCGGGACTTTGATTTTCTTCTTTGCCATGGAAAACCCTCGGATGGGGTGGTTTGCCACCGGCCGCAATCCGTTTTCCGCTCGGAGCGGCGCGCGAAATAACGCCTGCTCTATTTCTTGGCCTTGGCCGCCGCCTGGACGGCGTCGAAGATGTGCGGGTAGGTGCCGCAGCGGCAGAAATTCCCGTGGCACGCTTCACGCACCCGCTGCTCGGTCGGATTCGGGTTTTGCGCCAGCAGCGCCGAGAGCGTGGTGACGAAGCCGGGAGTGCAGAACCCGCACATCATCGCGTCCTTCTCAACGAACGCCGCTTGAACGGCGTTCATCTTCTCCGGGGTGCCCAGGCCTTCGGCCGTCGTGACTTTCTTCCCGACCGCATCGATGGCCAGAACGCTGCACCCATAGACCGGCTTGCCGTTCAGTAAAACGGTACACGCCCCACAGGTGGCCTCGTTGCAGACCAGCTTGGCCCCGGTGATCGGCGGTTCGAGATGGTCGCGCAGCGCGCTGAGCAACGTCATGCGTGGCTCAACGGTCACCTGCCGCTGCTGATCGTTCACGTTGAGCGTCAGCTTGACCGGGCCATCAAGAACGGTGTTCAGGGCATCGGCGGCGGGCGGCGCATCGGCCGCGTTGGCGGCACGCGCGAGCATCGCCTCGGTGGAAACCGCCGCAACGCCAACGCCTTTCAGGAAGGTTCTTCTTGTCCATTGCGAAGAGGATCCGGCGGCGGGGAGATCTTCAGGCTGCTTTGACATGGACTGCTCCTCCAGGTTCGCTGCGCCCTGAGCCGAACAGGCGGTTCACCCTACCCGATGGCCAATCTTTGGGTCAATGATCTGAACCGAAGGCAGATCCGTGAAACGCGGACGCAAGGGGTTTGCTCAACATCCGCATCCGCGACGAATCTGCGGGAGTTGCCCACCTGACCGCCCCATCGCATTCCGATACCGACGCCGATCGGCGGGACGTCTCGGATGTTCTCAGGCAGGGACTGAATGCGCATATTGATACAGTTCAGCTATTTGAATGCAAACACATCGACCGGCCCCAATTCGGCTCGCCCCTAGGCTGCCGCTGTCTGACAACTGACGGATGCGGGTGGGCAGCCCACTCGCGCCGTCGGTCAATCGCCTTGACTCGTGAACCGATCACGGCAGAATCACCGACAATCCTCCGAAATGCCTTGGATCAAGGGCGTGGTTTTTGAGAGCGAAACGATGGGGTGCGTCAGGTTGATCCTTCGGCAGCGGATCGCCGAGCCAGTGAGTAGCGGAGCATGACCCCCGTCATTCCACAGCCGGTGGACGCCCAACTCACGCGTGCCGCCATCTTCCTCGTCCTGACGGTAAAGCCCGAGCCGGAACATCGTGCCGCGGTGCGGGCCCTGTGCGGGGACCTGGCCGCCCTCCTGCGCGCGGTGGGCTTCCGCGACCTCGACGGCCGCCTGTCATGCGTCCTCGGGTTTGGCTCCGAGGCATGGGACCGGCTCTTCGGGTCACCGCGGCCCAAGGAACTGCACCCGTTCAGGGAGATCCGCGGCCAACATCATGCCGTCTCCACGCCGGGCGACATGCTCTTTCATATCCGCGCGATGCGAATGGACCTGTGCTTCGAACTGGCAACGCTGATCATGTCGCGGCTGGGCGGTACGGTCGTCGCCGTGGACGAGGTGCACGGCTTCAAGTGCTTCGATGACCGCGACCTGATCGGTTTCGTCGATGGGACGGAGAACCCCGTGGGACCGGCCGCGGTCGATGCCACCGTCATCGGCGCGGAGGACGCGGCGTTTGCCGGCGGGAGCTACCTGATCGTGCAGAAGTACCTGCACGACCTGCAGGGGTGGAACGCGCTGCCCGTCGAGGCGCAGGAGCGGATCATCGGCCGGACCAAACTCGCCAACGTTGAACTGGACGATGCCGTGAAGCCGACCTCGGCCCACAACGCACTGACGACGATCGTGGAAGACGGGACGCAGGTGGAGATCGTGCGCGACAACATGCCGTTCGGCGACGTGGGCAAAGGGGAGTTCGGCACCTATTTCATCGGCTATGCCCGCTCGCCGCGCCGGATCGAGCAAATGCTCGAGAACATGTTCGTCGGGCGGCCGCCGGGCAACTACGACCGGCTGCTGGACTTCAGCCGCGCCGTCACCGGCAACCTGTTCTTCGTCCCTTCCGCGACATTCCTGGAAGCTGTGACGCCGGACCAACCGACGACTGAGACTGCTGTCCGCCCGCAGGTGCAAGGGGAAATCTCAGGCACCCAAATCCCACAATCGACCTCGTCGGTGCGGCAAGGCTCGCTCGGCATCGGCTCGCTGAAAGGAGACTCCCAGGCATGAACAACCTGCATCGCGAGCTTGCACCGATTTCCGAGGCTGCGTGGGAGCAGATCGAGGAGGAGGCGTCGCGCACGCTCAAGCGCTTCCTCGCGGCGCGGCGCGTCGTGGATGTGCGGGACGCGGGCGGCGTCGCGCTGTCCGCTGTCGGCACCGGCCATCTGC
>DASXMX010000482.1:0-6429 GCA_036495445.1 Tepidisphaeraceae bacterium
GGATAAGAAGAATTAGCCGGCACGCCATGGGACTCCGAATCGATCAAAAGATCGTCATCGTGACGCGGGCGACGCAGCTGGCCGCGCTGCGCCGCCGGTACAACACGCGCTCGCAGGCGAGGTTCCAAATCGTCAGCGCCAAGAAGCGGGAATTGGTCAAGAAGGTCCAATCGCCCGGCGCGGAGCTCGACGCTTTGGCGGAGGCAAGTTTTGAGGAGGTCGATCGCGCCGCCGAACAATACGACACCTCGGTCCAGCAGATTCGGCGCGACCTGGATTTCGACGAGTTCGACATTCCGGTCCAGGTGATCGACCGGGACTTTCTTCCAAATTTCGTATTCGGCCCGCGAGATGTCGTAGTGACGGTTGGACAGGACGGGCTGGTCGCCAATACCGCGAAGTACGCGATCGGCCTGCCGATCGTCGCGGTTAACCCTGATCCGCAGCGGATCGACGGAACCCTCCTGCCGTTCCGAACGGAACATGCACGGTCGGCGGTCCGCGCGGCGTTACATGGGAAGGCGAACGTGCGCGAGGTGACGCTGGCCGAGGCGGTGCTCGACGACGGGCAGCGGCTGCTGGCGTTCAATGAGCTGTTCATCGGCGTGAACTCTCATGTCTCCGCCCGATATCGTCTGACGGTCGCGGGCGCCAGCGAATCACAGAGTTCGAGCGGGATGCTCGTTTCGACCGGCGCCGGTTCGACCGGCTGGCTTTCGAGCATCGTCAACATGGCGACGGGCGTCGCGGCGCTTGCGGGCCAGGCGGCAGCACCACGGCCTTTGCGTTTCCCATGGGAAGATCCGCGGCTCGTCTTCGTGGTCCGCGAGCCGTTCGTCAGCAAGGCGTCCGGCACGCGGCTCGTGTCCGGGATCATCGAGCCGGGGCAGGAGATCGCCATCGAATCTGAAATGGCGTCGAACGGCGTGATCTTCAGCGACGGCGTCGAATCCGACTTTCTGGAGTTCAACGCCGGGGCGACGGCGCGGGTGCACACTGCGCCGAAGAAGGCGCGGCTGGTCGTCGGGTGAGAATCGGGATCGGTGCGTCGGCGATCAGGCGTGTTTGCTTCCGGCGCGGTTCTTCTCGTACCACTCGATCGTCTTTCGCAGCCCGCCCTCGAGCGTCGTGCCCGCGATGAAGCCAAGCTCCTGCTTCGCGCGGGTGACGTCGAGGCAGCGGCGGGGCTGGCCGTCGGGTTTGCTGGTGTCCCAGACGACCTCCCCTTGGAAGCCGACGAGCTTGGCGACGAGGTGCGTCAGATCCTTGATGCTGATCTCGCGGCCGGAGCCGAGGTTCATGGGTTCGGGCGACTCGTACCGCTCCATCGCGGCGACGAGCCCCTCGGCGCAGTCCTCGACGTAAAGGAACTCTCGGCTGGCCGAGCCGGTGCCCCAGGCGGTGATCGCCTTGTCGCCCCGGTCGCGGGCCTCGACGCACTTGCGGATCAGTGCGGGGATGACGTGCGAGGTGTGCAGGTCGAAGTTGTCCCGCGGGCCGTACAGGTTCACCGGCAGCAGATAAATCGCGTCGAGCCCATACTGCCGGCGGTAGGCCTGGCACATCACCAGCAGCGCCTTCTTGGCGACGCCGTAGGGGGCGTTGGTCACCTCCGGGTAGCCGTTCCAGAGGTCCGATTCCTTGAACGGGACGGGCGTCAGGTTCGGGTAGGCGCAGATCGTGCCGACCTGGACGAACTTCTTGAGGCCGACCTTGCGCGCCGCCTCGATCAGGTGGATGCCCATCGCCGCGTTGGCGAAGAAGAAGCGGCCCGGGTTGTCGCGGTTGGCGCCGATCCCGCCGACCTCCGCCGCTAGGTGCATGACGACGGCGGGCTTGTGGTCGGCGTAAAGCCGCTCGACGTCCGCCTCGCGGGTCAGGTCGTACTCCCGGCGGCGGGGGACGACGATGTCGCTGTACCCGCGGGCGCGGAGCCGCTCGACGACGAAGCTGCCAAGAAAGCCGGCGCCGCCGGTTACAACGATTCTGTCGGTAGTGGAAACAGCCATGGAAGTGTTCAAACCGAATTGCCGAACGAATTCAAATCTGAAATCTCAAATTCGAGATTCGAGATTGGGTTATCTCACGCCACGGATTGGTGTCCCTGATCGACCAGCAGCCGTTCCCGGCGCGCCAGCGCCCAGTCGGTTTCGGTCATCAGCTTGGCCAGCGCCTTGAACGTGACCTTGGGCTTCCAGTTGAGCTGCCGCTTGGCCTTGGCCGGGTCGCCCAGGAGCAGGTCGACTTCGCTGGGTCGGAAGTAGCGCGGGTCGATCTCGACGTGCTCGTGCCAGTCGAGGTTCAGCAGGCCGAAGACCTCGTCGAGGAACTCGCGGACGCTGTGCGTCTCGCCGGTGGCGATGACGTAGTCGTCCGCCTTGTCCTGCTGGAGCATCAGCCACATCGCCTCGACGTAGTCGCCGGCGAAGCCCCAGTCCCGCTTGGCGTCGAGGTTGCCCAGGTAGAGCTTGGCCTGCAACCGTTCCTTGATCCGCGTGGCGCCGCGCGTGATCTTGCGGGTGACGAACGTCTCGCCGCGGCGGGGCGACTCGTGGTTAAACAGGATGCCGTTGCAGGCGAACATCTCGTACGCCTCGCGGTAGTTCACCGTCTGCCAGAAGCTGTAGACCTTCGCGCACGCGTACGGGCTGCGGGGATAGAAGGGCGTCTTCTCGGTCTGCGGCGTCTCGACCACCTTGCCGTACATCTCGCTGCTGGAAGCCTGGTAGAACCGCGTCGGCTGGTGCGTGTCGCGGATCGCCTCCAGCAGGTTGATCGTGCCCAGCGCGTCGGACTGGACGGTGTAGACCGGCTGGTCGAAGCTCACGCGGACGTGCGACTGGGCGCCGAGGTTGTAGACTTCGTGCGGCTGCACGCGGGTGAGGATCTCCCGCAGGCCGGTCCCGTCCACCAAGTCCCCGTAATGAAGGAACAGGCGCGCGTCCTCGGCGTGCGGATCGACGTACAGGTGCCCGATTCGCCCCGTGTTGAACGACGAGCTGCGGCGGACGATCCCGTGCACCTCGTATCCCTTGTTCAACAGCAGCTCGGCCAGGTACGACCCATCCTGCCCGGTGATGCCCGTGATTAACGCTCTCTTGCGGCTATTCGATGCCATAAAGCTCCTAATCCTGAACCCGCACACTCAGTTATCGGGGGGTTAGCAGGGTCAAGGTTAGCGGAGAGTCCGGCAGGCGAAAAGTCACATTCTCGGACCGGGGCGGACCGGGCCGTGCATTGGGGAGGGCGAGGCTCCTGCCGAGCCGGAGCTTACTCGAACGACGCGGCTCGGCAGGAGCCTCGCCCTCCCAAGCGCTCGGCAAGATCTTTTGGGACGTGCGGCCGTATGATCAGAGCGGATCTCCTCACACGGATGGCCCTCAACGGTAACGGAATGGCCTTTTCTCTGCTTCAAAGACTGCATGAGACACCGCTGGCGTTTCTGGATACCGAGACGACCGGGGCGTCGGCTGAGTTCGGTCATCGCGTGATCGAACTGGGCATCGTGCGCGTCGAGAACGGGAAGACGGTCGCCGAGTATCAGCAACTGATCGACCCGCAACGCCGGGTGAGTCCCGGCGTGACCGCCCTCACCGGCATCTCGCAAGCCATGGTGGACGGGCAGCCGACGTTTGCGGACCAGCTTCCCGCCGCGTTGGAACTGCTCCAAGGGGCGGTCGTGCTGGGGCACAACGTCCGGTTCGACTTGTCATTCCTCCGCAAGGAATTCCGCCGGTGCGGCAAAGAGATCGCCGAGGTGTTGGGGGACGCGCCGGTGATGGACACGGTGCGCATTGCCCGCCGGCGGTTCGGCCGGGGCGGAAACGGGCTTCAGATGCTCGCGCCGCGGCTGGGGATTTGTCCTTCGGTTGCCCACCGTGCGTTGGCCGATGCCCAGACGACCGCCGCAGTCTTCGAGAAGCTGATGGAGCCGGTCGGCGGGTGGAATGTGTGCCTGTGCGACGCGATCCGCGAGCAGGGCGGCCCGATGGGTTTGCTCCCGATCAGCCCGCGGGAAAGCCTCCTGCCGCTGGAATTGGAAGAGGCGCTGGAACAGCGCAAGCCGGTGATGATGCAGTATCTGGATGCCCGCCAGAGCCGCACCGAGCGCGTAATTCAGCCGCTGCACATCCGCCGGTCGAACGGCGAACTGATGCTGGTCGCCCATTGCCATCTCCGCGGCGAGCAGCGGACGTTCAAACTCGAGCGGATCGTCCAGTTGATCCGGCTCGAATCGCCGAACCCCGCCGGAGGCGTACAATCGGGCCATGGCGAAGCAAAAACCGTCCCCGACCCCTTCCGCACCGCGGATGACCCAGCTTGGGGCCAAGTCTCAGTTAAGTCCGAGCCAGGTCGACAACCCGCGGTCGATCCTGGAAGCGTTTGAGAACCCGCGCCCGCAACGCGACTACCAGGTCCAGTTCGTCTTCCCGGAGTTCACCAGCGTCTGCCCGGTGACCGGCCAGCCCGATTTTGCGACGATCACGATTCGCTACGTGCCGGACCGGTATTGCGTGGAGATGAAGAGCCTGAAACTCTACTTCTTCGCCTATCGCAACAAGGGGATCTTTTACGAATCGGTCGTGAACACGATCTGTGATGATCTGGTCGAGGTCCTGCGGCCGCGGAAGATGACGGTCATTGGCGATTTTGCGGTCCGCGGGGGGACTGCGGGGACGGTGACGGTCGAGTATGATGCGAAGGTCGAGGGACGACGGAATGGACAAGGACAGTAATCCGGGTGGCGATCGCGGTTCGGCGGTGGGGCGTGAAGGCGCGCCCGGCGCGAAACCGCGGCTCGACTGAGCTCGCCGAACTCAAGCGGTGTTCCGGCGTTTCCGAATGGATCTGATCTGTTTCGCGAACAAACCCATATGACGCAGCAAATTCCTCCGGGGCAAGGTCCGATCGATCCGCGCAGCGCGTTTGCGCCGCCGCCCGCGCCCGGCGGCTACCCGCCAGCGGGCGGGGTGATGCCACCGCCGCCGGGGTACCGTCCGCCGCCCATGTTTTATCCGCCCCCGCCTCCGACCCGGCGAGGCGGGGTGGGGCGGGCACTGTTCCTGGTCGTGCTGATCCTGATGCTCGGCGGCTCCCTTCTGCTCAACCTCCTGTTGGGGGCGAGCATCGTCGGCGACTCGTTCGACCATGGCGTGAACTCGACCGTGCTGACGTCGGGCGACGCCAACCAGCAGATCGCCGTCGTCCCGATTGACGGCGTCATCACCGACGCCACCCGTGCGAAGTTCGAGCGGTTCATGCGCCATGTCGATGAGGACAAGTCGATCAAGGCGCTGGTGCTCGAGATCGACTCGCCCGGCGGCGAGGTGACGCCGTCGGACGAGATCTACAGCCGGATCATGAAGTTCAAGCAGGACCACCCGGGCATCCCGGTGGCGGCGTCGATGCGGGCGATGGCGACCAGTGGCGCCTACTACGCCGCCTGCGGCGCCGACCACCTCGTCGCCGAGCAGACGACGATCACCGGCAGCATCGGCGTCCTCTGGCCCCGCTACAATGTCGCCGACCTGATGCAAAAGTGGGGCGTGAAGGACAAGACGATCGTCTCCACCGGCACGCCCTACAAGGCCGCCGGATCCCCGTTCCAGACGTCGGACGAGAAGACGGAACAGTACCTGCAAGGCCTCGTCGACACCGCCTTCCGGCAGTTCAAGTCCGTCGTCGGCAAGAGCCGCCGGGCGAGCCTCAAGCCCGGCATCGACGAGATCGCCAACGGCAAGGCCTACACCGCGCAGGAGGCGCTGGCCAACGGCTTGGTCGACGAACTCGGATATCTCGACGCCGCGGTGACATGGGCCGCGACCAACGCGCACCTGAGCAAGCCGACGGTGGTCAAATACGAGGAACATGTCACGCTGCTCGATCGCCTGCCGTTCGCCCAATCACAACTCGGCAGCTTCAAGTCGCAGGGCGTGAACACCAACGGGGTGAACGTGAACGTGGACCGGCAGGTGATCGACTCCTTCGCCCATCCGCGGATGCAGTATCTGTGGGGAGGGAACTACTGAGGCGCCAATTGCCAAGCCCGGCCGAGCCGGGAAGGTTCGCTATTCCAGGGGTTACGATCAACCGTTCCGTTTCAGGCGCAAGTCGGATGGCCATTGCCGTCACCAGTTCATCGATCGCGCATAAGCGGCAAGTACAGTTTATGGTTCATCTCCCGTCTGCGAGCGTGGCGCGGCTGGCGATCGACGAGTTCGCGATCCAGAAGGGCCACCGCTACGCGACGGCGGTCATCGACCCGGCCTGCAGGCGGGTGGTCAAAGAAGCACTGCCCCAACGCCGCCGTCGTCTACGACCTGTTCCACGTCGTGGCCAAGTATGGCCGCGAAGTCGTCGACCGGGTGCGGGTGGACGAGGCCAACCGCAAGCTGATGACCGTCTACGTGCTGAAGGACGACCTCAAGG
>DASXMX010000483.1:0-8053 GCA_036495445.1 Tepidisphaeraceae bacterium
GCACCGCTTCCGCCGGATCCTCGTAACCTTCGTCCAGCGCCCCCGACTGCAACGCGGCCTGCAGCGTCGGGGCGCGATGCCCATACCCTACCACCCGGCACCCGGTGATCCGTTGCCGAACGGCAAGCCCGATCGACCCGCCGAGGAGCCCCACGCCCAGGATGCTGATACGCCGCGGATGCATGGCCGGCGATCATAACGCATCACCCGGCGATGGGAACGGAGGGCAATGGAGTCGAACCATCGGCCCTGAGGCCGGCCCGGCGTTCAAGGCCGGTCGAGCGCCGCCGCCCGCTGCCCTCCCGAACGAAGAAGTCCCGAGTCCTGTGCGGGTATTCACTCAGCACTCAGGACTCAGCAGTCAGCAGTCAGCACCTCCTCGAAGGAAGGGGCCGGAGTTGAACCGGCAAGTCGCCTGGCGGCGACTACTCCGTTTCGAGCGGAGCGGACTTGCCCATGTACCAACCCTTCCGTGTATCCGACGCACAAGCACATGGCACGAAGCGGTAGGCGAGCGAATCGAACGCTCCCCCCGGCGAGCCGGGGCCGACATTTCCAGGGTCGTGGGGCCAACCAAGATCCCCCTGCCTACCTGCTGGGAGGGCGAGGCTCCTGCCGAGCCGGGTCTTTCGAGCGAGGCTCGGCTCGGCGGGAGCCTCGCCCTCCCGTGTCGCAAGCGGAGAGCAGTGGACCCGACCCACAGACGCCCGAGGCGCCCCATCGGTTTAGCGGACCGTGCCCGCGCCACGCGGGTTTACTCTCCGTTTCGTCACGCGACGGCCGATCAGATGTCGGACGCCGATCGGGTGCGCTTCCAATCGCGCGATTGCTTGAGCAGCACGTGTTCGGGCATCGGCGGATCGGTCGCGTCGATGACCTGCCAGCCTTCCTCGACGCGCCCCGTTTCGGGATCCTCGAGCCCGCGCAGGCGGGCACCGGGAATCGCGACCGCCTGGCGGACCCACGAGACCATGTACGCCTGGCCGCCCTCCACGGGCTTCGAAAGCAAGCATTGCCTGTACATCATTTCGCGTCCCATACATTCCTCCGTTTGTTTCCAGTGCGGACGGCGAGATTCGAACTCGCACTGCCGACGACCTCAACGTCGTGCCTCCTGCCGGTTGGGCTACGTCCGCGATCCCCGCGGTGGGAGTCGAACCCACACTGTTCCGCTCTTGAGGCGGACGCCTCTGCCGTTGGGCTACGCGGGTGAAGCGACACCGCCAACGAAAAACCCCGGAGATTTCCGGGGTTCGCGTCCGCATTCCGATGATCTGGCCCGCTCGCATCGCGGGCGGCTCAAGTCATCCGGGTGCAGCACGACCCCGGCCACTCGGAGAACTGAGTGACAAGAGGCGTAACCGCAAACTGGACGACAACCGGTTCATGTTGCTCCTTACCCGGCTAGACGAATGCGCGGGTCAGGAATCTGACGGAGTGTTGGAAGTATATTTCCGGCGAGCATTCGCCGGGCGAGGCACGCCGGCCCAGAGGGGCTTGAACGATCGGCGGCCGCAGGTGCGGCAGCGGACGGGGCGCTGCAGCAGGAAGATCATCGGCCGCTCCCATAGCCGCCAGCGGGAGCGGACCAGCAGGTCGCTGTTGCAGGTTTTGCAATGCGTCCTGGCGACCCGCGGGTCGACGGAGCCGGCTGGTTTCGGGGCGACGGGCGCGGAACTCTCGGAGGCCTGCTTGCGGTCAGTGATGTCGGCGTGCAGGCCGACGACGCGGACGGCCGCCCCGCGCTCGCCCACCTTCGCCTTCCCGCGTGAATGGATCCGGCGATAGGAGCCGTCCTTGGCGCGCAAACGGAACTCAGCCTCGAACAGGTCGGTTTTGCCCGCGACGTGCTCGTCGATCGCCCGCCAGATGGCGGCGGAATCGTCGGGATGGAGCAGCGCGTTGAACGCGGCCACGCTCGGCGCGATCTCGCCCTCGGCATACCCCAACATGCGAGTGAACTGGGGCGACCAGTCCATCCGATCGGTCCCGGAAACCCAATCCCAGATCCCCTGCTCGGCGGCAAGGACGAGCAGGTCCCACCGGTCTTCTCTCTCACGGAGCCGGCGGCCGGCTTCGGCCAGTTCGCTCCGCAGCGCGCGGATCGCTCCCTGCCCCGTCGGTGAATCGACGTCCGTGGCGTCGGGCGGATGTGGATGTTTCAATTCCTGCGCAGCAGTGGACATACTGACCATACGCTTAAAAATGGCCCCGGTGCCCTGAGTTTTCTTGTCGCTTCTTGCCCGGAGAGGGAAGTGAGCCGGGTGCCTCGCACTCGGCCCATGAATCCTAGCAAGTCTATTTCTACGTCGGAAGAAAGAACAATAGAATTTGGGATAAGACTTGATGAATTCGCGGTGTTTTCGGCCCCATCTGACGTCCCAGAATGCCCACCCTGCCAACGGGGTTGCGTATCGTTCAGAATCGGGGAATCTGGGAGGACGGGAGTGGCGTCCCGTTCCATCGCGTTGATCGGTCAGCCCGAAATCCCTAAGATCCGCCGGCACGATTGGCAAGGTCGCGCGCCCTATGGCAGTTTCCCTCAATCATCTGGTTTTGGCGTCCGAGGCCGCTCCCACGACGCCTGGATTGGGCCGCAAGCCCTCGTGGCTGAAGATGAAAATGCCCTCGGGCGAGGGCTACCTCAAGCTGCTCAACCTCGTCAACGACCAGCGGCTCCACACCGTCTGCCAGTCGGCCAAGTGCCCGAACATGGGCGAGTGCTGGGCCGCCGGGACCGCGACGCTGATGATCCTGGGCGACGTTTGCACCCGGTCGTGCGGGTTCTGTCACATCGCGACGGGCCGCCCGCCGACGCTCGATCTGGACGAGCCGGTGCGCGTCGGCAAGGCCGTGGCGACGATGGGCCTGAAGCACATCGTCATCACCAGTGTGAACCGCGACGAACTTGCCGACGGCGGCGCGGGCGTCTGGGCCGAGACGATCCGCCAGATCCGCCTGCAGTCGCCCGGCACCAGCGTCGAAGTGCTCATCCCCGACTTCTGCGGCGACTGGGACGCGCTGCAAAAAGTCCTCGACCAGCGGCCCGACATCCTCAACCACAACATTGAATCCGTCCCCCGCCTCTACAAGCAGGTGCGGCCGCAGGCGAAGTACCCGCGGTCGCTGAAGCTGCTGCAGATCGCAAAGTCGCAGGGGTTTGTCACCAAGACCGGAATGATGCTCGGCTTGGGCGAGGAGGCGCACGAGATCGACGCCGTGCTAGGCGACCTGGTTGCGATCGGCTGCGACATCCTCACGCTCGGCCAATACCTCCAACCGACGCCGAAGCACCTGCCGGTGGTGAGGTGGGTGCATCCGGACGAGTTCGCGGGGTGGAAGCGACGCGGAGAAGATCGTGGCATTCGCCACGTCGAATCCGGGCCCCTCGTCCGCAGCAGTTATCACGCGGAAAAACAGGTCCACGCGCATGCGAACTCGTAGGCAGAACGTTAGTGCTCCCGACATGCCCGTGTGTCACGAGGCCCGTCGATGTGCCACTTGCCGGCGTGATACGAGCGATACCCGAGCGGCTTGAGCATGGCCGGCAGGAGCTTCGCCCACGGCGGGCGGGCGCCTCCCGCACCGGTCGGGAATGCAACGCCGGGGATCGTGTCGCGGCGGACCTGTTGGGCGTAATACCCGGTCAAGAGCGCCGCCCGGCTCGGCCAGCAGCGCGCGGTGTTGTGGAAGTCGGTGAACCGGATTCCTCCCGCTGCCAGCCGGTCGATGTTGGGCGTGTGGATCTCGCCGCCGTAGCAGCCCGCATCGGAAAAGCCCATGTCATCGGCGAGGATGATCAGGACATTAGGCTTGGGCTGATCGCCCGCGCCGTACGCGCGAGCCGTGAGGGTCATGATCGAAATCGCCAGGACTGCAAACAGGCGGCCCATTGAATGGCTTCCCATGACAATTGAGATCACCCTTCGGGCGTGTCGATCAGCTCTTGAAGTCGCGCCCCCAACTCAGGCGTGAAGCGATTCACCCAGGAACCATCGATTAACCCGACTTCCAACATATCCCTCAGATGGGCTCGGTCCTTGTCCCGAAACGAGGTCAGTTTCATCCGGACGAGACTCTGTAGCGTCACCACCCGGAATTGATCGGTCTTATCCGATTCGTCCACGTCCGGTGCCGCTTCGGTTCGATTGGGAAGGACCTTCTCCCGAGCAAACACGATGTGAACGGCGTCGCGTACCCGAGCCTCCGGCCCGTCCAGGAACATGTCAACACCGGCCGTCTTACGGTGGACGAAACCCGCGGCTTCCAAGGCGCGCGTCGCGGCTTCCAGATCAGTACGTCGAAGCAGGACGTCGACATCCAGGGTGTTGCGGACCGCGGACGGCTCGACCGTCGCCACCCATGCGGCGACCGCGTTCCCGCCGGCGACGGCGTAGGGAATGTTCGCGCTTTCCAGCGCCTTGGCCGCCCGCAACAACCGCTCGCGCACGCGCTCCACGGCCAGCACCATCCGATCAATCAAGGGAAGTTCGGACCAGGCACGGCTCACGACGGGAGTATAGCCTCGTTTCTTTCACGAACGAAACGAGGACGGAAACCGCATCGGTTCCCATCCCCGTCTTCATTCAAGATCAGCCCGCACAACCGCTATGCGACGTGCTGGCCGCAGCACTTCTTGTATTTCTTGCCTGACCCGCAGGGGCATGGGTCGTTGCGGCCGACCTTGGGGGCTTCGCGGACGATGGTCTTGGTCGCGGCGGCGCCGCCGGCTTCGGCCTGGGCCTCCGCCTGCTCGGCGGCGGTGTGGACCTCCTGGCCCTTCTCGACGCCGGCGGTGGCGGCGAGGTTTTCGCCCACGCCGTAACCGCCCGCCTCCTCGTGGACGGCGGCCGTTTCCCGGTAGGCGCTGCGGGCCTGCTGCGCGCCGACGATCCGGGCGCGGAAGATCAGGTCGGTCACCTTGTCCCGCACGCCGGCCATCATCTGCTTGAAGTACTCGTACCCTTCTTTTTTGTAGACGATCCGCGGGTCCTGCTCGGCGAAGCCGGCCAGCCCGACGCTCCCCTTGAGCATGTCCATCGCGTACAGGTGGTCCTTCCAGGTCTGGTCGAAGATCTGGATCAGCACGAACTGCTCCAGGTCGGTCAGCTCCTGGCGGAGGAACCCGCGGGCCTTCTGGAACAGCACGTCGCGCGGCGCGAGCGGCGCCTGGCCGTCGAGCTTCGCTTTGCCCCGCTCGTCCTTCGGCTCGAAGATGCGGGGGGTAAAGTTGGAGGTGAACCGGCGGTTGAACGCGGCCACCATCGCCTCGGGCGTCGGGTTCTCGGCGGCGATCTTGTCGATCTCCTTCGCGAGCTCGCCGTCCACCAGCGCCTTCTCCTGGTAGCCGATCAATTCGTCCCGCAGCTTGCGGAGCGGGAGGCCGGCGAGGTGTTCGAGCGTGAGCTCGACGCCGTGCTTCGCCCGCGCCCAGGCGCGGACGTAGTCGGCGGCGTAGGGGTTGTCGACGGACTGCCCGTCGCCCTGGCCGAACGCGAACGCCATCATGTGATCGATCGGGTATTCGATCTCCCGGCGGGCGTACGCCTCGCGGGCGCGGTCCTCGATCAGCCTGGCGATCTCCTCGGCCGGCTTGCGGTCGTTGTCGCGGCCGGTGGGGAGCGTGAACTCCTTGGGGTCGATGTCGATCGCGAATTTCTCCTTGGCCCAGTCCGCCAGCTCGCGCTCGGCGTAGAGCGGCTCGAGATACTTCTGCAGGCCGGACACGTCCCGCTTCATGATCTGCTCTTCGGCCGCCTCGCGCAGTCGCTCGTCCAGCTCCGTCGCGTCCATCTTGCGGATCTGGTTCTGCGGGAGGTTGACATGGAAGCGGCTCATCGCCCAGCTCGACAGGCCCTTGGTGTCCCAGCCCGACGGCTCATCGTCCTCGCCCATGAACTCGCCGAGCGTGGCGGTGATGTTGGTCTGCGCCTCGGCCTTGGCCTGATCCTTGAGGAAGTGCTCGAGCTCGTCCAGGCCGTGCATGCCGCGAAGGTCGTCGGCCTCGATGTTGGTCTCGAAATTGGTGCGGGCCCACTCGCTGATCGTGGCGGCGACGTAGTCCTTGCCGATGTACTTCTCGACCGCGTCCTCGATCGCGTCGCCGATCATGCCCCAGATCACCTGGTCGACCTCGCGGCCCTCCAGCACCTGCTGCCGCATGCCGTAGAACGTGGTCCGCTGGTGGTCCATCACCTCGTCGTAGTCGAGCAGGTTCTTGCGCGCCAGGAAGTTCCGCTCCTCGACCTTCTTCTGGGCCTTGAGGATGCCCTTGGTGATGCGCTTGTCCTCGATGGCAACGCCCTCCTCCATGCCAAGAAACCCAAGGATCTTGATGACCCATTCGCCGGCGAACATCTTCATCAGGTCGTCTTCGAGCGAGACGTAGAAGCGGCTGGAGCCGGCGTCGCCCTGCCGGCCGGACCGGCCGCGGAGCTGGTTGTCGATCCGGCGGGCGGTGTGGCGCTCGGTGCCGATCACGTGCAGCCCGCCGACCGATTTGGCGCCTGCCTTGAGCTGAAAGACGCCGGCCAGCGGGCTGCTTTCGTCGGTCGTATCGACCTCGATCGTCTTGCCCGTGCCGCGCTGGGTGAGGACGTACTTGCCGCCGGTCTTGTCGGCCGGGGCGTTGGTCACGTCGTAGAACGTCTCGCGGGCCGGCTTGATGTCGGTCCCGCGGCCGGCCATGTTCGTGGCGATCGTCACGTTGCCGACCAGTTCGCCGTGCACGTTCGTGTGCGTCTGCCCGGCAAGGGCCACGATCTGCGCCTCACGCTCGTGGTACTTGGCGTTCAGCACCTCGTGCTGGACGCCGTACTTCCGCTTCAGCAGCGTCGAGAGCATCTCGCTCTTCTCGACGCTGGTGGTGCCGACGAGCACCGGGCGGCCGACATCGCTGATCGCCTTGATCTCGTCGATGATCGCCTCCCATTTCTCCCGCTCCTTGCGGTAGACGCGGTCCTCGTTGTCCTGGCGGACGACGGGCCGGTTGGTGGGGATCGTCACGACCTCGAGGCGATAGATCTTGCTGAACTCTTCGGCCTCGGTCTGGGCCGTGCCGGTCATGCCGGACAGCGACTTGTAGAGCTTGAAGAAGTTCTGCAGCGTGATCGTCGCCAGCGTCTGGGTTTCCTGCTTGATCGGCACCCGCTCCTTGGCCTCCACCGCCTGGTGCAAGCCATCGCTCCACTGGCGGCCGACCATCTTGCGGCCGGTGTACTCGTCGACGATCACGACCTCCATCTCGCCCCGCTGGCCGCGCTCGACGACGTAGTCCTTGTCCTTCTCGTAGACGACGTGGGCCCGCATGGACTGCTCCATCAGGTGCGGCCACTCCATGTTCGACCCGATGTAGAAGCTGCCGACGCCGGCGATGTCCTGGGCGGCGGCAATCCCTTCGTGCGTCAGGTGGACGCTCTTGCGATCCCACTCGACCTCGTAGTACTGGACGACGCCTTCCTTTTTCTTCTCGGCCTCGGCGAGCCTTACCTCGCCCTCTTCGCGGCGCTTGTGGGCGGCGGCCTTCTCTTCCTTGGTCTTTGCCTTCTCCGCGTCACCCTCGGCCGCCTTGATGGCGCGCTTGGCCGCATCGACTTCCTTCTCGATCGCGTCCCACGGCTTGTTCAGCTCCATCACCTTGCGGGCAACGGCGTCCGCCGCGCGGTATTTGGGCGCGTCGTCGTGGGCGGCGCCGCTGATGATCAGCGGCGTGCGGGCCTCGTCGATCAGGATCGAGTCCACCTCGTCCACGATCGAGAAGTCGAGCGGGCCCTGCACCTGCAGGTCGGCCCGCTCCTTCATGTTGTCGCGCAGGTAGTCGAAGCCGAACTCGCTGTTGGTGCCGTAGGTGACGTCGCACTCGTACTGCTTGCGGCGCGTCTCCCCACCCGGCTCCATGTCGGACTGGATGAAGCCGACGGACAGGCCCAGGGCCTCGAACGCGGGCCGGATCCAGCTCGCGTCGCGCTTCACCAGGTAGTCGTTGACGGTCACGACGTGAGTGTGGTTGCCTTCCAGCACCCGCATGAAGCAGGCGAGCGGGGCGACGAACGTC
>DASXMX010000484.1:0-24487 GCA_036495445.1 Tepidisphaeraceae bacterium
TGATCCCCTCGGCCCCGCTGTCCCCGGCGCCGAAGCCGCCCAGGCCGATCATCTTGCCGTTGGTGTACAGAAAGGCCTCTTCGTCCGAGCTGCCGCGGAGGGTGGAATCACCGACGACCTGCCCTGCGTCGTTGATGCCCCTCGCCTCGCTGCCGGTTCCGCCGAGCGTTCCCAGGTCCTGCATTGCGCCGCCGGCGTAAAGGAACGCGTGGGAGTCGCCGCTGGACACGTGCGCGCTGCCGACCACCTGCCCGGCGTTATTGATGGCCGAAGCAGTGGAACCCGCGCCGCCCAGCGTGCCCAGGTCCTTCACGCTGCCGCTCTGATAGAGGACGGCGTGGCTGTTGGCATCCCCCACGACCTGACCGGCGTCGTTGATGCCGTGGGGGACCAACGGGATCGTCTGCGCCGTTCCGCCGCTGTAGATGAACCCGACGAGGGAATACTGGCCGACGATCTGGCCCGCGTCGTTAATGCCCGACGCCCCGTTCCCCGGCCCGGCGGGCACGTTCAACGCCTGCATGCTCCCGGCGCTGTATTCGAACGCCACCGATTGGCCCGCGACGCTGTCCTGGCCGACGACTTGGCCCAGGTTGTTGATCGCGTACGGGTTGCTCGCGGAGCCGCCCGGGACCGATCCCAAGTCGGTCAGCGTGTACGACAGCCCCGCCCGCGCGGCCGAGGCCGCGGCCAACAGCGCCAGCGGGCCGCAGCAGCAGGCCAGGCGAAGACTCTTGGTGCTGGAAAACGGCCGACGGTTCGATCGTGAACCGAACATGGCGATTCATCCTTCCCGCGAACTCGTCGCGCGCGCAGGGAGCCTTGGCGGCCGATGACGCGATGCCATCGGCCCGGTCCACAGTCGCGCGCGATCCGAGCGCGATTTATATGCAGCCGCAAATAAAGTGGGGCATCAAGAAGCCCCCCAACGCACGCGAGCGGGCAACGCAGGCCCGTCAAAACCGGGAGAGATCCCGCCGCGTCTTTGGGTCGTAAGCCGCCGGTGCGCCCGCTCGAATTGAGCCGAGGACGATGCCACCGGCTAGCAGTGCGGTGAGTTTATCGCAAGCGAAAAATCGATGCAATCATAAAAATCTTTTACGGGGATCGGTAAGAGGCGGCATAGGGGAACGGTTCGTCCTCCCCTTGCCTGGTACTCCAGGGATCGATTTTGGGATCACGATGGGGCCAGAATGTCGGACGGCACGAGGATCAACGCCTGCCGCAGGAAGCGGCGGAGCCGGTCGCAGTAAGCTTGGGGGTCGGCGCTGATCGCCATGAGGTGCTCGACGCCGGCGACAATCCAAATCTCAGACGGGCCTTGCTCCGGCGAACGCTTCGCGACCGCCTCCTGAAATGCAGCGCGATCGTCTGACGCGAGGAACGGATCGTTCCCCGATTCGATGATGAGCACCGGGCAGGGGACCCGCGCGACCAGTTCGGAAGGACGAACCGCATCATAGTCGGCGCGCGTCAGCCACTCGGCCAGTCGGATCGCCGCACGCTGCAGGGGCCGGCCCGGCGCGCCTTGCCGGTCCATGTGGGCCATCGCCGCGCGGCTGAAGTCGGCGTAGGGGCTTTCCATCACGACCGCGGAAACATCGGAGGTCTCCATCGCCGCGGCGGCGGCGACGGCTGCGCCGAGGCTGATCCCCACCAGCACGATCTGCCGCGTCTGGTCCGGCCGGAGCGTGCGAAGTTCATTGATCACCTGTGCCAGATCGTGCCGCTCGCGGAACCCGGCGGTGCAGACCGACCCGCCGCTCTCCCCGTGTGCTCGCAGGTCAACGACGAGCAGATTGAACCCCAACGAATGCCACACCGGTGCCCACGCGATCGCGCCCACCTTCGCGTCGGCGTACCCGTGGATCAGCACCGCGCACCGGCCCTCCGCGCGGTCATGCGGGATCCACCAGGCCGCGATCTTCAGTGGGCTTCCGTTTTCGTCGCGGACGTCAAACGCGAGTTCCTCGAACGGCAATCCCAAGTCCCCCGGCGACAGCCGGCGCAGCACCCAGGCCGCCTTCCCGTCGGTCATTCGCGGCGGGTGCGTCAGCGACCACGCCATCAGAAACACAACCGCCAGGCACACCGCCGCGCCGATGCCGATCAGCATCAGCACCAGCATGATCACACTTGGATGCATTGAGGGAATGATAGCGTGGGTTGTGGGTTGAACCCTACACGTGAGCCGGGTGTCGGTTGGATGTGGGTCCGATGGACCGCAGGCTCGCGACCTTCCACCAATAACCCACAACAAACAACCCACAACAAGCACCCAATTCATCGATTCCGGTTCAACTTTCGAAACGGCGTCGTCCGATAAAACCCGCAGAGATTCGACGGGCGCTTCGCCCGCATGGGATCAATGTTCCTGTCGAGGAGATCGCGCGTGAGATTGTGGATCCCGATTTCGGTGGCAGCGATCGCGGTGGTGGCCGGGTGCCAGCAGGCGCAGCCGAAGCCCGCGGCGCAACAAGGGATGTCGCCGACGACGTCGGTGCTCGACGTGACCGCGCCGCGCACGACGCACGCGCCGTCGGTCTACGCGATCCCGCCCTCGGTTCCGCGGGCGCTGCCCGCCTCCTACGCGACGACGGCAAGCTCTGCCTATGCCGCGCGGTCCGCGGGGCCCGGTTATCTGCCGCCCGGGGCGGACGAGTCCTATGCGCCAGTGAATTCCCCGAATGGGGCGACGCCTGCACCGGGCGTCGCTCATGCTTCCAAAGCAATCATCGCCCCGGCGAAGGGCAAGCCCGGGCGTTCGGCCGGGCGGACGTACCTCGTGAAGCAGGGGGACACGCTCTTTCGGATCGCCAGGGAACAGTACGGGAGCGGAGGCGAGTGGCGGCGGATCGCCGAGGCCAACCCCGGCCTCACGCCCGCCACCCTCAAGGCGGGCCAAAAACTGGTGATGCCCTAACGGCCGCAACGGAGTGCGCCGGCACCGTCAGGTGAGCCGCCCGGACAGGGATGTCCGGGCGGCCGCGTTTTCACTCGGCCCACAGCGTGCCGAGCGGGATCGTCAGACCTTCAAAGAGGGCGGGCCGAACCTCCTCCTGATCGCGCCCCTCGGCATCGAGGCGATAACTCGCTCCGTCGAGGACGAGGCACTGTAATGAGCGCGACGCCGGGTCGAGGATCCAGTAATGCGGCACGCCGAACTCGGCGTACCACCGCTTTTTGGTCCGACGGTCGTGCAGTTCGTGGCCAAGGCTCACCGATTCGATGATGAGCGTCGGCGGCACCAGAATCCGAACGCGCCGCCCGTCGGTTTTCCCCGCGAATCGCACCGCCTCCGCCTGCCGATTCTGGTCTTGACCCGACAGCCAGACCCCGTCGGCGACGACGACGCGGTCGTCGCCCAGCACGACGTCCACCTCGGTCCCGAAGCGGTCCGGCAGCCCGCGCGACCGGAGGTGGGTCTTCAGCAGATAGATCAATTCATTGAGCGAGGCAGAGCCCGAGAAATAGGCGGCCGGCATCTTCGTCAGGACTCCTTCCACGATCTCGTAACGGCCGTTGAACCAGTGCGCCTCGATTCGCGGATCTTCCAAATCGGCGACCGTCCACCCGGTGGTGCCGGGCTCAAAGGGGCGAGACGATGTGACAGTCGAGGGCATATCGAAAATGATACCGTCCGCTCAATGGATCAACCGGCCGAGCCCTCCCCCTTCATTTGCCAGAGTGCGGCCAGAGGAATTGAAAGTGGTTGAAAGGCGGATGGCCGCACCACATCGATCTCTCGGCCGGCGACGTCGAGCCGGTATGAACCTTCTGCGAGTACGAGGCATTCGAGCGATCGGCCGAAGTAGTCGAGGATCCAGTAGTTCGGCACCCCGAACTCCGCGTACCAGTTCCGCTTGGTCTTCCGGTCATGTTGTTCGTGGCCCGGGCTGACCGATTCGATGATGAGCGTGGGCGGGATCAGGATCCGCGCCTGATCCGGATCGACGCGGCCGGTCGCCAGCGCGGCCGAGTTTTGCTTCTTCTGGTCGGCCACAGTCAGCAGCATCGAGTCAGGCCGGGCGATCCGCTGGTCGTCGATGACCAGGTCCACTTCGGAAGCAAAGTCGCAAAGCACGCCCTGTTGCTTGAGGCTATCCTCGGTCATCCGCTCGAGCCGCTTGAGCGCGCGGCCCCCCACGAAATAGCCGGGAGACATCTTCGTCAGGACTCCTTCCACGATCTCATAACGGCCGTCGAACCATTGCGCCTCGATCTGAGGGTCCTCTAGGTCGGCGACCGTCCACCCGATGGTGCCGAGCTCGAAAGGGCGGGAGGAAGTCGCAGTCGGAGGCATCCTTCGATTATAGCAAATGTCCGACGGACCCGCGGGTGCTTCCCGCCGGCGGTGCCCTCACCTATGCTTGAACAACCGGCCTTTTCCCGGCGCTCAAGATGGACCTGTTTTCCGTATCGCGTCAGAAGAACCTCGACCGCGCGGCGCCGCTGGCGGTCCGCATGCGGCCGCAGACGTTGGACGAGTTCGTCGGCCAGCAGCACTTCCTCGGCCCGGGCAAGCTGCTGCGGCGGATGCTGGAAGCCGACCGGCTCACCAGCGTGATCTTCTACGGCCCGCCGGGCACCGGGAAGACGACGCTCGCCCAGCTCATCGCCAGCTACACCAAGAGCTACTTCGAGCAGGTGAACGCGGCGGCGGTGGGAGTGAAGGAAGTCCGCGCCGTCCTCGAAGCCGCCCGCGAGCGGCTGGGAAACTCGGGCCGCCGCTCCGTCCTGTTCCTTGACGAGATCCACCGATTCAACCGCGCGCAGCAGGACATCCTGCTGCCCGATGTCGAGGCGGGGTATGTGCTGCTGATCGGGGCGACGACGGAGAATCCGTTCTTCGCGATCAACTCGCCCTTGGTGAGCCGGAGCCAGATCTTTCAGTTCTCGCCGATCAGCGAGGACGACATTCGCCTGCTGATCCGCCGGGCCATCGCGGATGAGAAGCGGGGCTTCGGCAAGCTGCCGATCCGGATCGACCCGGAGGCGATCGACCTATGGGCGACGATGTCGGATGGCGACGCACGCCGGGCGCTGATGGCACTGGAGGTGGCGGTGTTGTCCCTTCTCGCCGAAGGTACGCGGGAGGGCGAGGCTCCTGCCGAGCCGAGCGTCCACACGAATCGCGGCTCGGCGGGAGCCTCGCCCTCCCAAGCACAATCACTGCATATCACACTCGACGTCGCCGAGCAGTCGATCCAGCGGAAGGCGATCGTTTACGACGCCACCGGTGACGAGCACTACGACGCGGCCAGCGCGCTGATCAAGTCGATGCGCGGCAGCGATCCTAACGCGGCGGTTTATTGGGTTGCGCGCATGCTGGAGGCGGGGGAGGATCCGCGGTTTATTGCCCGGCGGATCGCCATCCTGGCCAGCGAGGACATCGGCAACGCCGACCCGCGGGCCCTCTTGATCGCCGCGGCGGCGTATGACGTGGTCGAGAAGATCGGCATGCCCGAAGCGCAGCTAACTCTCTCTCAGGCAGCCATTTACATGGCCACTGCGCCCAAGTCCAACGCCTCGGCGAGGGCCATTTGGACCGCCATGTCCGACGTTCGCGAGGGCCGGACGATCCCCGTTCCCCGGCATCTGAAAGACACCCACTACAAGGGGGCCGCCAAACTGGGTCATGGCAAAGATTATCGGTATGCGCATGACTTCGAAGGCGGATTTGTTAGACAGGATTATCTCGGCGTTGATAAAATCTATTACGAACCTACCGACCGCGGTTTTGAGGCGGAGATCGCACGGCGGATGAGCGAATTGCGGCAGATAACCGACCCGGAGGCCCCACCCGCTCCCGAGTCCGATGCCCCATCTGCCGATAAACCGAATAAGGGCACCCCCGAAGCCCCCAAAGGCGAACGATCGTAACGGCGCGCGCGGCGTCCCGCGCGACGAAGCGCGTCCTGACTTCGCCGCTTGACTTCGACGAGCTCAGTCGAGTCGCGGGTTCGCAATCGAGCGCCTTTGTTCCGCGCACAAAATGCGCCGATCTCCAAACCCGGCGAGAGGAAACGTCGTAATGAATGATATGACGAGTAAAGCGGCAATTCGTAGGCGTCTCCGCGAGATGCTTGCCGCGGTGAGCGAGACCGAGCGGCATCAAAAGAGCCTGGCGGCGTGTAGCCTGGTGGCAGCCACGCCCGAGTTCGCCGCCGCCCGCGTCGTGATGCTCTTCCTCTCCACTCCCACCGAGATCGATACCGCCTCCCTCGCCCTCAAGTGCTGGCAAGCCGGAAAGACCGTCGTCGTCCCCAAGGTAAGCTGGGACCAGCGCCGGATGCTGCCGGTCGAGATCAGCAGCCTGAACGCCGGCATGGCGATCACCGGCCCGGGCGTCCGCGAGCCGATCAGCGGCCAGCCGATCCCGGTCGATTTTATCGACCTCGTAGTCGTCCCGGGCCTCGGGTTCACGCCCAGCGGCCACCGCATCGGCCGGGGGATGGGTTTCTACGACCGCTTCCTGGCACAGCCGGAGTTTCTGGGGGTTTCCTGCGGACTTGGATTCGAGGAACAGGTTATCGAGGAGTTGCCGGTTCTTGACCATGACATGCCCTTGGGTATGCTGGTGACCGATCGGGGCATCCGCCGCTTCGCGTCGCATTGTATTGAAACGAAATAGTTGTTCGTTGCCAGTTGTTCGTTGCCAGTGGATGCAATTGTTTTGCCTGGCAACTGGCAACTCGAAACTGGCAACTACTAGAGAGAACACGGAGGTTCTCATGAGCCGCACGTCTCGCCGGGTGAGCCGGCCGCTGATCGCCGTCCTTGCGATTGTGATCGTTTTAGGGGTTGCATTTACCGTCCACAAAGTGCGCAAGTCGCACGCGCAGGTGGCGAAGGCTTCGACGCCCGCGGCGACGAGCAGCCCCGCGCCGCTCACGCCAGCAGCCGTCTTGGTGACCAAGCCCCCGCAGCCGCAGTCTGAAAAGACGGCCGCACCCGCGGCGCCGGCTCCGACGCCTGTCCCTGCGGCGCCGGCGGTCTCGACGCCTCCGGTTGATGCCACCGCCCTTGTGACGCAGACGCCGACCGAGAAGGTTTCTACTTCGAAGGATGCGACGCCCTCGGCCGGCAGCGCGGAAGAGAATGATTCGTCGGCGAACACCACGACGCCGTCGTCCGCGCCGAACCTCACCTCGCCCGCCTCGCCTTCCACGCCCGCGCAACCCGTGGTGGCGGACGCGAACACTCCCGCATCGGATTCCGCCCCGAACGACTCCAAGGAGAACGACGCCGCCAGCCTCGAACAGTGGGCCAAGGGTGGCGCCAAGACCCCCGGCGCCGGCACCGTTGCGACGCCCTCGGCCGTCACTTCCGTCTCCCAAGGCGCGGGCGGCGCGAGCGTCCCGGCCCAGGTGAACCTGTCGCCCGAGTCGCTGGCCGACGCCAAGGCCAAGCTCGCCGCCGGCGACCTGATCGGCGCGCGCCAGATCCTCAACGACAACCTGATCGCCGGCCGCGGCGACGCGGAGGCGCTCAAGCAACAGATCGAGCAGATCAATCAGACGCTGATCTTCTCCGCCAAGAAGTTCCC
The DNA here is from genome assembly GCA_036495445.1 of Tepidisphaeraceae bacterium. GTDB lineage: Bacteria > Planctomycetota > Phycisphaerae > Tepidisphaerales > Tepidisphaeraceae > DASXMX01. The sequence continues at coordinate 7,550 of DASXMX010000484.1, forward strand.
CGACGACCCGTGGGGCGGCAGCTACCAGGTCGCGGGCGGCGAGCGCCTCGGCTCGATCGCCAACCGCAACAGCGTCACGTGGGACCTGCTGGCGCGGATCAACAACGTCACGCCGCGGAAGCTCCGCCAGGGCCAGTGGATCAAGATCGCCAAGGGCCCGTTCTACGCCGTCGTGACCAAGCACTCGTTCAAGATGGACCTGTACCTCGGCGCCCCCGGCGGCCCGGGCTCGATGTTCGTCCGAACCTTCATGGTTGGCCTGGGCAAGGACAACTCCACCCCCACGGGCCTGTGGATGTGCAAGGCCGGGGACAAGATCCGCAACCCGCGCTACTACCCCTCCCGCGGTGGCGACATCATCGCCCCCGATGACCCCAAGAACCCGCTCGGCGGCTACTGGATCGCCATCGAAGGGCTCGACGGGCAGGCCGTCGGCAAGGAGTCCTACGGGATCCACGGCACCATCGAGCCCGACTCGATCGGCAAGATGTCGTCCCAGGGCTGCATCCGCCTCCGGTCCGAGGACATCTCCTGGGTCTTCGACCTGTTGGTGGACGGCAAGAGCAAGGTGTTAGTCAAAGACTAACAACGCCTTCATCCGGCTGCCGTAGTATGAGTCGATGAAATTCCGCAAACTTGCCGCATTGGGGGGCGTCGCGTTGTCGTTGGTATTGGGATGGACCGCGCGGGCCGAGGAGGCTCGGACGCGCGGGCCGGGGGAGGACGTGAAGGCCCCCGAGCTGCGCGAGCGCTCGGGATTGCTCCCGGGCGACAACCTGCTGTTCAACGGCTGGGGCGTCACGCCCGCCGGGCAGCACGTGGGGATCCGCAGCGACCTGGCGCTGAAGATGATCGTTGCCCCGGACGGCAAGCGGCTTATCGCCGTGACCGGGGGATATAACGATCATGGCCTGTCCGTGATCGACCTCGCCACCCGCAAGCTCACCCAACACCTGCCGATGACCGAGGCTTGGAACGGCCTGGCCTTCAGCACCGACGGCCAGCGCATCTTCGTTACGACCGGCGATGAAGGGGCCGTCCAGACGTTCACGTACGCCGAGGGCGAGGCGAAGGCTGATAAGAAGATTCACCCCGATCCGAAGGGATACACTGTGTTCCTGGCGGGGCTCGCGGTCCACCCGAAAACCGGCAAGGTTTACGTCTGCAATCTCGGCAACAACGAAGTCTGGGTGCTGAACGAGCAGACGCTGGCGCTGGAGACGAAGATCGCGGTGGGGGAGCGGCCGCACTCGTGTGCGTTCGGGGCCGACCCGCGATACCTCTACGTCTCCAACTGGGGCGGCCGGTCGGTCAGCGTGATCGACACGAAGGACAACCAGCGGGTCCGCGACATCCCCGTCGGGCTGCGGCCCAACGACATGGCGCTTGCGCCCGATGGCCGGCTGTTCGTCGCGTGCTCGGGCGACAACACGGTCCAGGTCATCACCACCAAGACGCTCGAAGCCGCCCCCCAGACCGCCGATTCGACCAAGCGGCTGTGGGAAGGGTCGCGGGAGATCATTTCCACGTCGCTCTACCCCGAATCGCCCGAGGGGAGCACGCCGGACGCGGTGGCGGTCTCGCCCGACGGCAAGACGCTTTACGTCGCCAACGCCGACAACAACGACGTGCTCGTCGCTGACATCTCGGGCCAGCTTCTGGATGAAAACGTACGCAAGTTCGGCCAGAGCGTCTCGATCGTGAACGGCTTCATTCCCACCGGGTGGTATCCGTCCGCCCTTGCCGTCAGCCCGGACGGGAAGACGCTGTTCGTCGCCAACGGCAAGGGGCTGCGGTCACATTCGAACGTGAAGCCCGCGGACCTGCAGAACGGCAACCGGCCCAGCCGGCCGGCGGTGCACATCGCCAAAACGCTCGAAGGCTCGATCTCGTTCATCGACCGCCCCGACGCCGGGCAGATGAGCAAGTACAACGAGCAGGTGCGGAAGAACTCCCCTTACACCCCCGAGTCGTTCCGCAAGGCGTCGGTGGCGAGCGACAGCGTCGTTCCCGACCGCGTCGGGGCCGACTGCCCGATCAAGTACGTGCTCTACGTCATCAAGGAGAACCGCACGTACGACCAGGTGATGGGCGACATGACCGACGCCGCCGGCAAGCACATCGGCAACGGCGACCCGCGCCTGACCATGTATGGCGAATCCATCACGCCCAACCAGCACCAGCTCGCCCGCGACTACGTGCTGATGGACAACCTCTACTGCAACGGCGAGGTGAGCGTCGACGGGCATAGCTGGTGCGACGCCGCGATCGCGACCGACTGGAACGTCCGCTCGTGGCTCCTGTCCTATTCCAAGCACGGCAAACTGCCCGGCAATGAGGAACTCGAGACGCCCGCCGCCGGGTACCTGTGGGACCTGTGCCGCCGGCACGGCGTCAGCTACCGCAACTACGGCGAGGGGACGCAGCAGGTCCCCTCGGCCAACCGCGGCCTCTGGGCCCCCGCCTGGAAGGAGCGGGACATGGACCGCGTCACGCACTGGGTCGACGACCTGAAACAGTGCGAGCAAACCGGCCAGGAGCCGCCGCGGTTCACGATCATGTCGCTGGGCGAGAACCACACGCAGGGCACCACGCCCGGCGCCCACACGCCCAGCGCCTGCGTCGGCAGCAACGACCTGGGCGTCGGCCGGATCGTCGAGGCCGCGACGCACAGCAAGTACTGGAACCAGATGGCGATCTTCATCATCGAGGACGACGCCCAGAACGGCCCCGACCACGTCGACGCCCACCGCACCGTCGGCCTGGTGCTTAGCCCCTACTGCAAGCGGGGCGCGGTGGACAGCACGCTCTACACCACCGCCAGCATGGTCCGCACGATGGAACTGATCCTGGGCCTGCCGCCAATGACGCAGTACGACGCCGGCGCGACGCCGATGTTCAACTGCTTCGGCAAGGAAGCGGCCTCGACCCCGTTCACCGCGATCCGGCCCAAAACCGACCTGTTCGCGGTGAACACGCGCAAGTCGCCCGGGGCCAAGGAATCGGCCGCGATGGACTTCAGCGACTACGACCTGGCGCCGGAGGACGCGCTGAACCGCATCCTCTGGGCAGCCGCCAAGGACCCGGACGCCGCGTACCCAACGCCGATTCATCGGGCGGTTTTCACGGCGCGTCCGTCGGTGTCCCGGTGATTGTCCCGGTGATTGGGCGATGCGCGTTTTGCTCCCTCTCCCTCCGGGAGAGGGTTGGGGTGAGGGGGAATTACGAATGCCTCCCCTAATTGCTTCGCTATTGCTCCTGCTCAGCGCGTGCGCCGTCGCGGGCGCATCGTCCTCCCCCGACCACACGCGCCTGTTGAACTATCTCGACGCGCAAGGCCACGAGCACCCGGTGAGGACGCCCGAGGATTGGGCGATCCGACGTAAAGAGATCCTGGAGGGGATGCAGGCGGCGATGGGGCCGTTGCCGGATCGGAGTCACCTGCCGCCGCCCGACATGAAGGTGACGTCGGAAGTGAAAGGGGAGGGATTCAAACGGCTCACGATCTCGTACGTTCTCGGCGCCGGCAGGGGAGAGCGACGCGTTCCAGCCTATCTGTTGATCCCGGACGCGGCAGTCGCGGGCAAGCGCCTGCCAGCGATCATCGCGCTGCACCCGACGTCGAAGATCGGCAAGGGGGAATGCGCGGGGCTCGGCCAACCGCACGGCCGTTACGGGATCGAACTGGCCCAGCGGGGTGACGTCGTCCTCTGCCCCGATTACCCGTCATTCGGCGACTACGCCTGCGACTTTTCCGACCCGGCCTTCGCATCCGGCACGATGCTCGGCATCGCGGGCCATATGCGCGGGATCGATCTGCTGCAGTCGCTCCCGCAGGTGGACGGGCAGCGCATTGGCGTGATCGGCCACTCGCTGGGCGGGCATAATGCGATGTTCCTGGCCGCGTTCGACCCGCGCGTGAAGGTCGTCGTCTCGAGCTGCGGCTGGACGCCGTTCGCCGATTACTACGGGGGCAACCTCGCCGGCTGGACCAGCCCCCGATACATGCCGCGGCTGAAGGACGTCTATCACCTTGACGTGAAGGCGGTGCCCTTCGACTTCTACGAAGTCGCCGCCGCGATCGCGCCGCGACCGTTCTTTTCCAACTCGCCGCTACGAGACTCCAACTTCGACGTGAAGGGCGTTCGAAAGGCGGAGCCCCAAGTGCGGAAGGTTTATCAACTGCTCGGCGCGCCCGACGCGTTCCGCGTCGCCCACCCCGACTGCGCGCACGACTTCCCGCCCGAGGTGAGGGAAGAGGCCTATCGGTTCATCGACGCGGCGCTGAAGCACTAATGCTCCGCCGCTTGCGGCTTCGCGAACGAAGGGCCGTTACTCTTTCCGGAGCCTCTTCGCGTAAGGCGAATTCGGATCATGCCCCGGGTGCAAAGGCCACCCGTCGTACTCCTTCACAAACTCCCATTGCTGGACCAACTGCCCAATCTTGATCGGATTCTGCTCGATGTACCGGATCGTCCGCTCGATGTCGTCAGGTCGATCTAAAAACACTTTCCACCCTGGTCCGCCCCAGATCGGGTGCTCGAAATCGAATCGTCCCGACTCGCGCAGCGCCAGATGACTCGCTCGTTGAAGGTTCTGGATCATCTCCTCCGCCTGATGCCTGTGCTTTCGGATCAGGATATGAACGTGATCGGGCATGATGGCACAGGCATAGCAAAACCGGAAAACGGGACAGGCACGTTTTCAGCAATAATGTGATATCTGCGGGGCGGTGGGCGGCGGAGTGGATAGGCCGGCGGCGGTCTGGGCGAGATCGGGGCGAAAACGTGCTACATTGTGCTGCATCGTGCGACATCGTCATTTTGTCGCTTCGCGCCGCGTTTCCGATCGGCCCCGTCGCATTCGTAGCGGTCGCCTGCAAGTGGCGGATTGGGCGAGCTCGGCGGTGGTTTGGGCAAGGTCCGAGCGAGCGCGCGCCACGTTGTGTCACTGTCACACCGCGCCACATTCCGGGCCTGCGCCGCGTCTGGCACCTCCGCGCTCCGCCGAACCGTTCTGCTATGGCAGCAGCCCGAAGGAGAAGCTGATGACCTGTTGCTGGTCGTGACCGGCCTTGGTGATCGGGACGGCGAAGTCGATTGCGATCGGGGTCTGGCCGAGGAACGGGAGGGTGAAGCGGATGCCGGCGCCGAGCGAGGAGCGGAAGGCGGCGAGCTTCACGTCGCTCTCGACGTCGCCGAAGTCGCTGAAGACCACGCCGCGGAGCATCTGCTCGTAGATCGGGAAGTTGACCTCGACGGTGCCGTTGTATTCGAAGTTGCCGCCGACCGGGTCGAACTCGCGGCCCGCGCGGGGGCTGACGCCGCGGTAGGCGAACCCGCGCATCGACCCGATCCCGCCCCCGTAGAACCGCTCGAAGAACGGCCCGTTCTCCGGGATGAACCCGGCATTCAGGTGGACGCCCAAAACGGTGGGGCGGTCGAGCAAGTCCTTCTTCAAGGTCTGGTAACCGGCCCACCCGATGGTGAACCGCTGGAACGAGTAATCGCCGCCCAGCGCGCCGAACACCTCGACGCCGGCAGTCGTTACGGTCCCGCGGAAGGGGAGCACGCCGGGGTTGGTCGTGTCGCGGCGGTAGTTGAGGCCGACGCTGGTCAGATAACTGTTCCCCTCGGCGGCCAGGATCTCGAACGGGCGAAAGCGGGGCCGGTCGATCGAGCCGATGTTCACCTGCTCGCCGCGAAGCGTCACTCCCAGTTGGTTCTCGTAGTCGAACCGCTTGCCGAAGGTGATCCGGTCGCCGATCCGGCGGTCGCGGTAGTGCTCGCGGAGGATCTCCTGCAGGTACAGGTCGTTGCCGAAGCTGTACGGCTGGTCGAACAGCCACGGCTCGTTGAACTGCAGGTCGGCCGTGGTGAAGATCGTGCCGGGGTTGAACGAGGCGCGGAACCCCTGGCCGGCGCCGGTGAAGGCGTGGTCGGAGAGGATGTCGCGCCAGTCGGCGGGGACATTGCTGATGTCGAAGTTCGACTGCGTGTAGGTGATGTTCCCGCCCAGCCCGCCGTTGCTGTTGACGCCGGCGCCGATGTTGAAGCTGGCCGTCCGCTGCTCGGTCACTTCCACCAGCAGGTCGCGGAACTGCGGGTCGTCGCCGATCGGCGTCATCGTCACGTTCTGGAAGAACGGCAGCGCCTTCACCCGCTCCAGCGCGTCCTGCACCTTGCCCGAGTCGTAGACCTGCCCGGGCACGAAGTCGCGGAACTCGCGCAGCACCAGCTTGTCCTGGCTCTTGTCGTTCCCGCGGACGATGATCCGCCCGACCCGGAACGGCTTGCCTTCCTTGATGTTGAACAGCAGCTCGAGCCGGCCGGGCTCCTTGAGGAACACCTGCTGCGGCAGGATGTGCAGGTAGTCCGGGTCGCCCTGCCCCGGCGAGCCGGGCTGCGCGTAGATGAACCCGAACGGGCTGTACGCCTTCACGACCTGGTTCACGTCCCGCTGCTCGGTCTCCGCATCGTAGTACATCCCCGGCTGCAGCTTCAGCAGCGGGCGGAGCTGCGCGTCGCTGAGGTTCGAGTTCCCGGCGAAGCTCACGCGGTCGATCACGTACCGCGCGCCCTCGTCGATCAGGAAGTCGATCTGCAATTCCGATTGGTCCGGCGAGAAGATCAGCTTCCGCCCGACCCGCACGTCGAAGAACCCGTGGTCGGAATAAAACCGCCGGATCGCCCCCATGTCCTCCTCGACCTGCTCCTCGTCGTACTTGCCCGCGTTGAAGATCGGGAACCAGGTCCGCGTCTTAATCTGGTCCATCAGCCGGCCCTGGCTGAATGCGTGAGCGCCGACGAAGTTGATCTTGCGGACGCGGACCTGCGGCCCCTCGACGATCTGGAAGATCAACTCCCCCTTCTGCGTCAGCGGGTCGATCGGCACGTCCACGTGGGCGAAGGGGAAGTTCTTGTCGCGGTAGACGTTGGTGATTGCCTGCTTGGCCAGCGAGACGCGGAACAGGTCGATCGCCTGCCCCGGCTTGAGGTCAACGACGCCCTGGAGGCTCGGCGTGTCCACCTTCACGTTGCCGCGCCACACGACCTGCTTGATCAGCTTTTGCTCGCGGACGACGAAGACGACGATCACGCCGCCCGTCTCGGTCGGCTCGACCTGAGCTTCGACGTTGGCGAATTTCTTCAGGTCGTAGACCCGCTGGTAGTCTTCCTGGACGGTGGCGGGATCGTACTTGTCGCCCGGCTTGGTGCGGATAACGTTGCGAATCACGCTGGTGGCGACCTGCACGTTGCCGAGGACGCGGACGTCCTCGACGGCCCGGCCGACCAGTTGCGGGGTGGGCGAAACGGCCGTCGCGGCGGGGGCCGGCGCCGCCTGGGCCGCGGCGCGTCCGGCGAACGCGAGGCAAGGCAGCGCAGCCGACGCGGCCAGCAGCAGTCGCAGGGCCGGTTGTCGCAAATCCGTTGCCTTCACTCGGTTCCTGTTTCCGAAGCGATCCGCAGCATGTCGGGAGCCCGCGCGGAGCCCGTGCCGCGCCGGTGGGCCGCGAGTGTAGCGGAGGCCAAACGGTTGTCAAAATGGGGCACCGAATCGTCATTGCACGCGATCAAGGCACTCGCAAGGAATTGCAGGGTGGCATGGACCACGTCGTGGTTCGCCGGATCGAGTTGCAATGATCACATCCCAGCCATAGCATTTACTTGGAGTGGCACGATGATCGTAATTCGGTTTACTGACGCCCAGATGGAACGTCGCGGCTTGGGGTATCTGGCCGGGCGTTTCCCCTTCAAGTCATGGGCTGGCGGGGACACGCTCGTCCCCGAAGCCGCCTTGGCTTCGCTCGCTGTAGCGGGCATCACCTTCACCGTCGTGGGGCCGCCGACCTATGAGCAGAACGTTCCGACGGTTCGAACTCCTCCTTCCGCTGCGGTTCAATGACGGGCAACCGGTACCGGACGAGGTAATCGGGGACGCACTGCTCGAATTGCGAGAGCGGTTCGGCGCCGTCTCTTCCGAAACGCAAACGATCCGGGGACTGTGGCAGCACGAAGGCGCCGTCTACCGCGATGAGTTGGTGCGCGTGTTCGTCGACACGCCGGATGTGCCGGAGAGCCGGGAGCTTTTCATCGCATTCAAGGAACGGGTTAAGGCGAAATTCCAGCAGATCGACATTTGGATGACGACCTACCCCGTCGAGGTGATTTGAGCCACAGGCGTCTGCGCATGCGGCATTCCCCTCCGGCCAAGCCCCGCGCCGCGCGTCAACCACCTAGATACGCTTTCTTCACATCCGGGTCCTGCAGCAGGTTGGCGGCGGAGTCGGTCTTGATCACGCGGCCGGTCTGGAGAATGTAGGCGCGGTGGGCGACCGACAGGGCCATGTGCGCGTTCTGCTCGACCAGGAAAATCGTCGTCCCGGCGGCGTTGATCTCGCGGATGATCTGGAAGATCTTGCGGACGATCAGCGGCGCGAGCCCCAGCGACGGCTCGTCGAGCAGGAGCAGCCGCGGCCGGGCCATCAGCGCCCGGCCGATCGCGAGCATCTGCTGCTCGCCCCCGCTGAGCGTCCCCGAACGCTGCGACCGCCGCTCGGCCAGGACGGGGAAGAGCTCAAAACATCGCTGCAAATCTTCCGCGACCTGCGGCCGCGAATGCTGCTGATACGCGCCAAGGAGCAGGTTCTCCCGCACGGTCAGGTTGGCGAAGATCTGCCGGCCCTCGGGGACGTGGCTGACGCCCAGCCGCACGATTTCGTGCGGCGGCAGGCGGTCCAGTTCCGTCCCTGGCTCCCACACGACCGATCCCGCCGCCGGCCGCAGCAGCCCGCTGATCGTCCGCAGCAGCGTCGTCTTGCCGGCCCCGTTGGCGCCGATCAGCGTGACGATCTCGCCCCGGTCGATGTACAGCGACACGCCCTGCAGCGCGCGGATCCCGCCGTAGCGCACCTCGAGGTTGGAGACGGAAAGGATCATCTTCGTGAGCGTCCGCAGATGTTTTCGGGTGGCACGGACATGTATTCATGTCCGTGGCTTGCCCGATCGGAAGACCACGGACATGAGTACATGTCCGTGCCACCCGGAATGGGCACATCGATTGCGCGAAGCAAGCGAGAAATGAACGCGTGTCGGATCGTCATGCGACCGGCTCTCCCAGATAGGCCTCGATCACCTTCGGGTCGTTCTGCACTTCGTCGGGCGTGCCGACGGCGATCGTTTCGCCGTGGTCGAGCACCGTGATTCGCTGGCAGATCGACATCACCAATTTCATGTCGTGCTCGATGAGCCAGATGCCCAGGTCGAAGCGGCTGAGGAGGAACCGGATCAGCTCCATCAGGTCGGCCTTCTCCCGCGGGTTCATGCCGGCGGCGGGCTCGTCCAGGAGGAGGATGCGGGGGCGGGTGGCCAGCGCCCGCGCGATCTCCAGCCGCCGCTGCTGTCCGTAGGCGAGCGACCCGGCGATCTCGTTGGCGCGGTCGGCCAGGCCGAACGTCTCCAGCAACGCCATTGCCTCGCCCTCGCGGCGGCGCTCGCGCCGCTCGTTGCCCGGCGTGCGGGCCACGGTCCCGGCCAGCCCCCCCAGGGCCGAGCGGTTGAACCCGACCAGCACGTTGTCCAGCACGCTCATCCCGCCAAACAGCCGGATGTTCTGGAACGTGCGGGCGATGCCCAGGCGGTTGATTTGGTACGGCTTGCGCCCGGCGATGGGGCGGCCCGCCAGCGTCACCCTGCCGCGGGTGGGGCGGTAGACGCCGGTCACGATGTTGAACGTCGTCGTCTTGCCCGCGCCGTTTGGGCCGATCAGTCCGACCAGCTCGCCGGCGTCCAGCGTGAGGTTGAAGTCGCACAGCGCCGTTAGCCCGCCGAACCGGACCGTGAGGTTGGAGATCTCCAGCAATGGCATGTCGCGCCGCTCATCCTCTCCCCGCGTCCAATTCATCCCTGCGTCCCCGCGTCCCCTCATATCAAGCCGGCGGGTTGGCCGGGGGCAGGCTCACCGCCGAGCCGCCTTGGGCGGCGGGCGCCAATCGTTTGCGCGTCCACCACAGCTCGCGCCGCCCCAGCAGTCCCTCCGGCCGCACCAGCATCATCACGATCAAAAGCAGCGAGTAGACCACCATGCGGTAATCCTCCACGTGTAGCGCCTGTAGCGACCGGAGCTGCTCGGGCAGCCAGGTGAGCAGGATGGCGGCGAGGATCACGCCGGTGATGCTCCCCGACCCGCCCAGGACCACCATCACGACGATCGTCACCGATTCCATGAACCCGAAGCCCTTGGGGTCGATCAGGAAGAAGTAGGTCGCCTGCAGCCCGCCCGCGACGCCGGCGAAGAACGCGCCGATCACGAACGCCAGCACCTTGTACGCCGTCGTGTTCACGCCCATGGCGGCGGCGGCGATCTCGTCCTCCCGCACGGCCAGGAATGCCTTGCCCTTGGTCGAGTGGGCGATCCGCCAGACGCACACCACGCAGACCACCACCCAGGCGAAGGTCCAGAAGAAGTCGGAGATGACCGGCACCCGCAACCCTTGCGACCCGCGGACCTCGAACGGGCCGATCGACTGGGTGTTGGTGATGATGATGCGGATGATCTCGCCGAACCCCAGGGTGGCGATGGCGAGATAATCGCCGGTCAGGCGGAGGGTCGGGATGCCGACGATCAGCCCCATCCCCGCCGCCACCAGCCCGCCCAGCGGGAGGAACAGGAGCAGCGCGAGCCACTCGTGCCCCTCCAGCCGCCCCTGCGCCGCCAGGTAGTTGACCAGCACGCCGGTCGTGTACGCGCCGACCGCCATGAATCCCGCGTGCCCGAGCGAGAACTGCCCGGTGATGCCGTTGATCAGGTTGAGGCTCGTCGCCAGGATCACGTTGATGCCGACAAGGATCAGGACCTGCACGACGTACGGATTGATCTGGTCGGCCAGGAGCCGGTTGACCGGCCAGAGGGCGGCGATCAGGCCCAGGAGGATTAGGTTGATCGCCCAGGCGGGCAGCACGCGCGAGGATGGCAGGTCGGACAGGGTGGTCATGTGCTTGTGTGCGTGGGCAGTGGGCGCGCCGGCGCGTGCGTACCCATTCGCGGCTCGATCAGACCTTCTCCTTGGCGGCCCGTCCGAGCAGCCCGCTGGGCTTGATCAGCAGGATGAGGATGAGGATCACGAACGCCGCCGCGTCCGCGTACCCGGTGTACTCCTGCGGCAGCAGCACGCCCCGGAGCAGCGTTTCCACGATCCCCAGCAGCAATCCGCCTAGCAGCGCGCCCGGGACGCTGCCGATGCCGCCCAAAACGGCGGCGATGAACGCCTTCAGGCCCCACATGATTCCCATCAGCGGCTCGACCTGGTAGCGGATCGCGTTGAGCACCCCGGCCACCGCCGCCAGCCCCGACCCGAAGACGAACGTGAAGGAGATGATCCGGTCGGTGTTGATCCCCATCAGCGTCGCGGTGTCGAACCGGAACGAGACGGCCCGCAGCGCCAGCCCGGTCCGCGTCGCCAGCACGATCCAGGTCAGCAGCCCGACCAGCGCCAGCGACAGGAAGAGGCTCATCACGTCGAGGCGGGTCAGCCCAAGCACGCCGACCGGCTGCAGCAGGGCCGACTTGATCGCCTGCGGGTAATACTGGGGCGTCGGGCCGAAGACCCACTTGAGCTGGAACGTGTTCTCCAGCAGCAGCGAGACGCCGATCGCCGTGATCAGCAGGACCAGCCGCGGCCGATTCCGCAGTGGGCGGTAGGCGAACCGCTCGATCCCGTAGCCCAGGACCGAGCAGGCGAGCGTCGCCCCGGCGAAGACGACCAGCAGCATCAGCCACACCGCCGTCCCGCGCTCGGCCATCCACGTCGCCAGGTAAAACCCCACCACCGCGCCGACCATGTAGACGTCCCCGTGCGCGAAGTTGATCAGACGCAGGGTCCCGTACACCATCGTGTACCCCAGCGCGATCAGCGCGTACGTCGCACCGACCGACAGGCCGTAAACCAGTTGCTGGACCAGGTCGTGAGCCGTCATTCGGGCGGATAGGTCTTGTAGAGCGCGGCGGCGTCGTTCTTGATCTGGAGGATTACGATTGGCTTGCGGGCGTTGTGCTCGGCGTCGATGGTGATCGTGCCGCTGGCGCCGGGGAAGTCCTTGGTTTGCGCCAGCGCGTCGGTGATCGCCTGGCGGTCGGCCTTGCCCGCCCGCGTGATCGCGTCGGCGACCACGCGCATCGCGTCATACCCGAGCACCGCCATCGCGTCGGGCGTGCGACCCCCGTACTTGGCCCGGTAGGCCTGCACGAAGTGCTGCACCTCCGGCCGCGGGTCCTCCGGGCTGAAGTGGTCGCTGTAGAAGGCCCCCCGGGCTTCGGGCAGCTTGACGGTTTGCGGGCTGTCCCAACCGTCTCCGCCGAAGAACGGCACGCTCAAGCCCACCTGCCTGGCCTGCGGCAGGATCAGCCCGATCTCGTTGTAATACCCGGGGACGTAAACCGCGTCGGGGTTCTTGTCCTTGATCCGGCTGAGCTGCGACTTGAAGTCCTTGGTGTCGCCGCTGTACGACTCCTGGGCGACGATCCGCCCGCCCCCGGCGGCAAACGCCTTCCGGAAGCTGTCGGACAGCCCCTTGCTGTAGTCCTCGTCCACATTGGTCATCATCGCGACGTTCTTCCACCCCTGCTCCAGGCCGAACTTCCCGTCGATGCGGCCCTGGAACGTGTCGGTGAAGCAGATGCGGAAGACATACGGCTTGACCTTCCCGTTTTCGACGGTGACGTCCGGGTTGGTGCTGGCGGGGGAGAGCATCGGGCACCGGTACTGCTCGCACACCCCGCCGCCGGCCAGGCTCCGCTTCGAGGCGACCTCGCCGATGACGGCCGCCACGCCGTCCGCGTTCACCAGCTTCTGCACGACGTTGACCGCCTGGCTGGCGTCCGACCCGTCATCCTCGGTGATCACGCGGATCTTCTTGCCCAGCACGCCCCCCTGGGCGTTGATTTCCTCCAGCGCCAACATCAGCCCCTCGTGCGAGCTTTGGCCGAAGCTGGCGGTCTGCCCGGTCAGCGAGGCGTACTCCCCGAGCACGATCTCGCTGCCGCTCTGCGTTGGCTGTTTGCACCCGGCCCCGATCATCACGACCGCGGCCAGCGCCCATCCTAAAGTGCGGCGCATCACGTCGCTCCCATTCATACGGTCCCCGTGCGGCTGCAAACTCTACCCGTGTGCCCGCGCCGTCGCAACAGAACGCCCGCAGCGGGTTGCAGGCGAGGACAAGCGTGGTGGAATCCATCGCAAATCGACGTGACCGCGATAGCGGGGCGGGCAATCACAAGTCGCCATGCGTCTCCGCACGGCCGGGCGATGCCGGCGACGCATGGTCAACGGCGCGACGTTGCAGGTCGGGGTTATCCGAAGACTCACCGCTGTGCCTTGAAACTCGCTCCGCCATGGTTCCGGGGCGACCCTGCAGGGGTTCCTCGGCGTGCTTGGTCCGCACCTCCTGCCAGGCCGATTGCACTTCCGCGATGTTCTGGGCCAATTCGCCAAGCAATTCCGTCAGTTTTTCCTCCGGAGGAAGGCGGTCGTGCTGGCCCGGGCTTTGGGCGATCGGCTCCCCGATTCCCGATTCGGTTTCCCCGGACTCCGGGATCGCCGGCGCGACGGGGGTTTCGTCCGGTGGAACGGGGCTCCAATGTGGTTCTGCTGACGCCTCATCCGCCGCGGGCGGTGCAGCAGGGGCGTCGGACAAATCGTCCAAGCGGATTGGGATTACATCCCGTTCCGCCTCTGACGCCGATGCCGCGACCGGGGCTGCGTCGGTGGGCAGGATCGCTCCGCCGGCAAGAGAGTCATCCGGATCCGGTGAGGGAACGGTCGCCTCAGTTGCTTCGGTCGCCATGGCAAGGGGCGGCTCGTTTGCGAGGTTGGTCGCCTCCCAGTCGGAGAGGCCGACCGAATCGGGCGCCATCGCCGCGGTGTCGTCGGCCAGTTCCAGGTCCACGTGCTCATCGTCAGGTTCACCGTCGACCATCTCGCTCCGTTCGACGGCTGCTTTCGCAGCAAGGGGCAGTTCGGCCGCTTCGGCCTGTGGCGGCTGCTCGTCGGTGTGTTGGTAGGCGAATTGCGTTTGGCCGATGCGGATCTGGTCGCCGTCGTTCAGTTCGAGTTGGCCGACCGCCTGGTCGTTGACCCAGGTGCCGTCAACGGTTCGCAAGTCGCGGATATATCGCCGACCCTCCCGCTCGAAGAGGATGGCATGAGACGGATCGATATCTTTGCCGGCCAGGACGATGTCGCAGTCGCTGCGGCTGCCGATCAGCGTGGTGCGGGTGGTGAAGGGGATCCGGTTGCCGTCCTTCGCGGAAACCAGTTCGGCGGCCGGGGCGCGGATGTCGGCCGGGTCGTAAGGCCGATCGAACCCGCTTCGGCACCGGAACGACAGTGGGCCCAGGGCGATCATGTCCCCGTTGCGGAGCACGGCCTCGCGGATCGGCTTCTCGTTCAAATAGGTGTGATTGCGACTGGCCAGGTCGCGGAGGTAAATCGAGTCGCGGTCGGCGACGAACATCGCGTGCGTGCGGCTTACCAGGGGCGAAGACAGCTTGAGGTTGACCTCCGCCCGCGTGCCGACGACGCAAACGTCCTTATTGATGGCCACAGGGCGAGGCATCCCCTCCACCTCGATGGGCTCCAGGATCGGCCATCCTTGCGATTCCGCCTCCATCCGCGACATCTGCTGCATACCAGGCTCCTCTGTTTCCTTGGGGCGGGAAGCCGGTGCCGCGAACAACGTGCCGGACAACTCACTTTATATCACAAGCCTGGCGGGGCGTGAACGGGGAGCGCGCCGGCTCGGGTGAAGCGCAGGGCAATCGCATTTGGTCGCAATGGGAGGGCGAGGCTCCTGCCGAGCCGTGATTTTCGAGCAGGAATCGGCTCGGCAGGAGCCTCGCCCTCCCATATGCGATCGCCCTGGGGTGAAGCGAGGGGAAGCAGCTGATCGCGGGTCGTGCGCAGGTCTGGAGGGCAAGGCACCCGCCCCGCGGCTAACCGGGGGCGGGGCAGCCTCGCTCAAAAGGCCACCGAGCCCATTTCGACGACAGCGCGAATTACACGCTCAGCGCGCCGGTCCGGATCAGGTAGGCGAGCCGGGCGCGCTGGTCGGGGTTGAGGATCGCGTGGATCTGCTGCAGGAAGCGGATCACCGTGTCGCGCAACTTCGCCGCACTGGCGACGCGGCGGTCGCCCGCGGCCGCGGCCTTGGCCGCGTCGAACGTCTCGCCGACCAGGGCGTCGGCGAACTCCGCCAGGGTCCGGCGGTCGTCCACCTCGGCCTGGGCACGCTCGGTCTTCACCTCATCGAGCAGCTTCGCCAAATCGGCGATCTGCTTTTCGTCGAGGTTCAGCTTGTAGGCCAGAACGCGCAGCGGCCGGCGGACGCCGAAGCCGCCTTCGGGGCTGTCGCCCCAGGCACCGCGACGCATGAACTCATCTCCCCAGCCGCGGCCTTCTCGACCTCGGCCAAAACCGCGAAACCGAAATCCGGAACGGGGACCACAACAAGACGTGTGATGCATGACGATTCTCCAAACTCGCCGGGGCGATCCGCGCCCGGCGGGGACTTCAAGGCGTGGGCCCAACGCCTCACGCACACCAAGATGCTAGGCGCGATGCGAGGCCGGTCAAGAGTGCGGCATGATTCCCTCCACCACGCCCTTCATCGCCTGCGTGATGATCCCGCCTTCGCGCGGATCGCCTTTGAGGAGGGCGGAGGCGAACATCCGCGCTTGCTTGAACGTGATGTGCGGCGGGAGCGTCGGCGTGTCGGGGTCGGTGATCGCCTCGACCACGCACGGGCGGTCCGCCCGCAGCGCCTGGTCCCATGCGTCGACGATCGCATCGGGATGATCCACGCGGATTCCTTTCAACCCCAAATCTTCGGCGTACCGCGCGTACGGGAATTCGGGCAGGTCTTGCGACGCGTCGAACTTCGGGTCGCCGGTCATCACGCGCTGTTCCCACGTCACCTGGTTGAGGTCGTTGTTGTGCAGCACGAGCGTGATCCAGCGTGGGTCCTTCCATTCCTTCCAGTACTTGGCGACGGTGATGCAGGAATTGAGCCCGTTCATTTGCATCGCGCCGTCGCCGGTGAGGGCGATGGCGACGCGGTCGGGGAAGCAGAACTTCGCGGCCACCGCGTACGGCACCGCCGGGCCCATCGTGGCCAGGTTCCCGCTGCCGGAGGCCATCATCCCTTTGCGGATCTTCAGGTCGCGGGCGTACCAGTTGGCGGCGGTGCCGGAGTCGGCGGAGATGATGCAGTTGTCGGGCAGGCGGGGCGACAGCTCCCAGAAGACCCGCTCGGGGTTGATCGGCTTGGCGTCGGTCATCGCCCGCGCCTCGATCGTCTTCCACCACTCCTGCACGCCCTGTTCGATCTTCTGCTGCCAGGCGCGGTCGGCCTTGCGTTGCAGGTAGGGGACGAGCGCCTTGAGCGTCTGCTTCGCGTCCCCCTTGAGGTTCACGTCCATCGGGTAACGGATGCTGAGCATCCGCCCGTCGATGTCGATCTGGACGGCCTTCGCCTGGCCCTCCTTGGGCAGGAACTCGCTGTAGGGGAAGCTGGAGCCGACCATGAAGAACGTGTCGCACTCCTGCATCATGTCCCAACTCGGCTTGGTGCCGAGCAGGCCGATGCAGCCGGTGCAATAGGGGACTTCGTCGGGAATGACGGCCTTGCCCAGCCACGCCTTGGCGATGCCTGCGCCGAGGATCTCGGCGACTTCCATGACTTCCTCGCCCGCCGCCAGCGCCCCGGCCCCGACCAGCATCGCGACCCGCTGCCCGTTGTTCAGGATCTCGGCTGCGGCGCGAAGATCCTGCTCCCGCGGGATGATGTAAGGCACCGAATAGCCGATCCCGGAGTGCACCGTGTTGTGCTCATGCGGCGGCACCTCGACGGCGCTCATCTCCTGGATGTCCTTCGGCAGGATCAC
>DASXMX010000485.1:0-17430 GCA_036495445.1 Tepidisphaeraceae bacterium
CCCGTGTCTTCAGCCCGGGAGGACACGGGCATGAGTACATGCCCATGCCACCCAGACAACGCCGGCGCTTGACAACGATGTGCGGTGCGCCGTACGTATTTGCTCCCTACTTTTGGCGCGGCTTGTGGGTCGTGCGCGTGCCAACGCGTGCTGACCCGGGGCCGAGCCGCAGTCCGTCCTCGCTTGAATCGCGGAGGAATACGGGTGATTTCGGTTTCTGAGCTTACCAAGGCCTACGGCAACGTGCTGGCCGTGGACCACATCAGTTTCGACGTCGGCAAGGGCCAGATCGTCGGCTTCCTCGGCCCCAACGGGGCGGGGAAATCGACGACGCTGCGCATGCTGACCTGCTACATGCCGCCGACCAGCGGCGGCGCGACGATCAACGGGTTCGACATCTTTCACCAATCCGAGCAGGTCCGCCAGAACCTGGGCTACCTGCCGGAAAACACGCCGCTTTACACGGAAATGAAGGTGGAGGAATACCTCCACTTCCGCGGCCGCCTGCGCGGGATGCCGCGCAAGGCGCGCTGCGAGCGGATCGAGTACGTGGTGAAGAAGTGCTGGCTGGGCGACTTCCGCCGCCGCGTGATCGGCCACCTGTCCAAGGGCATGCGGCAGCGGGTCGGCCTGGCCGACGCGATGCTGCACAACCCGGCGGTGCTGATCCTCGACGAGCCGACGGTCGGACTCGACCCCGCTCAGGTGATCGAGCAGCGCAACCTGCTCAAGGAACTGGCCGGGCAGCACACGATCCTCCTCTCCACGCACATCCTGCGGGAAGTGGAGGCGACGTGCGACCGTGCAATTTTTATCCGGGGCGGGCGGATCGTTTCACAGGGCACAATGGAAGAATTGCGCGAGAACCGGCGCAGCGGCGCCCGCGTGCTGGTCGAGTGCCGCGGGCCGGCCGAACAGGTGAAGAACGTCCTGTCGCACGTCAGCGGCGTCGGCAAAGTGGAAGTGCTCAACGGCGAGCACCGCGGCGCGTCGGGCGATGGCGGCTACATCGTCGCCGCGATTCGCCCGCAGGAGTCGCGCGACGTCCGCGAGGAGGTCGCCCGAACGGTCATCCAGAACGGCTGGCCGCTGCGTGAGATCCGGCTGGAAAAAGGATCGCTGGAGGAGTTCTACGTGGACCTCATGGCTTCGCAGGCGGCGGGCCGGAGCGGAGGTGCCGCATGAGCCGCGCCACCGCCATCGCCCGTCGCGAGTTCAACAGTTACTTCTACTCGCCGATCGCGTACGTCGTGATCGCCGCGTTCCTGATCGCCAGCGGCTTCGCCTTCTACCAGGACTTCGTCCCGGGCCAGGCCGCCGCGATGCGGAACACATTCAACTGGATGGTCTGGTTCCTGGTGTTCCTGACGCCGATCCTCTCGATGGGCCTCCTCTCGCAGGAGTGGGCGACGGGGACCATCGAGACGCTGATGACCGCGCCGGTGACCGACACCGACGTCGTCGTCGGCAAGTTTCTCGGCAACTTCGGCCTGCTCGTGGTCATGCTGCTGCCGACGCTGCTTTACGTCGTGCTGCTGGCGATATACGGGCGCCCGGACCTGGGGCCGATCTTCAGCGGCTACCTCGGCATCCTGCTCACCGGCGCGCTGTTCGTGGCGGTCGGGCTCTTCTGCTCGTCGCTGACGCGCAGCCAGATCGTCGCCGTCGTGCTGGCGATCCTGATCCTGTGCCTGGCAACGGTGGTGCCGTACATGATCCGCGTGTCGGTCGCGAACCTGCGGCCGTTCTTCCTCAAGCTGCTCGACCAGGCGGTCTACCGCCGCTACAGCGATTTTTCCCGGGGCGTGCTCGATAGCGGGAACATCATCTTCTTCCTGGCGGCGACGGCCGTCTTCCTCTTCCTCACGACCAAAGTGCTCGAATCGAGGCGCTGGAAATGAGTGCCAAAGCCAACGAAACGAACCCCTCGAAGCAGCCGGCCCCGGCCCCTGAGAGCCAGGGTGCGCGGTGGGCCAAGTACGGCTCGAACGTCGCGCTGATGATCGTCGTCGCGATCGTGCTGGCGATCCTCGTCACCTACATCGCCCAGGCGCACCCGCTCAAGGTCGACACGACCCGCGGCGGCGTGAACAGCCTGCGGCCGCAGACGATCAACGTCCTGCACGACCTGAACAGCGACATCAAGCTGGTGAGCCTCTACAGCAAGGCCGCGCAGGCCGCCGAGCAATCGCCCGGCGCGCCGCGGCCGATCGACAAGCCGGCGATGGTCGCCGACCTGCTCGACAGCTACCAGAGCGCCAGCAAGCACATCACCACCGAGGTGATCGACCCGGCCGACAAGGCCAAGCTCGACGCGCTCCAGGCCGACCTCGACAACCGCTACGGCAAGGGCATCAAGGACTACAAGGACTTCCTCAGCCAGTACGACGACGCGGCCAAGAAGCTGATGTCGGCCGTGACCGGCCAGGTGGACCGGGTCAATTCGATCGTCGTCGCCGACAAGAACGACGAGGTGGCGCCGCAGATCCAGGGGACGCTCAAGGAGATGCAGACGTCGCTGGAGAACAGCCGGACCGACCTGCGCCGCCGGATGGCGGAGACCCGGCCCGACTACCGCGGAATCTCCAACGCCCTGCGGGGCGTCCTCTCGAAGATCTCCGGCAACGTCAAGGCCATGCTCGCGTTCTTCGACAAGAACAAGGCCAACCCGCAGATCTCGCAGGCCGTCCGCGATTACATCACCGCCGACCGGCCGAAGCTTGAAGACATCCAGAAGCTGGCCGACGAGCAGTCGGCGAAGATCGACAAGCTGCCGGACCTGAAGGTGGACGAGCTGCAGTCGTCGCTGGACATCCCCAACCCGATCCTCGTGCTCGGCCCGACGCAGTGGCGCGTCATCAGCGAAAGCCAGGTGTGGCCCGAGAACAACACGGCCCGCACCGGGATGGACGGCAAGCTGCAGCCGAGCTTCGCCGGCGAGCAGCAGATCACCGCCGCGATCATCGGGCTGACCTCGCCCAAGAAGCCGAAGGTGGCGATCCTCCGCCCCGGCGGCGCGCCGCTGGCCAGCCCCGGGTTCCCGCCGTTCCAGGCGGGCGGGCCGTTCTCCGACATCGCCGACCGGCTGCGGCTCTATAACTTCGACGTCGTCGAGAAGGATATGTCCGGGCAGTGGGCCATGCAGGCGCAGATGCAACAGCAGCAGATGGCCGCCCCCGAGCCGAGCTGGCAGGACATCCAGGACGCCGTCTGGTTGATCCTGGACACCGGCAGCCCGATCCAGGGGACCGAGCCGATCGCCCCCCAACTGCTGGCCCACCTGGGCCACGGCGGGTCGGCCGTCATCCTCTGCCAGCCCGGCACCGGCGGGCCGATGGAGGCGGCCGGGTCGGACCCGTTCCAGTCGGTCGTGCGAGAATGGGGCATCGACCTGCACACCGATTTGATGGCGGTGCACGAACAGCCGCCCGCCCCGCCCGCCACCAGCACCGATCCGCTGCAGGATTTCCTCCGCCGCCCGTTCGTCTGGGACATTCGCGACTATGGCGACGCGGAGTTGGCCCAACCGATCAAGAACCTGCAGTCACTGTTCCTCGTGATGTCGCCCGTCACGACGCATGATGTAAGCGGCTACACGATCCAGAAGCTGCTGCCGCTCCCCGACGCCCCGGCGGCCCCGAAAAGCTGGGGCGAGAAGGACTACCAGGACCTGCTGAACAACGGCACCGCGCCGAAGTTCGATGCGTCCAAGGACCTGCCCGGGCCGCTCTTCGGCGGCGCGACCTCCGAGAAGAAAGGCGGCGGGCGGCTGGTCGTCATCGGCGACATCGAGTTCGCCATCAACCAACTGCTCGAGATCCCCGACGATGCGATCGCCCACAGCGAGGGCCGCTACGTCGCCCGCTTCCCGGGCAACGGGGAGCTGGCGATGAACAGCGTCTTCTGGGCCGCCAAAATGGACCAGATGATCGCCCTGAGCCCCTCGGCACTGCAGGTCAGCCGGATCGGCAACATGGCCCCCGCCGCCCTCAACTTCTGGCGGATCGGGCTCGTGCTGGTGCTCCTGCCCGCCGCGGTGCTCGTCTCGGGCGTGGGCATGTACTTCTCTCGCAAGGATTGAAAACACGATTAACCACAGAGACACGGAGAACACAGAGGGAAGAGGAGAAGAGAAATAGCCACAGATGGGGCACAGATGAGATGCAGATCTGAAATCTCAAATTTCAAATCTCAAATCACTATTCCCCCATCTGTGTGCATCTGTGCCCCATCTGTGGCCAAAAATGTATTTCCCTCTGTGTCCTCCGTGTCTCCGTGGTTAATTCTTCTCTAGAAAACGCGATCATTCGATATGAATTTCAAAACGACGATCGTCCTGCTCGTGCTGTTGGCCGCGGTTGGAGTGTATTTCGGGGTCGAGCATTTCGTCGGCGGGAACAAGGCCGAGGAAACGGCGACGACCGACAATACGAAGCTCATCCCGGTCAAGAGCGAAGACGTCTCGAAGGTGTCGATCACCAGCTCAGACGGCAAGCACCTGACGCTCGTGAAGAGCGGCAGCGACTGGCGGATTACCGAGCCGCTGGATGCGAAGGCGGATACGTTCGCCGTGGATGATCTGCTCCGCCAACTCACAAGCCTTCAGTCGCGCGGGCAATTGAAGCCCGATCAGAAGGCGTCGCTCGGGCTTGACCATCCGAAATTCGTCGTCGAAGTCACCGCCGGCGCCAAGACGTCCAGGCTCTCCGTGGGCGACGAGAACAAGATCGGCGATTCGCTTTACGTGCTGGTCGACGACCAGCAAAACCCGCAGATCATCGCCACGGCGGTGTACGACCAGCTCAACAAGCAGCCGACCGACTTCCGCAGCAAGAAGCTCACCGACCTGGCGTTCGGCCAGACCAACGACATCAAGCAACTGTCGATCGCGCAGAACGGCAAGACGGTTCGCTTGGAGAAACAAGGGTCGGACTGGCAGATCGTCGAGCCCAAGAAGATGCCGGCCGATTCGTCGGCGGTGTCGAGCCTCCTCTCGTCCATCGCGGACCTGAACGCGACGGACTTCGTCTCCTCGCCGTCCGCCCCCGCCACCTACGGCCTTGCCAATCCGACGCTGACGGTCAGCTACAGCACCGCCGCCCCCACCACCGCGCCGTCGACCACGAAGCCCACTGGCGGGCACGAGATCGCCTTCGGCCGGTTCGCGACCATCGAGCAAAACTCGGCCTACATCTCGGTGGACGGCGGCCCGGTCGCCACCATCCCGACCAGTTCCGAAGACTCGTTCAAGAAGACCGCGCTCGACCTGCGGGACAAGAAGGTGGTCGACATCGACCCGGCCCACGTGACCGGCTTCACGCTCTCGGTCAACCGGGCCGCGACCACCCAGCCGACGACCAAGCCCGCCGAGCAGGTGGAATACACGATTGCCCGCCGCAAGGAGACCCAGACGCTCGGCCCGACCCTCCCGGCCCCCGCGACGACCGGTCCCACGACGAAACCCGGGGTAGCGAGCACCGAGCCAGCGACGCAACCCGCTGTCGCAAGCACGCAGCCCTCGTCCAAGTGGGTGATCGAGTCAGGGGGCAGCGGTGATGCGAACGACGCGAACGTCGACGCCTTGCTTGCCACCCTGCACCCGCTGCAGGCGACCAAATTCCTTGAATCCGCGCCCACGACCCAGCCGGCCGCCAACTACATACTGACCGTCCATGTCGGCCCCGCCAATGGGCATGGGCCGGAGGATTACACGCTGAAGTTCACCAATCCGGGGACGACGGGCGAAGTGATCGGGAGCTACGAGGACCTGACGTTTGAGGTGGAGCGGTCGATCCTCGACAAGTTGGATGCCAAGGTGAAGTAAGGGCTGCAATCGCGATACGCGTTGCGTCGAGCAGGCCTCCTTGCTCCCTCTCCCTCCGGGAGAGGGCTGGGGTGAGGGAGAAATGCTTCGCCCGCCCGATCCTCTCAACGCTCGACCGGAACGGGCTCGCGCACGGGAAGGTTCTCGCGCTGCGAAAGCGTCGTCGCGTCGATCCGCGTGCTCTCCGGCTCCTTGGCGTCCCCCCCGAACTGCCACGTCGCGATGACGAAAACCGCCGCGGCCAGGACAAGGCCGACGATCACGCCCCCCACCGCCCAATCGAGCAACACCGGCCAGGCAAGGGCCTGCCAGATGGCGTGGGCCGAGCGGAAGTCGGGCCAGGCGAGCAGGGAGCCGTGCAGGACGAAGTGGCCGACGATCAAGGCCGCCGCGATCAGCAGGGCGCCAAAGGGCGGCGTCGAGACCTGGCAACCCGCCACCACCGCGAGCGGGTTGAGATGAAGCCGGCGGGCCAGGTACAAGCACAGCGCGGTCTGCACCCCATACAGCGGAAGATTGGCGACGAAGACGCCCACCGACAATGCCGCGGCCAGTTCGCTTCGATCGACATCCCCGCCCCGCAGTTCGCGCCAGGCGCGGAGCGGGTTGAGCCAGCTCAGGATCTCGCGCACCGCGACGCGTCGCGGCGGCGGCAGGTCGCCGGCGTGATATCGGCGGTGCCGCAGCGGCGCCATCTCGCGGCACAGCAGCCGCAGGTGCGTCAGCACGCCCAGGAACGAATCCCACCACGGATTGAAATGGCTCACCCGCAGGCCCGGCGGGAGGTATCGCGTGTTGACCGGCACCTCGGCGATCGGGCAACCGGCCCACGCGGCGCGGCTGATCATCTCCGCCTCGTATCCAAACCGCCCGGCCCGGCATGGAACGGCACGGATGAGATCGAGCGGGTAGACCCGCATGCCGCACTGGCTGTCGGCGACCCGCAGCCCGCACTCGAGGCGGATGAACAGGTTCGACAGCCGCCGGCCCAATCGGCTGCGGGCCGGGTAATCGGCGTGCCGGTCGTCGCGCACGCCCAGCACATAGGCCAGGGGCTGGCGCCGGGCGACGTCGAGCAGGCGGGGAATCAATTCGGGGTCGTGCTGGCCGTCGGTGTCGATGGTGAGGGCGTGGGTGTAGCCGGCCTCGATGGCCGCCTTGAACCCGGTCTTGAGCGCCGCTGCTTTGCCGCGGTTGTGGCGATGACGGAGGATGCGGACATCGGCCCGCGGGTGGGCGCGCCGCCAGGCTTCGAAGACGTCATCCGTCGCGTCCGTGCACCCATCGTTGACCAACAGGATCGGCAGCCCCTGGGCGGCGACGCGCGTGAGCACGTCCGCCAGCGTGCCGGCGTTGTTGTAACTGGGCGCGACGACGACCGGATGTATCGACATCGACAAGGCGGCGATTCCTCTTCTCCCGCACGCAACAACGCCGCCCGTCCACACGGCGCGTCCGTCATTGTCCGGACAATCCAACGTTCGTGCAACCCGCTATCCGCACGAGCACATATCGGACAGTCGAGGCCTCCTGCAAGACATTTCAGGGTTCCGAAAGCGTTTGCCCGGCGTATGATACCCGCGAGTCACATGCGGAGACGCCCATGCCGATCGAGCTTGCGACCGACCAGCCGTTCCAGAATCTGGCCAGGCAGGCCAACAAGATGATGGAACAGCTCCAAAAGGGGTTCTTCTATCCGACTGAAAGCTGGACGCCCAACGTCAACCTGTATGAGACGGGCACATCCTATCTCGTCTGCATCGACCTGGCGGGGGTGGAGAAGGAAAAGATCGACGTGGAGGTCGCTGACTCCCGGCTGAAGCTGCGCGGCGCGCGGGCCGTCCCCAGCGTCGCCCCGCCGCCGCCGGAGGGCGACGAGCCGCCGGCAAAGGTCCGCGTCCACCTGATGGAGATCGACCACGGCGCGTTCAGCCGCGAGGTCGAGATCCCGCCCGACGCCGACCGGCACAAGATCAGCGCGACGTATCGCAATGGATTGCTGTGGATCGAGATCCCCAAAAGCTGAGGGAGGAGTGACAGGGTTCGGGGTTCAGGGTTCAGGCGCGCAATCCAAAGCAACCTCCCGATGCGCGCCTGAACCCTGAACCCCGAACCCTGAACCCTCATCATCATGGCTGAGTCTCAAATCATCGAACGGACACCGACGGCGACGATCATTCGCACCGGGACCAACGGTCAAAAGACGGTATTGCCTCACGTTCTGCCGATCCTGCCGATCCGCAACATCGTGGTCTTTCCCGGCACGGTGATGCCGCTGAACGTCGGGCGGCCCAAGAGCAAGGCGCTGCTGGACGAGGTAATGCCGGGCGAGAAGATCGTCGGCGTCGTCACGCAACGGAATCCCGACGTCGAGGATCCGCAGTACAACGACCTCCACACCGTCGGCGTGGCGTGCGTCATCCTCAAATTGTTCAAGCTGCCGGATGGGAACCAATCGATCATCGTGCACGGGCTCACCCGTTTCCGGCTGATGAGCCTCGAGCAGACCGATCCGTTTGCCACCGGCCGGATCGAAGTGCTCGAGGACACCGTCACGCCCGGCCCGGCGCTGGATGCCCTGATCGCCAGCGTGCGGCAGCAGGCCAACCGGGTCATCGAGCTCTCGCCCAACACGCCCGACGAGGCGGCGCAGGTCCTCAACAGCATCACGAACCCCTCCGCCCTGGCCGACTTCCTGGCAGCCAACCTGCAGGCGGACACTGCCGAGAAGCAGCGCGTGTTGGAGGAGCTCGACGTCGAAAAGCGGCTGCGGATCATCGCGGCGCGCCTGGCCACCCAGCTCGACGTGCTGGAGCTGCAGAACAAGATCCAGTCGCAGGTGAAGGAGAACATCGACAAGAGCCAGCGCCGCTACTACCTGCAGGAGCAGCTCAAGGCGATCCGCAAGGAGCTGGGCGAGAGCGAGCCGGGCGGCGCGGGGGGCGAGATCGAAACGCTCCGCGCCAAGCTCGAAGCGGCCAAACTCCCCGAGAACGTGATGAAGGAGGCCACGCGCGAGCTGAACCGCCTCGAATCGATCCCCAGCGCCTCGCCCGAGTACGGCGTGATCCGCACGTGGCTGCAGATCGTCAGCGAGCTCCCGTGGGCGATCGAGACGCAGGACAAGATCGACCTGACCGAGGCGCGCAAGGTGCTCGACCGCGATCACTTCGACCTGGACAAGGTGAAGCGTCGGATCATCGAATACCTGGCGGTGCGGAAGCTCAAGCCGGCGGGGGGCGGCGCGATCCTCTGCTTCGTCGGCCCGCCGGGCGTCGGCAAGACGAGCCTGGGCAAGAGCATCGCCGAGTCGATGGGCCGCACCTTCATCCGCGTCGCCCTGGGCGGCGTGCGGGACGAGGCCGACATCCGCGGCCACCGCCGCACCTACATCGGCGCCATGCCCGGCCGCATCATTGCCGAGCTGCGCAAGGCCGGGACCAAGAACCCGGTCATGATGCTCGACGAGATCGACAAGCTCGGCGCCGACTTTCGCGGCGACCCCGCCTCCGCCCTGCTCGAGGTGCTCGACCCGGCCCAGAACCACACGTTCACCGACCACTACCTGGACGTGCCGTTCGACCTGTCACGAGTGCTGTTCATCGCCACGGCCAACACGATGGACACCGTCCCCGGGCCGCTCCGCGACCGCATGGAGGTCATCGAGATCCCGGGCTACACCGAGAACGACAAGCTGAACATCGCCAAGCGGTACCTGGTCCCGCGGCAGCTCGAAGCCAACGGGCTGACGCCGAAGAACGCCCGGTTCCTCGACCCGGCGCTCAAGTGGATCATCGAGGGGTACACCCGCGAGGCGGGCGTGCGCAACCTGGAGCGGAACATCGGCGCGGTCTGCCGGGCGATCGCCGCGGAGATCGTCGGCGGGCGGACGGAGAAGGCGACCGTGGACCGCGAGTACGTCACCCGCGTGCTGGGCCCGCGCCGCTTCGAGCCCGAGCTGGCCAGCCGGACCAGCGTGCCGGGCGTCGCGACCGGGATGGCCTACACGCCGGTCGGCGGCGAGATCCTCTTCATCGAGGCCACCCGCTTCCCGGGAAGGGGCGCGATCACGCTCACCGGGCAGATCGGCGACGTGATGAAGGAATCGGCCACCGCGGCGTTCAGCCTCCTCCGCTCCCGCACGGAAAAGCTCGGCATCGACCCCAAGCTCCTGGCCGAAAGCGACATCCACATTCACGTGCCGGCCGGCGCCGTCCCGAAGGACGGCCCCAGCGCCGGCGTCGCGATGTTCACGGCGCTGGCCTCGCTGCTGTTGAACCGCCCCGTCCGCCACGACGTCGCCATGACCGGCGAGATCACGCTCCGCGGGCTGGTGTTGCCGATCGGCGGGCTGAAGGAAAAGACGCTGGCCGCCATGCGGGCCGGCATCAAGCAGGTGATCGTCCCCAAGCGCAACGAGAAGGACCTGCCCGACATCCCCGACGAGGTGAAGCAGACGCTCAAGTTTCACTTCGTCGAGAACGTGGACGAGGTGCTGGCGGTCGCCCTGAACGTCGGCCGCGGCGGCCGAACCGCTGGCCCCGCCAAGCCGAACGGGCGAAACGAGAAGCAGCAGCCGGAACAACCCGCCAACCGCAAGGCACCCGCCCAAGCGAGGACGTGAGAGATCATAACCGCGACGAAAAGACGCGCCGCGCATCGTTAAAATAGGCAGATTTACGCAACTTAGGTTCGCTGCTATACTTGCATTAATGTCGGGCGTCGGAATCGCGCCACACTGCGCCACAAAACCCGAGCTTCTGCCCCTGTGGCGCGCCTGCGAGCTGGGGCGGCAACGCCGCTTGGATCCGGTCCGCCAATCGCAATTCCAGTCAGCTTCGCTCCCCGAAAGAATCGCTACTCCAACGGTGGCAGTTTCCCGAGCTTCCGCTGCAGCGAGCGGCGGTGCAGCCCGAGCTTGCGGGCGGCCAGGGAGATGTTGCCGTTGCAGTCGTGGAGGATGCGTTGGATGTGCTCCCATTCGACGCGGGCCAGAGAGGGCGTGCTTTCGGCAACGGTCTGTCCCGCCGGGGGATCGACTTCCCGCTCGAACGCGGCGAGGATTTGGTCCGCATCCAGTGGCTTGGTGAGATAATTGATCGCCCCCCGCCGGACCGCCTCGACTGCCGTCGCGATGCTGCCATACCCCGTCAGCACCACCATCCGAATCCCCGGCACCTGCGCCGCCAGCTCGCTCATCAGGTCGAGCCCCGACATGCCGGGCATCCGCAGGTCGAGAATGGCGGCCTGAGGCTTGAGCGTCGGCGCGATCCGCAGCGCGTCGTCACCCGACTTGGCGCCGGTCGCCTCGATCCCGCGGGACTGCAGTGCCTTGATGAGCCGGGTGCGGAACACCTCGTCGTCGTCGACCACGAGGAAGGTCTTGGGAACTTGGTTGGGCGGTTGCATTTGCGTTTGTGTAAGGCGCGACACGCCGGGCGATCTACCATCTGCCTGCCCCATTCTTCGCGCCGGGATCGCTGAGCTCAAGCATGCAAGTCGTTCCGACCCCGATTTTTGAATCGATCGTAAACGTTGCCCCGCATTGCTGGGCGACCAGCCGGACGAGAAACAGGCCCAGTCCCATCCCGCGGCCGGGCTCCTTCGTGGTGTAGAACGGTTCCCCCGCCCGGCGGATCATCTCCTCAGACATCCCGCCGCCGCGGTCCCGCACGACGAACCGCACCCGGCCATTGTTCCGCGCAACTTCCAAGGTGACAGGCCAATCGGGCGGCGACGCGTCGAGCCCGTTGCGAAGCAGTACGAGCAGCGCCTGTTCCAGCGCCCGCGGCGGGGCCTGCACCGATTCGACCTCCGGCAGCCGGATGATCTTAATCCGCGGGAGGCTCTCCTCCCCAATATCCTCGCGCAGGTGCGATTCGAGCTCGTCGAGCGAGACGATGCTGCGGTGGGAGACGTCCTCGCCGATATCGATGCGCATCCGGCTGAGGATCGTCTGGCACCGGTCCACCTCGCGGCGGATCAAACGGGCGTCCTCCAGGACCTCGTCCAGCTTCCCCGCCGGGTCGCGGTTCAGCTCAAGTTCTTTTGCGACGACGGCAATCGTCCCCAGCGGCGTGTTCAACTCGTGGGCCGCCCCGGCGGCCAGCGTCGTCAGCGCGGCCAGTTGCTCGCTGCGGGCGGCCCGCTCGCGGATCGCGGCCAGTTCGTGCTCGTGCTGCCGCACCGACCGGATCACCCGTCCGATGAACGCCGCGAGCAGCACCGAGACCAGCACCAGCGACGCCCACCCGCCCGCCGCGGGGATCCAGGGTGGCAGGGCCGGCTCCAGCGGGCGGTGGAAGACGAGCAGCGCTCCGTAGCAGACCGCCACCGCGGCCACGACGATCCAGGTCCAAACCTCCGGCAACACGATCACCGCCATTGCGACGTGAATCACGTACAGCGACGCGAACGGGTTCTCGGGGCCGCCCGTGAGGTAGAGGAGGACGGTCAGCAGGAAGATATCGAACAGCAGCACCGCCTGCACGAGCCAGCCGGGCGGCTTGGCCAGCGCCGGCAGGTACATCAGCAGCACGTTCGAGATCGCGGTGACGAGCACGACGGCCGCGATCGGGATCACCGGCAGCCGAAGCCGCAGCAGCAGGATCGCCAGCCCGGTCGCGCCGAGCTGGCCGATGACGGCCATCCACCGCAGCCGCGTCAGCGCCGCCAGCACGATCCGCGGCTCGTCCACGGCCGACAGGAACGCCGAGAAGCTCGAACCGCCAGAAACCTGAATGGATGGCCCGTCGCCGCGCGTCATCACGTCAGTCATTTTACGGCCCATTCCACGGAACTGCGCAACGGCGGGCTGCTCCAGCCCGCAAGAGTCAACTGCATCGTCTGCCCACTCGCCGAATCGCCAGGCCAACGAACCCGCATCCACAGCACCTGCTTGGGCGGATGGGTATAACCGAGGCTGACCAGTTCCTTGCGCACGTCCGCCGGTATCGGCACGGGCTCAATTGATTCAACCGTTCCCTTCTCCACGCGCGATCCGAAGTGGGCGTACACAGGGTAATCGGACGCCTCAGTCGACGTCGCCCCGTGCCAAAGCAACAAGCCCGCAACGGCCGCATCGTTCGCCGCCGAAGTGGACATCAACTGCAACCGATGATCGTCCGAGATGATCGGCTCCCACTCCGGCCCACCGACGACGGAGGATGCCATCGGCGTTCCCGCCTTCTGCCGCGTGAGGTCTTCGAGCCATGCCCGCGTCGCGGGCGGGACCATCCACCGCACGCCGGGCGGCACGGGGGGCGGGGCCATGAAGGGCATCCGCCGCAATACCGCGTCCGGCTGGTCCATGCGCGACGCCCTCGGGTCCAGCTTCTTCCTAAACAGGATCACCGCCCCCGGCAGGCTGAGTACCAGGAACACCGCCAGGAAAATCAGGTTCAACCGGGTTTCACGCTTCACGATGGCCGATCATACGCGCATTGGAGTGCAGGCTTCCAAGCCTGCATCCCGACGCAAGAATATGTGGCACAGCCGGCTGAGGGCGGCTGTGCCACATTCTTCCCCTCGGATATGCGCTACACCGGTCGTCGCCCATATAACTCGGTCAGTTCTGCCAATCGCTCCAGCGGCCGGTCGACCTTCGCCGTCTCCGGCATTCGCCAACCCCAGTTCCCTTCTGCCTGTCCCGGCGTGTTCATGCGGGCCTTTGACCCGAGACCCAGCAGATCCTGCACCGGCGTGATCGCCACGTTCGACACCGACGCCCAGGCCAGGCGGATCATCTCACACGGGATGTCCTTCTCCAGCCCCGGCGCGTACCGGCGCGCTTTGGCTTTCTGATCCTTCGGCGCAGACCGCCACCATCCCGTGGTCGTGTCGTTGTCATGCGTCCCGGTGTACATGATCGAATTGGGGACCGCATTATGCGGCAGGTGGGGGTTGGCGCTGTCGCCGCCGAAGGCGAATTGGAGCACCCGCATGCCGGGCAGGCCGAACCCGTCCCGCAGCGCCTCGACGTCCGGCGTGATGAGGCCCAGGTCCTCGGCGATCAGCGGCAGCCCGCCGAGCTCCTTCTGAAACGTTCGGAGCATCGCCTCGCCGGGCGACTTCACCCAGCGCCCTTTTTGCGCAGTCGGCGCCGAGGCGGGAATCTCCCAGCAGGCTGCGAAGCCGCGGAAGTGATCGATCCGCAGCAGATCCGCCTGAGCCAGCGACGCCCGAACCCGCGCGACCCACCAACGGAAGTTCTCCCGCTGGTGCGCCGGCCAGTTGTACAGCGGATTGCCCCACCGCTGGCCGGTCTTGGAGAAATAGTCCGGCGGGACGCCGGCCACGACCTTGGGCCGGCGATGGGCGTCGAGCCGGAACAGGTGCGGGTTGGCCCACACGTCCGCCGACTCGGGCGAGACAAAGATCGGCACGTCCCCGATCAGCTTCACGCCCCGCCGCTTCGCGTGGTCGCGCAGGTGGCCGAGTTGTCGGAAGAACAGGAATTGTGAGAACTGCTGCCGATCGATTTCATCCCGCAGTTTCTGTCGCGCCTCCCGCAAGGCCGGCGCGCGGCGCAGGACGAGGTCCTTCGGCCATTGCGTCCACGACTGGCCGGCGTGCGCCTCCCGCAGCGCCATGAAAAGCGAGAAGTCGTCCAGCCAGGCTGCTGACTCGGAACGGAATTGGTCGAACCCGCCCCGAAGCTTCCGGGCCGCGCCGCCCCTGAAGTTCCGCCATGCGAGGTCGAGCAATTCCCGCCTAAAATGGGACGATCGCCCGAAATCGGCGCGGTCCGCCTTCGATGGTAATGTTCTCAAATCCGACCGCGTCACCAGCCCCTCGGCGACGAGCGCGTCCGGGCTGATCAGATTCGGGTTTCCGGCGAAAGCCGAATAGCAGTTGTAAGGCGAATTCCCCTCCCCCGCCGGCCCGAGCGGCAGAACCTGCCACCACGCCTGCCCGGCATCCGCCAGCGCATCCACCCACGCGTGCGCCGACGGCCCCAGGTCGCCGATGCCGTACGGCCCCGGCAGCGACGTCACGTGCATCAACACGCCGCCGCTGCGGCGGAGGGATTTACTCGACTCGCGCGAAATCACGGCCCCTTGTGTACTGAGCCGGCGGGACCGTGGGAACGGGATTTCCGATTAGGGCATGCGCCCCTCTTACGTGGCACGGGCGCCTCCGGTGGGCGGCCCCTACCCACCGAGCGCGGTGACCATGGACTGGAGATCAGATTGAATCGCCTGGCCATCGGCGCTGAGCTTGTCCATCGCGTTCTGGCTGTCGGTGCTGACCTGTCCGGCATCGGTTTGCAGCGTCGTCGCACCGGGATTGGCCGCGGCGATGGTGTTCACATCGGTCAGCAGCGCCGACCGCCCAGCGGCGACGTCGTTCTGCAGCTTGGCGATCGGGCCCGCGAGCGCGCGGCCGATCGCCTTCAGATCCGCGGCGAGGACCCTGGCGAATGTGGCATTCGTCGGATGGAAAAACGCCCGCAGCGCGTCCGCCACCGTCTTGTCCCCGTTCGCGGTGGCCGACCGCACGGCGGTCGTGACGTCCTGCCGGACCGTCGTCGTCCATTTCAGGCGGTCATTCCGCAGCGTCGTCTGAAGCTTCGTGTTCCCGCCCGCCGCGGGCAGCGCCCGCAGATCGGCGGCGAGGGTTCGAACGTCCGTGCCCAAGGTTGTTGCGTATTGGGTCACATCCGCGCGGGCCGTGCCGACGTCCGTTGCAAGTTGCGAGCCGGCCGCAATCGCAGCCGAGGTGGACGAGAAGAGCACCCTGTCTTCCAGCGTCTGAATCATCTCGGGCATTATTACCCTCCGAAGATGGATTGACTCGATACGGGAATGCAGGATATCGACGTCGATTCGTCAGCACTACGCGCCCTTCATCGCTTCGACGCCGCCCATGATTTCGGCCAGTTCGGTGGTGATCTGGCTCTGGCGGGCGCGGTTGTATTGCATCGTCAGCGACTTGACCATCTTGTCGGCGTTGTCGGTGGCGCTCTTCATCGAGACCATGCGGGCAACCTGCTCGCTGGTCGTCGCGTCGAGGAAGGCTTGGAACAGCGCGCTGCGGACGGTCAACGGGAGCAGTTCGTCCAGCAGTGACTTGGGGTCCGGTGAGAACTCGTAGACGGCGTTCTCCCGCCGGGCGTTGGCGGCGGGCTGGCCGGTCGTCGGCAGCCCGGCGAGCGGGAGCAACTGCATCACGTCGGGCTTTTGAACGCCGGCGCTGAGGAAGTTCATGTAGGCAACATAGACGGCGTCGATCTTGCCCTCGGTGAACTGCTCGATGAACTGATTCACCAGCGGCTCGACGTCATTGAACCGCGGCGTGTCGGAGACGTCGACCCGCTGCGTGATCGGCCGCCGCTGGAAATTGAAGTAGGAGACGCCCTTCTTGCCGTTGACGTAGAGATCGACGGTGTTCCCCTGGGCCTCCTGATCGCGAATGAAATGGGCGGCGGTACGGAGGACATTGCCGTTGTAAGCGCCGGCCAGGCCGCGGTTGCTGGTCAGCACGACCAGGGCGATGCGGCGGGTGCGGTCGGCGCCCTCCGGGCGACGCAGCAGCGGGTGCTCGACGTCGCCGACCGTGGCCGCCAGTTCCGCGACCAGCTCGCGCACCTTCTGCGTGTACGGCTTGGTCCCGGTCGCCCGCTTGAGCGACTTCTGGAACTTGGCCGTCGCAATCATTTGCATCGTCTTGGTGATCTTGCGGATGTTGCGGACCGCCTTGCGGCGTTTGACGATGGCGCGTGCCTTTGCCATAGCGTGATTCCAACCTCATTCTCCGACCGAAACGCGCCCGATCGACGGGCGCACTCCGCCGGGCCGAGAATTATGGCGCGAACACCACCCGGTCGCAAGCGGTGCCGCCGGTTGCGACGATTTGCCCAGGTGAGCGGGATCTTTGACTCTCGACCTGGTGAGGGAGTCCGCGGGGGCGAGGTAGCCGCCCCTTGCAAAATTTCCCATTCCCCGCGCGACGCACGAAGCGGTAAGGATTGCAATCATCGTTCCGAGCGCGCCCCGCCACCGGAGAAATGAATGGCCACCCGAATGTTCGCGCTGATCAACGGGCTGATCTATACGCTGATCGGGATCCTCGCCTGCCTGCCTCAATTCCGCTGGCGGCCGGAGCGGGCACAGTTGCGCATGCAAGATGCCCACTGGGCCGGCGGGTTCTTCGGCGGGTTCGTCGAGTGTAACTTGCCGCACAACATCCTCTGGATCGTGATCGGCGTCGGCGGGCTCATCGCGAGCGTCACATTCGCCACGTCCAAGATGTACGGGCAGGCGGTCTTCGCCGTCATGACGCTCTTCGTCTTTTGGGGACTGCTGCCCATCGGCATCGGCGACCTGTGGGGCTTCCTGCCGCTGTCCGGCTGGAACATCCCGATCCACTTCGTTACCGCCGTCCTGGCCTGGTACTACGGGGCGGTGTATGCACGGGAGGCGGAGTTGCGAATAGCGTAGGGCATTGCTGATTTCGGATTGCGGATTTCGGATTGAAAGACGGGTGACTGGGAGGGCGAGGCCACCCCTTTCGCGCTCTTGCACGATCATGCGGGCGCCTCGGCCGCCGCTTGGAGCAGTCGCCAGACGGAGGTGTGGCCGCCCTTGAGGCGTTTCTTCTCGGCC
>DASXMX010000486.1:0-10182 GCA_036495445.1 Tepidisphaeraceae bacterium
GATCCGCGGCCGCCGCCGGCAAACCGGCTCAAAATCCGCGACGTGAAATGAAATCGTGTACCCTAACGAAAACGCGAATCGGCCGGAAAACCCCGGCCGCGTGCACCCTAACCGACTCGCGGAGCCGGACAGGAGTGGTTGGAAACCCGTGTCACGAGCTACCTATGGCACCAGCGGCACCGGCTTTCCCCCGTCCGGGCAGGTGGGGATGGTGATGGCCATGAAGGGGCGGGGGTTGCGCTGGTCGAGGCGGACCCAGTCCCTGGCGCCGGGCTTCTTCACTTCGCTGAGCATCAGGTTCAGCGGGACGCCATCGGCGGATCGGCCGGCCTTGGCGGCGGCTTGGCGCTCCTGCTCGGTCGCCCGCAGCAGATAGCCCACGAACGGCTTGCCCTTCCCGCATTGGAAGACGTAGGCACTGACCGCCTGCCTGCCGCTGACGTCGGTGAACGGGGTGAGCTTGTTGGCCTCGTCGGCGAACCAGGTCTGCCCGTCGTCATCCGAGTAAAACGCCTTGCCCACCCGCCCCGTCCCCGCATGCGGGCTGGAGAATAACTCCCACAGGATGACCCCCAGGGTCAGCACGATGACGGCGATGGTGACCCCCGTGCTGACGCCGGGGTGTTCGTTTACGGCTTGTCGAATCCCCACGGGCAACATCCTCCGAAGGCGACGTCCGCGATCACGTAGAGGGTAAACGGGGATCGCACCGCGGGCAACACTCGAAGCCGCTGAGGACAGCGGGCCAGTGCCGAGGACTGAATGCTGGCCTAGGGGTTTCCACTCAGTCCTCGTCCTCAGCACTCAGCACTGAGCCGCGAAGGGGTCGCGGCCCGAAGTTTGCCTGCGATCGGTTTTGGGCGCTCCATTGGTATTGGGGCGCGTTTATAAACCTTGTTTGCGGATGGCCGTGGGACGGCCATCCCTCGCGGAAAGGAGATCGGCTATGTCACGCATGGGCGATACCGGGGCCTCGAACCAGGGCCAGGGCTTTACCGAACAGGCCAAGCAAACGGGCCAGCAGGTCGGCCAGAACCTGCGCGACCTGGGCGGCCAGGTGCGCGATCAGGCGCAGCAGAAGTACAACGAGATGTCCGACCAGGCCCGCGAGTATTACGAACAGGGCCGGCAGAAGGCCCAGGAATGGGAGCAGGGCCTGGAGTCCTACATCCAGGAGAAGCCGCTGCAAGCCGTGCTGATCGCGGCGGGCGTGGGCGTGCTGCTCGGGTTGCTGTGGAAGCGGAGCTAGTTCGAATGCCGAATTCCGAGTGCCGAATGCCGAATGAGCGGCGTGCTGCGAGCGGCCCTCATTCGGGATTCGGCGACCGGCCTTCGGCATTCTGCATTTCATTCGGCACTCGGCAGTCGGCGTTCGGCGTTTCAAAAGGGTCGTCATGAGCGCAGAAACAGAATCCCCGCCCCCGCCGGGCGCCGCGCGGACGGGGTGGGAGTCGCGGCCGGACCCGGGGGCGCACCACATGCCGCCGGCGGGCTCGCCCGCCGAGGCGATCCGCGACGCGATGGGCAAAGTGGCGGAGTTGCGCGAGTTCGCCGCGTATTATGTGGCCGCGCGGATCGATGCGCTGAAACTCACGGCCCGGCGGATCGGGATCCTTGCGGCGCTCGGGCTCGTCGGGGCGGTCGCGGGGGCGACGGTCGTCGTCACTGCGGTCGTGTTGCTGCTGCGCGGCATCGCGGGGGCGTTCGCGGCGATCTTCCCCCACTACCCCTGGCTGGGCGACCTGATCACGGCGGTGATCTTCCTGGCAATTCCAGTGGCGGGGATCCTGGTCGGGATGCGCATCCTGACCCACACGTTCAAGTCCAGCACGGTGAGCAAGTATGAAGAGCGAAAGCGGCAGCAGCGGCAGCAGTTCGGGCGGGACGTCCGAGACGAAGCCACCCGCGCCTCACACGCCGCCGGAAAAACTCAGTGAGCAGGAATTCCTCGCCCAGCAGGCCGAGAGCGCCAAACTCGCGATGGGCAAGGCCTGGCAAGAGATGAAGACCCGGCTCGGCCAGGGCGTGGCGCCGCAGGTCTGGGCGAAGGAATACCCGTGGATCACGGTCGGCGCCGCGGCCGTGGCGGGGTTCGTCGCCGCGGCGACGCTGATCCCGTCCAAAGAAGAGCAGGCGCTCAAGAAGCTCGCCGCGATCGAACGGGCGCTGAACCCTCCGCCGCGTCGGGAGGATCATTTGAATGGCGACGGGAAGAAAGAGGGTGGTGGGTTCTTAGGGTCGATGCTTCGCGAAGCGATCCGGGTCGCCCAGCCCGTCCTGATGAGCATGCTGACGGGCGGGATGGCGTCGGGGATGCAGGGAATGCCCCCGCAGCAGCCCGGAATGGAAGATGCGCAACAGTATTATGGGACCGAGCCCGGGCAGCAGTAGCAGGCGGAGCGGGGGCATGAGACGGGGAGCCGGACTGGTCACTTTCAGTGACCAGTTCCCGACTTATCGGTCAGCCTTGCCCGAATTCGCAATTATCGTCCGATCGGTCCTGTAACTTCACAATTTTTTCGTTGGCGCATCCTTGACAGCGGGGTACCGTATCGTATGTCGGCCCCGCGACCGCGGCAGTGGTTGGGATGGCCGGCACGCCCCATCGGGACCTTCCGTCGGAAAGCTGCGTATATGACTCGCCGTCGCCCGCTCGCCGCGTTGCTGTTGTTGACCGGTCTGTTCCTGACGGCCTCGCCCGCCCCATCCAACCCGGCTCAGGTTCAAGCTAAGCCCTCGGCGGATAGGAGTGCGCGGCTCGATTCGCTTCGCCCACCCGAAGTGCGCCTCCGAAAACTGCATCTGGTCCGCCCGGACCTGATCCCGTACCCGATCGAATACGAGGTGGTTTGCTAGATCCTCGATCAATCGAGTGATCGCAACCGAAAAAAGGCCCACGGCAGCGCTGTGGGCTTTCTTTTGTGCGCGTGGCAACTTGAACGTGTGGCACGGGACTTCGACGAGCTCAGTCGAGTCGCGACTCGCCCGGGCGCTGCCGTTCCAGTCCATCTCCCCGCCCGTTGATTTAATCACGTCGCGGTGCCCGGTTGCGTCGTGGCACTCGGTACGGTTGACGTGCTCGATGGCGCGTGCGTGTGGTCGCGCACGTACTTCAAGGACGACGCGATCAGCACGGTCAGGAAGAGCAGGACGACGATCGCGCGAAGCCACGTCCGCTCGCCCGGCCGCGGCTGCCTCCGGGCGAAGAGGACGAGCAGCAGCGTGAAGACAATCAGCGCCAGCAACACGTGCGAGCCGAACAGGCTGTGGGATTGGGCGGGATTCTGCGTATACGCGTGCCAGTTCCCGTAGGCGTTGTAGATCCCGCTGAGCAGCAGGAACAGGATGCAGGCGTGCGTCGTGATTTTGAATGAACGGCGTGCGCCCAGGAACCATGAATCGTCCGCCGCCGCGCCCTCCGCCCCCCTGCTCCGCCACGGCAGCAGAAAAGCTAGAAAGAATGTCCCGCCAATCAGCAGCGCGGCGCAGATCACGTGCACCCACCGCAGCAGAATCACATACGTCCAACTCGCGTCGACCAACATTCGTGCTCCCTGAAAAAGACGTTAAACCGCGAAGGCGCGAAGTCACGAAGGGAAGTAAGAAAGGGCATGCATTCTTTTTTTCTTCGCGTCTTCGCGCCTTCGCGGTAAATCGCATTTTGGCGATTCACACCAGTTGATCCAGCCCGCCGAAGCCGAGGGCTTCGTAGGTGAAGAACGGCTCGGCGTAGGCCGCGCCGATGCGGCCGCCGAAGTAGCCATTCATGGTGCGGAGCATCTCGACCACCGGGCTGTTGTTTGCCACGAACTGCGAGTCGTACGCCCGGATTGCAGCCAGCTTCTTCTCCATGTGCGCGCTGACGTCCAGGCAGAACGTCGGTTGGAAGTTCAGCCGCAGGTGCGTGCAGAAGTAGTAGATGATCCGCTTGGGGTACCAGGGATCGCCCGGGATGTCGGTCTTGGTGAGCTTCGCGTCGAACCGCGCGTCCTCGCAGATCCGCGTGACGGCCACGTGATCCGGATGCGCGTCGACCGGGTACGGGACGAACAGCCAGTCGGGCCGGTGGACGCGAATCACAGCGGCCACCTTGTGCCGCGCCTCGATCGAATGGACGACCTGCCGGTTCGGCAAGCCCACGAGCGTCCGCGAGACGCCCAGGATCTTCGCCGCCGCGGCGGCTTCCTTCGCCCGCGTCTCGGGGGTGCCCAGCGGCGTCGGCTCACCGTTGGTCATGTCCACCAGGTGAACGCGGTGGCCCTGCGACGCGAGCAGCGAGATCGAGCCGCCCATGCCGAGTTCCTGGTCATCGGGATGGGGGCCGAATACGAGGATCGATGCCATGTGAAGGGTTTAGGCGGGCGGACGGTCGATTGCAAATCCGGGCCAGCGAGCGATTGATCATCGTGCAACTCGGTTTTGGAGGCAGTCGTCGTAGACTCGGCCAAGCGCCTCAACCATCACGTCTGCCCCGAACCGCCCCACCGCAAACTCCCGCCCGGCGGCGCCCATCTGTTGACGAAGCGCGACATCGCCCATCAATTGGTCGATCGAGGCGGCAAGGCGGTCCTTGTCGAACGGCGGCATCACGAAGCCCGTTTGCCCGTCGATCAGCGCCTCGCGATTGCCATCGATGTCATACGTGATGACCGGCTTGGCCGCCAGCGAACCCTGCGGCAACGCGCGGGCGAGGCCCTCCCGGCGCGAGGGGTGGACGAGGATGTCCATCGCACCCGTCAACTGCGGGATCTGAGTCGGCGGGACAAGGCCCGTGAGGATGAACCGGTCGCGGAGGTTCATCTCGCGCATCCGACGTTCGAACGCCTCGCGGAGCAGGCCGTCGCCGATCCAGAGGAAGCGGAGGTTCGGCCAGCGGGCGCAAAGCTGCGGGGCGAGGTCGAGCAGGTCGTCGTGGCCCTTGAGGTCGAACAATCGCGCGATCGTGCCGATCGCGACGTGCTCGGGAGCGAGGCCGAGTTGCGCCCGGACTTCGTCCCGTGGGACGGGCGGGTTGAGGAACGGCGCGGTCTCCATGCCGCTGTAGACGGTGACGTATTGCTCCGGCCGGCCAATGCCGGCGGCCAGCGACTGGTCCCGCATCGCGTCGGCCACGCAGACGATCCTCGTCGTCTTCGGCGCCGTCACCCGCTCCAGGATCTTGTACGCGCGGTTCACCCGCGGCGAGGTCGACGCGGTAAACGCCAACCCGTGGATCGTGTGAATGACGACGGGCACGCCCGCCTTGGCGGCGGCCCACCGCCCGATGATGCCGGCCTTGCTGCTGTGGGTGTGGACGACGTCCGGCTTGAGTTCCCGCAGTCGCCGCACCAGCGCCCGAAACGTCAGGAAATCCTTGCCCGGCAGGATCGCCCGCCGCATCGCGTCGAGCACCTCGACGCGGTAGCCGTGTTTCTGGGCGCGATCAAGCAGAGACCCTTCCGGCCCGATCGGGGGGCCGGTGATCAGAGTCACGTCGTGCCCGAGGTCGTGCTGCCCTTCGCAGGAGAGGAGCGTGTTCTCCTGGGCGCCGCCGACGATCAAACGTGTGATGATGTGAACGATCCGCAACGGTTGCATCCGGGAAGCGATTTATCCCTGCCCGCTCGCGGTCGTCAACAAAGACGATTGACACCCGTTCATCGGGAGGTTTAACATTATGCAGAAGCCACTTCTTTGGGCCGCCCTCGTGACGGCCCGGCCGAACCACAGGCGGAGTTCGCATGTCTCGCCGACGCCACGCCTTCACGCTCATCGAAATGCTGGTTGTGATTGGGATCATCGGCCTGCTCATGTCGATCCTGCTCCCGACCCTCAACCGGGCGCGCGAGCAGGCCAAGTCAGTCACCTGCGCCAGCAACGAGCGACAGCTTTACATGGCGTTCATGACATATGCCAACGAAAACCGGGGCCGGGTGCCGATCCCGTCGAGCACTGGGGACACGAACCCGACGCTGTCCGTCTGCTTCGTCATGAAGTCGCTGGGCGTGTGCGATTACGTGAACGGCACCTGGTGGCCCTACATCGCCCGGACGGGCGAGGCGCGGTTCGGCGTGATGAACTGCCCGACTGACCTCGATTCGGTCCGCGTGATGCGAAAGGGCGCCATGTCGCTGGTTCCGCGGAACTTCAGCTACTCCCTGAACAGCGATTTGCGGGCGCTGCCCAAG
Organism: Tepidisphaeraceae bacterium; assembly: GCA_036495445.1. GTDB lineage: Bacteria > Planctomycetota > Phycisphaerae > Tepidisphaerales > Tepidisphaeraceae > DASXMX01. Next base: position 6,168 of record DASXMX010000486.1, read on the forward strand.
TCTCCCGATGGCACCGGCATCAAGTTCAACGCGATCGTTCACCCGGGCGAGAAGATCGTCATCGTTGAGGAACTGTGGCCAAACGACGGCAAGGCCGTCATCAACAGCGAACCGCCGGACCTCGACGACCTGCCGGCGACCCGCCACACGGGCCGCGGGAACTTCTGCTTCGGCGACGGGCACGTCCTCTCATTGCTGCCGATGGAGATCGGATACAGCAACAATCACCCGGACACCGACCCCAATTTCCACGTGGTCAACTCACCGCTGCACCTGTCGATGACCGAATTGTTCAAATGATCGTGAAGCAGGGGCAGCACCATGAAGGGCAGCCACTGAAATATGACCGCGATCCGTCGGACAAGGAAACCCATCCACCGCCTGGGCGCTCGGCGCTGGGAAACCCTCGCGGCGTTTGTCGGCGAATCCAACGGTGGCAGCGGCAGGGGCACGGACGCTGCGACGTCCGCCTCAGCGCTTTCGATTTCGGGCTCAATCTCCGGGACGGCGACCGTCGCCTCCACATCGGCCATGTCGACCTGCAGCCCCACGTCCACCAGCGGCTCCCGCGGCCGCCGCTTGCGGCCGCCGACCGCGCGCTCGGCCGCGGCGCGGGCATGGGCCACCATCGGGTCGGGGCGGCTCGCCCCCTCATAGATCGAATCCCACGAGCTGGAGACCAGCTCCGCAACCAGCGACCGGACGTCCTCCTCCACATAGGCCGCCGGCTCGCGCGGGCTGGGGCGGGGCACGGGGAAGGGAAGGCCGGTCGGTCCGATCGGCGCCGGGCGATAGACAAAGTCGCTGACCGTCCCCGCCAGCGCCTCGAACGGATCCGCCGGACGTGTGAAAGCGGAGGCACCGGGAATCGCAGCCGGAATAAACGCTCCAATCCGGAACCGCACGGCGGCCTTGCCCATGCGGATGACGTCGCCGTCGGTGAGGAGTTTGCGGAAGACCGGGTCGCCGCCAATCCGCGTCCCGTTCTTGCTTCCTAGGTCGAGAATCGCCCACCCGTCCGCCTCCGGCTCGATCCGGCAGTGCCGCCGGCTCAGCAGGATGTCGTGAACGCGCAGCTCGCAGTCCGGCGCGCGGCCGATCGTCAGCGCGCCCTCCAACGGCTGCCGCGCGACTTCCTGATCCTTGTGGTAAATGATGACGTAGGCCATGCGCAAACCGGGCCGGCGCTGCCCGGTAAAAGGGATATCGAGCGAGTGATCCTGCTGGCAACACATTTCTTATAGGCAGGCAAGCAGCACTGCTTCGGCTTCCTCCGGCGATTCCGCGCGATCCATCACAGCGCCTTGCACCCCGGCTGGCTCGCCGCCCACCGCGAGCACCCGGTCGGCTCGCTCTACACGATCTGCCCGGTGAACCTGTGCAAACGGAAGTCGAAGCGACCGCGATGTGATCGCCATGCACGGAATTCGGCACCGCGGTTTACGCAACGTGACACCATTTGAACGCGGATGGATTGCGAAACCGCGAAGCGATCTTGTGCCAGACTCGATGGGGGACGGCGTCGCCGGCTCAAGGGCCCATTCGATTGAAGGGATGGCCTCCCCCGTCGGCACGCCTCCGAGGGAGCGGACTCTCGACTTGCTGGGAGAGCCGGCCCGTCCTCGGGCCGTGGATGGGCGCGTTTCCAACAGGCGCGCTGTCCCTAGGCGGCGGCCGGAAGCTCCCCGAGGATGGTGTCCACGGCGCGGGCGAGGCTGGATTCGGGGTTGCCTTCGGGCGCGGTGAGCTTCGCGGCGGCGCGGGCGGCCGGGCGGGCGTGGCTCATCGCGACGCCGAGCCCGGCCCAGGCGAGCATCGGGACGTCGTTGTTCCCGTCGCCGAAGGCGATCACTTCCTCGGTGGCGATCCCGTAGTGCCGCGCGACCGCCGCGGCGCCGGCGGCCTTGGTCGCATCGGGGCTGGTGAACTCGATCGAGTAGTCCTCGGTCAGCGTGACCTCGAATCGGCGGGCGAAGCGGTCGCGGACGCCGGGCAGCATTGAGGCGATCGCGCCGGGCTCGGCGCTCCAGACGATCTTCTCGGCGCGCCGGTCGGACATCGCCCGCAGCTCGACCATCGCCACAGGGTCCCGGCAATCCTCAACGTATCGGCGGACCCACTTCGTCTGCTCATTGGCGACCACGCCCCGCCGCGACCAGTGCGTCACCGTCACGCCCCGTCGAAGGCCTTCGCGAACCAGCTCGGACACGTCGCGGACGGGCAGGTGCGCCTCGTGCAATACATGGTTATTAAACGCATGGCGAACGACGGCGCCTTGTGTCGAGATGATGAACCCGTCGAGCCCCAGCTCGCGATGGAACGGCAGCATGTTGTCATGCCGACGGCCCGAAGCGAGAACAACCCGGACGTCGCGGGCGATCAGCCGCCGAACGGCCTCGGCGTTGGCTTTGCCGATCCGCTTGTCGGGGCCGACAAGGGTCTGATCGATGTCGATCGCCGCCAGCTTGTAGGGAAATCCGTGCATATTCGGGCCGGGAGAATGACTGCTATTGCTGGACATGGCCGCATTCTAGTACCATGGAACGAACAATCAAGCATTTCCGTGAATAAACGTGCAGAAAGGTGCAGGAATGCTGTCTGCGGAGCGGAAACGACTGATCCTGGAGAGTATCGGCAGGGACGGGCGGGTCGTCGCAGCCGAACTCAGCCAGCGATTCGATGTTTCGGAAGACACGATCCGGCGGGACCTGCGCGAATTGGCCTCCGAAGGCTTGGTGCAGCGCGTCCACGGCGGCGCGCTGCCGAAGGCGCCCGTGGTGCAGTCGTACGCCGCGCGAGCCGGACAGGCCCCTGCGGCCAAGGCCGCCATCGCCCGGGCGGCGGCGGGCCTGGTCCGCAGCGGACAAGTCATCGCGATCGACGGCGGCACGACGCCGCTTCAGGTGGCGGAGCATCTGCCCCGCGACCTGCGCGCGACGATCGTCACGCACAGCCTGCCCGTGCTGACCGCGCTGGCGGGCCGGGACGGGCTCGAGCTGATCGCGATCGGCGGGCGGATCATGGGGGACACGCTCGTGGCCGTCGGCCCGGCCGCGGTGGACGCGTATCGCCAGATCCATCCCGACGTCTGCATCCTGGGCGTGGCGGGGATCGACGTGGCCGCCGGGCTTACGGCGCTCAACGCCGACGAGGCGGCGGTGAAGCGGGCGATGGTGGAAGGCGGCCGGCAGGTCGTCGCCGTCGCCGCGGCCGACAAGCTCGGCACCGCGGGGCCGTTTGTCGTCTCGCCCATCGGGCAGATCACCGACCTCGTGACCGACCGCGCCGCCTCGGCCGAGGTTTTGCAGGCATTCGAAGCCGCGGGGCTGCGGGTGATCACGGCGTGAACGTCTCCGCACAAGGTCAGACGCGAGCCAAAAAAACCTGCACAGCGATGCACACAGGGTGCGGCCGGAGTTGGTCGACCGCGAGCGCCGCCTCGATCGATTTGGAAAAGGATTGGAGCCGGTCCTTGTGCCAGAGGTAGGTGTCGGCCGCCCAGTGCTTCTCGCGGCAGTCCAGGGACTCGTCCACGAGCACGACTGCGAGGAGCCGATGTTTAACGGCTGCTCAAAGCTCGGCTTAGAGGCAAGAACGCAATCAGGACGGCTGCCCCAAACCTTCGCAGATATTACAGGTTTTTCGCGGGCTTAGCAACGTTTCTCGGCCACGACTCTGCCACCTGCCGCTCGCCGCAACGAGCGATCGAAGATAGCCTCGCAACGATGCAGCATGGGAAAGTCGCGGCGCAGGTCGATGAGTTGGACGCGGAGGCGCTCCTCGACGGCATTCAACTTGAGATGGCTTCTAACGACCAATCGGGATGCATATCCACAGTGCTCCTGATTATCGTTGTCCTTCCTCCGAAGGAATGATGGATGTCTCCGCCAGATGACGCATACTACGGCAGACATGGGTCTAACCAACGACGCTGCGGACCAGGAAAATGCCGCCGCGATAACGCGGCTGCTCGACCGCGCCTCCACCTCGAAGCAGGCGTCGGCCGAGCTGTTGC
>DASXMX010000487.1:0-12008 GCA_036495445.1 Tepidisphaeraceae bacterium
TCCCCGTGACACGGGTTTTCAACCCGTGCAAGGTGCGCCCCTCCGGAAGAACCCGCCCGCTCTCTGAATTGCTCGAAGCGTAGCGCTGTCCTTCAGTCGCTTTGATTTCGACGGAGTGTTATTCGGATTTCTTTGACAGGCCGACGCGCTCAGAGCAAGCCGGCGTGCGCAGGAGTGGTTTCGTTCCCCCGTGGCATGGGCGCCTCGCCCATGCGTCCTTCGCGAGTCCGCACGGGCGAGGCGCCCGTGCCACAGGGGCCTGAAGCCGCCCCAGAATTTGGCGCGGGAACCAAGCAGAATCCGTATTACGGCGAACGAGGGCTCCTAGACCCATGGGCGTCGCTCGCACGGGTTGGAAACCCGTGTCACGTGGCAGGCGGACACATTCGGACTCACTACGCGGCCCGCGCGGCACGAAGGCCGCGGAGCGTGCAGGGCCGGGTCTGGTCGAAGTCGTTGATCGCGGGATTGCGGTCGGGCAGGTCCCACTTTTCGAAGAGCTTGGCGTTGTCGGCGGCGCCGCGGTCGCGGTCCTGCTCGCGCCGCTCATCGGGCAGCTCGTCGTGATCGACTAGGGCGCCGAAGGCGGGCACGACCGACAGGCCCTCGTGCCAGACTTTGAGGGAAAAATCGGGATCGGCGCCATGGAGGAAATACCGCTCATCGAAGTACCCGAGCCGCTCGAACAGCGCGCGGCGGGCCATGCCGAAGTTCGCGTAGAGCGTCCCGCGCACGTGCAGGACGTGGAAGGATCGCCCCAGGTGCTGCGCCTCGAACGCGACGTTTCGCGTCCCGTGGGCCGCGTGGAAGAGGGCGACCATGCCGACGGTGTGCGGGGAGAACTCGAGTTGCTCGATCGCGCGTTCGAGCGCGCCGGGCAACGGCCGGGCGTCGTCGTTGAGCCACATCAGATAGCGGCCGCGGGCGGCGCGGAATCCCTTGTTCGCGGCCCGGACGAACCCCTCCCGCCGGGGCTCGGGGATGACCTGCAATCGGTCCCCGAGCGACTCGCGGGCAGCAGCCAAAGCCGTTGGCGTCTCGTCGGTGCTTGCGCCGTCTACGACGACGATTTCGACCGCGCATCGGGCGGCGTTCTGGGTCGCGGTGAGACACGATGCGAGAGACGCGGCACGGTTATACGTCGGGATGACGATGCTCAGGTCGAACACGCTTGTTCCCTCGTCGAATAAAGCCGGAAGACCGGCACGCCGGCCTCGCGGAGCGGGGCGCATTGCGCCCAGAACTGGTCTTCGTAAGTGTCAGTGCTCAGGACCACCGGCGGCAACGCCCCGCCGCAGCGCAGCCGGGCGTGGGCGGACCGCACCGATTGAACCGGCAGGTCCAGGTATTGGGGCGACGCTCCGAATCGCGGATGATCGTCGATGATCCCGACGACGCGGTGGCGCCGACTTTCCCAAACATGCCGCTCGGAGAGCAGGCGGGCCGTGTGCTTTCCCGCGCCGTAAAGGAGCACCGCCGCAGGCGTGCCCTGGCGGCGCTCGAGTTCGTCCATGATCCCCAGCAACCGCGTCCCCGGCGTCAGCGTCCCTGGCGGCCGCACGCCCGCCAGCATCGCGGTCATGCGACCGAGCGCGGGAAGCACGGCGGCCGCGCACGCGGGCGGCAGCGTCGCGAGCTTCCGCGTGCGTTGCTCCGCGCCCTGACGCGAGAACGCCTGAATCGTCTCCCGATAGAACGCCACCCTCGCGGCCGCGACGCGATCGGGCGAGCAGAACGCCCGCACCCGTTCATACGCGGCACCGGACAATTCCCGCAACCGCCGGCGATCGTTCCAGAGCGTCTCCATCGCCCGGGCGAGCGCCCCGGCGGAGCCGTGTTCCGCGACGACGCCTGTATCCCCAAGCACCTCAACCGACCCGGTCCCGGCGGCGACGACCGCCGTCCGCCCGGCGGCCATCGCCTCGCACAGCGCCATTGAAAAGTTTTCGCGAAGGCTGGGGAGGACCGCGAAACTCGCCTCCCGCCAGGCCGCGCTCACGTCGGATGGGCTCAATTCTCCGGTGAATGCGACGCGGGACCGGACGAAGGCTTCGAGTCGGGACTCAATCCACTGCCGCATCGAGCCGCCCTGGGAATTGGTCGTATCGGGGCCGATGAAGCGGAACGTCACGGTGGGCCGCCGGGGGAGGAACAGGTTGAGCGCATCCGCCAAGACCTCGACGCCCTTGAGTCGTTCCAATCGGCCGACGAAGACGATCGGCCCGTTTGCCGGCGGCGGCTCGAACGGATGCTCGCCCGCGACGAACGGATGCGGGATGACCCGCCCATCAGACGGAACCGGTGCGAGTTCCCTCGTCAGTTCCAAGACCGCCTTCGTCGGGGCGCAGACCGCGTCCGCCAGGTGAATCGCCGCCGATTCCAGCGCATCGACCAGCGGGGCATCGATCGCGTGGTTGGCCAGCTCGTTCGCCGATCGCGCGACGGCGGTCGGACAGTGCAGGTGCGTGACGACTGGCGCATCGAATCCGCACAAGAGCAACGGCAGGCCGAGCGCCTCGACTTCGGGCGCTTCGACCACATCGAAGGGTTGGTCGCGGTGAAGCGCCAGCAGCGGCTCGGCCAACCGCCACGCGAGGGCCAGGCGATACGCGCCCGCCCCGCCGGCCGCGGCGGCCGCCGCCAGCGGCGCGGGAACGGTGCGGCCTTGCATCGCTTCGCTCAAGGCCGCGGCCTCGTGGACGCGGATTTCGGGCGGGATTTGGCGTCGCACGTCCTCCGGCAGCGTGAGCGTGAAGACATGGACGTCGTGGCCGGCCCCGGCCAGCGCCAGCGCGGTCTGCCGGACGCACGTGCCGATGCCGCCCATCCGGGCGCCCGGCCACTGGTGCGACAGCAACGCGATCCGCATGAAAAACGTTATCGGACGCCGGGGGCGCGGGCCGATAGTTTCGGCATGACACTGCTCGACTGCCCGACCGCCGCCCCGCGCCCGATCGACCCGGCCCGCGCGCTGCCCGCGCTTCGCAAGGGGCTGTGGGACCGGCCGGCCGGGTCGCTGGTCAGACTCCTGGACTACCGCATCCGCATCACCGACGGTCCCAACGCCTACATGCAATACAAGGACGTGTTCGTCCGCGGGAACTACCGGTTCGCCGCCGACCGGCCCGACCCGCTGATCATCGATGGCGGGAGCAACATGGGGATCTCGATCCTCGGCTTCAAGCGCGACCACCCCGGCTGCCGGGTGATCGGCTTCGAGCCGGACCCGCAGATCTTCCGAATGCTGCAAGACAACCTGGCGCGCAACGATGCCGCGGAGGGCGTCACACTCGTTCAGGCCGGACTGGCATCCCAGGAAGGGACGATCGGCTTCGCCGCCGACGGGTCGTCCGGCGGGCGGATCGCCGAGGGGACCGGCGGCAGCGCGATCCGGGTCGTCCGCCTCTCGGATTACCTGCGCGAGCCGGTTGACTTTTTGAAGCTGAACATCGAGGGGGAGGAGTTGCCCGTCCTGCAGGAGTGCGCCGACGCGGGCACACTGGCGAACGTGCGGAAGCTGGTCGTCGAATATCACGGCTGGCGCCACGGGCCGCAGCGGCTGGGCGACCTGCTCAACCTGCTCGACCGGGAAGGGTTCCGCTACCTCGTCCACGACTTCGACGCCGAGAGCTGCGGCACGAGCAAGCCGCCGTTCCGGCTCCGGGCGAAGGCGCCGTGGTTCTGCCTCGTCTACGCCGAGCGCACTGCCGCCGCAGCTCGGTAGGGGCGAACCTTGTGTTCGCCTTATGTAGGGGTGAACCTCGTGTTCACCCTCTTCGTTAGCGGACCGGAAAAGGGCGAATACAAGATTCGCCCCCACACAAGAGGGCGAACACGAGGTTCGCCCCTGCAAACCGTGGCCCTCATTCTGCTCTATCACCGCGTCACGTCCCTCGCCCGCGATCCGCAATTGCTGACGGTCTCGCCCGCGCATTTCGACGAACACCTGCGCGTATTGCGCGAGCGATACCGGCCCGTCTCCTTGTCCGAGTTGGTCGCGGACCTCCGGGCCGGGGCGGTGGATGACCGTTCCGTCGCGATCACGTTCGACGACGGGTACGCGGACAACGCCCTCGCCGCCGGTCCCGCACTGGCCCGCGTCGGGATCCCCGCCACGGTGTTCGTCGCCACCGGAACAATCGGCACCCAACTGGAGTTCTTCTGGGACGAGCTGGACCGAATCCTGCTCGACGGGACGTCGCCGGGCTGGAACGTCCTGGACGCGGACTGCCCCACGCCGCGGCATCGGGTGTATCGCGACCTTTGCGCAAAGCTGCAAAGCGCAACGATTGCCGACCGGACGCAATCGCTCGATAGCCTGAGGTCGTCTGCCTCGCTGCCACCCGAAGGCCGACTCACCCGCCGCACCATGACTCGCGACGAGCTGCGCGCGCTCGCTGGGATCCCCGGCATCGAAATTGGCGCCCACACGATCGAGCACCCCCGGCTCGCGAGCGAGACGGTGGAGGAGCAGGCCTCGCAAATCATTGGGAGCCGCGCGCAATTGGAGGAGTGGTTGGGCGTTCCTGTCCGGACGTTCTCGTACCCGTTCGGGACGCACGACGCGTACACGCCGGACACCGTCCGGCTCGTTCGCCAAGCCGGATTCGACTGCGCCTGCGCCAACTTCCCCCGGCGTGTCGGGCTCGGGACGGATCCGTTCCGCCTCCCCCGGTTCGTCGTCCGCGACTGGCCCGCCGACGAATTCAGGCGGCAGCTTGAACGGTGGGCGACGGCGCCGGTCGCGTATTGACCAGGTCGCGGTAATCAGCCCGCTCGAACACGTCGAGGAACCCGCCGTCGCTGCCATTCATGATGCTCATCCCCATCGACTCCGCCCGGCGGCGGAGCGTCGCATAGCCGCGCCACACCTTCAGGCAATCGTCGAGGATCGTCAGGTACGGGTACCGGTCCCACTCGCCGTGGGCGATCGGGTGGTTCTCGATCGTTTTTTGCGGGTAGAAGTGGGTCTCGGTGCCGCGGTGGGCGGCCCAATCGTGGTCCATCCCCATCAGGCAGATCGGCGAGCACCCGGCATAGAGTGCGACCATGATCGCGAGCTGCGCGCAGTTCAGCACGGCGGGCAGCGGGCGGGTCAGGTCGAGCCTTCGCAGGGGCGTCGTCGCGAGATTCCCGGCAAACGTCACGAACGTCGCCCGGTCCGCCGGCACCTTCCAGCGATCCAGGAGAGTTTCGGCCGACGCGTACGGCAGGATGAAATGGCTGTCGGTCACGGTCTCAAACAGGCGGCCGAGGAAGCGGTCGCTGGAGGCCGAGCCGTCGAAGTAGGACGGGTCGACCAGGCAGTAATAGGTCGGCTTAATCCGGCCGACCGCGGGATGATTGAGAAAGCCGTTCATGGCGAACGTCAGCTCGCCGGCGAGCCCCTCGATGTCCTGACTCGCCAGCGACGGCCCGTTGCCGATGACAAAGCACCGCCGGCCGCGGTGAACGTCTTTGAGTCCCGCGTTCTGCGGGAGCAGCGGGCGAAGGAACAGGGGGAACGGGTACTTCTCCCGGGCCGATAGCGCATCGGCCGCGACCAAAAGACGTTGGGCCGAGGCCCGCATCATCTTCCGGGCGATGTAGAACGGCCAGCCGTAGGCCTGGCTGGCGCGGTAGCGGAATGGGAGGAAGTCGCTCATTGCTGGAGACTGAAGGTCAGGCCGCCGCGGCCCGGATCCGGTTGCTAGTCGTCGCGGCCTCGCGGTCGAGCGCGTCGGCGATGAAGCGCACGAGCCGCTGACTGATGGTGCGGTAGCTGAAGCGGTCGATCACCACGCGCCGCATCTCGCTCGCGATCTGTTGGCGCAATGCTTCGTCCGGGAGATATCGGGCCAACATTTGGCCCAGGTCGTCCTTAGTTTTGAACGCCACGTCCGCGTACCGGTCCGGCCAGACGCCGGTCGCCAGGGCGGCGAAGTCGTTATCGGCGATGGTCGCCACGCAGTCGTACAGCTTCGTGTCGAGCGTGGCGGTGTCGTACCCGACGAGCGATTCGATCCGCGCGATCGCGGCCCGCGCAGCGTCGTCGAGCCGGGCGCGCATCTGTTCGTCGCTGGAGATCCCCCGCCGGCAGCACCATTCCCACAGCGCCCGATACGGCTGCCCGAGGTCGTCGCCCGGCGTGTAGCGCATCAGGAAGAACCCGCCGCAGGCAAGGCCGTCGAGCAGGCGCTGGTGGACGGCGCCGTGCGGGATCACCTGCAGGTTGATCTTTGAGGCTTGGTAAATCTTGGGGAGCGCCACGCGATTGTCGGCCTCGCCGCAGGCGTGGCGGGCGAGGCGCGGGTGGGCCTCCCAGCCGCGGCCGTAGAGGCGCAGGTGCACGCCGGCCGCGGAGATCCATTCCAGCGCCTGATGGCGGAAGATCGCGTTGTTCACCTGCTGGCCGAAGAACTCGACCAGTTGCCGCAGGCCCGCGGCGTCGGGCTCGACGCCGGCGAGCCGCGCCGATTCGAGCAGGCGCTGCTGGAGCACCGGGTCGGTCAACACCTGGCCGCCGGACTCGAAGTGGGCGACCATGCGGTCGTGGGCGTCCCAAACCAGCCGCTTGACCTGCGGCTGCGGGGCGGGGCCGAGGAAGTTCTCGACCAACTTGTGCGACGGGACGGAGGCGTGGCTGACGTACGAGACGTCGCAGCCGAAGCGGTCGACCTCGGCCCTCGTCAGGGGCGAGGGCGCGTACTTCTCGTCGTTGATGCCGATCGTCGCGGACATGAAACGCCCGGCGGGGTACCCGTACCGGGTCGCCAGGTGAAGCTGGCCGAACCCGAGGCAGAAGTCGCGCGCCCCTTGTGCCGCGCCGGCCGAGGCACTGTAGATGTTCGGCAATCGGTCCTGCACCCACATCACGCACGGGACCGACTCCGGGAGCCTGCCGAGTTCGGCGCGGAAGTGGTCGATGATGACGATCAGGTCGGGCTGGGTCTCGAGCACGGCCTTCGTGTAATTGAAGCCGCCGGGGAGCAGGTGGTCGTCGGGCTCGATGAAGAGGCGCACGTCATGGCCGAGGCGTTCGAGGCCGGCGAGCCAATCGCGCATCGAATGCTGCAGGAAGGTCGTGTAACGGCTCGTGATCCCCAGCACCCGCAGCCGCCCGGCCTGGAACCGCCCGGCCCAGTCGGCGTCGCTGCGCCCGGCATAAAACTCGCGCAGCCGGGCGGCCATTTCGTCCAGTTGCGAACCCCGCGCCGAGTGAACCGCGTTGAGCAGCACGCTCAAGTCGATCTGCGGCAGGCTCGAGTCAATGCGGAGACACGCGCGGGGCTCAGGGCGCATCGGCTCCTCGATCAGGACTCGTTGCAACTGCTCGAACGCGTCGCGCCCGGCGAAGATCGCGATCCGCCGGTCGGCCAGGAACTCGCGCCAATCGAGCACGTGAAGCACGGCCCAGAGTTGATCCACCTCACCTGCCAAAAAATACAGCGGCGGCCGATGCCCCGGCGCCGCATCGACGCGACACGGCAGCTTCGCCAGCCGGTCCCACAGCCACCCATAGCCTAATCCGCTGACCATCATCGGCCCCGTGACCTGCGAGGCGGGGAAGATCTTCGCAACCAGCGCCCGCGCCGCGGGTCCCGGCATCGGGTCGGGAATGACCTCGATCCCCGCCGCCCCCGCCCGGCCGAGATAGACGTCGTCCCCCGCCGCCGCGATGAATAAAGGTGACGCACACCTTAAATCCCGCAGCCGCGCCGCAAGCTGGGGATCGCGCCCTTCGAGGGCGGCGAGGTTCGCCTGGAATCGGGCCGCCAGCGTCTCCAGCGGGTGCCATTTAAGGGAGGCGGAGGGATTCATCTGCGTGCCAGATCGGCACGGCATCGCCCGCGGCTGGATTTTTTATCGGACCGTCCGCCCCCGCGCCGATACATGCCCCATGCGGCCGCACGGGATCATGTTCCACCACTTCCATTCCGCGCGGCACCCCGCCGGGCAGGGCTCGATCTCGGCCGAACAACTCGGGCAAATCATCGAGCGAATCGGCCCCAGGCGGATCCTCCCGGCCCGCCAATGGATGCGCTGCGCGATGACCGCGACCCTGCGGCCGACCGACGTCTGCCTCACGTTCGACGACAACCTCCGCTGCCAGTACGACGTCGCCCTGCCCGTCTTGGAAGCGTATGGGCTGACCGCGTTCTGGTTCGTCTACACCTCGGTCTGCCAGGGGAACATCGAACGCCTGGAAGTCTACCGATACTTCCGCACGACCTGCTTCGACAGCGTCGACGCGTTCTACGACGCGTTTTTCGCGGCCGTGGATGATTCCGCCCACGGCGCGACCGTTCGCGATGCGCTGCAACCGTTCAAGCCGCGCGAGTACCTGAAGGCGTATCCGTTTTACACCGACGCCGACCGGCGGTTCCGGTTCGTCCGCGACGAGGTGCTCGGGCCGGAGGCGTATGCCCGCGTCATGGACGCGATGCTCGCGCGGGCGGAATTGGACGTCTCTGCGCTCGCGAGGCAACTCTGGATGGGCAATTCGGAACTGAAAGAACTTCACGGCAAAGGCCACGTCATCGGACTGCACTCGCACACACATCCGACGCGGATCGAGCGCCTGCCCGTCGAGGCGCAACGCGACGAATACCAACAGAACTTCGACTGCCTGCACGGCCTGCTGGGCGACCGCCCCGAGGCGATGTCGCACCCGTGCAACTCCTACACCCGCGACACGCTGACGATCCTGCGCGAGCTGGGCATCTCGCTCGGTTTCGCGGCCAACATGCAGGTCCGCGGGCAGTCGGAACTCGAATACCCCCGCGAGGACCACGCGAACCTCGTGAGGTCCGCAGCAGCTTGAGATGGATGCCGCGCCGGCCGCGCGCGGAACCGCCGCTTGCGGCTTCGCGAACGAAGGGACGCCATGCGCATCACCGTCTTCACCAGCAACCAGCCCCGCCACCTCGCCCTGATCGAAGCCCTCGCCACCGTCGCGGACGAGGTCTTCGCAATCCAGGAGTGCAACACGATCTTCCCCGGCAGGGTGGACGACTTCTTCACCAACTCCCCGGCGATGCAGGCCTACTTCTCGCGCGTGACCGCGGCCGAGGCCGAGGTCTTCGGCCGCCCGCGGTTCGCCCCGCCGGGCGTGCGGCAGTTCCCGATCAAGATGGGAGACCTCAGCCGCGCCTCGACGGACTTGCTCGAGCCCGCCCTCGCGTCGGACGTCTTCGTCGTCTTCGGCGCCAGCTTCATCCGCGGCCCGCTGTGCGACCTGCTGGTCGAGCGGCGGGCGGTCAACATCCACATGGGCGTCTCCCCCCAATACCGCGGCAGCAGCACGAACTTCTGGGCGATGTACGACCGCCGCCCCGACCTGGTCGGCGCGACGATTCACCTGCTGACCCGCGGCCTCGACTCCGGCCCGATGCTGTTCCACGCCCTGCCCCCCGCCGAGGCGGTCGATCCCTTCGTCCACGGCATGCGCGCCGTCAAGGCCGCCCACGGCGCACTGGTCCACCACATCCGCCAGGGCAGCCTCTTGGGTCTCGACCCGGTCCCGCAAGACCGGTCCCGCCAGATCCGCTACACGACCCGCGCCGATTTCACCGACCAGACCGCCGCCGAGTACCTCGGCCGGCTGCCCACCCCCAGCGAAATGCGTGCGGCCCTCAGCCGCCGCGACATGGGGCAGTTCCTGCGGCCGCAGGTCGCGTGAGATTCCGTGGGAAGTGAAGCGTGGAGCGCGGGGCCGTTGCAGAAGGGGCCGGCGGCGGGGGTCGAGTCTATCGCTGCGCGGGTTCGGGAATCGTTGTGCTGACGGCACGTTGGCGCTGGGTGAGCATGAGCGTGAACGCCACCGCCGCCAGATGGGCGAAGCGAAAGGGCTTGTTTTGCACCCATCGCCAGCGCAGCAGCCATCCCACTACGATCAGCGCGAACCCGCCTACGACGAAAACGACAAAGCCGGCGTGAAGCAGCGCGACGAGATCCCCGAGAATTTCGCGCGGCGACATGGTCGAGGAATCATACCGGCCCCCGGCCCGATGTCCATCCACGCCAAGAAAGCCGCGACGCGAACGGCGGTCTTTGGGTGAGGGACATTCCTGTCCCTTCCTTCGTCACCTCGGATTTGGCGTTTGACGGCCTGCGTTTTCGTATATACGATAAACAAATGGGGTTCGTATTCGCCTGGGATGACTGGAACAAAGAGCATGTGAAGAAACACGGCTCGGACGCGCGAGATGCAAAGTACATCGTGGAACATGCCGAGCCGCCCTTCCCCCGGGAGATGGGCGGCGGCAAGTACTTGGTGTGGGGACAGACCGCCTCCGGTGTCTATCTGGAGGTCATCTTCGCGTTTCGGGTGCCAGAAGAGCTGGCATTTGCCGACCTCGATCTCCTGGATTGGGGCACCCTTATCGACCACCCGGCGACCGTTTCCATCTACATCTGCCACGCGATGCCGATGAAGGACAAGCAGCTCCGGCAGTACCGAAAAATCAGGAGCAAATCATGAGCAAAAAAGATTTCCTGAACATGACGCCGGCCGAACGGGACGCCGAGGCGAAGAAGTGGGAGAGCGGAACGTCGTTCGAAGAGACCCGGCCGCTGTCGACGCGTTCGCAGAAGCTCTGGCAACTGGCAAAGCGTGGCCGCGGCCGGCCTCCCAAGCCCGCCGGCGCGCGCGTCCGGCGAGTGCTGATCTCCCTCGATCCCGAATTGCTCGCTCGTGTGGAGGCATTCGCCTCGTCAACGGGCCTTGACCGCTCCAAGCTTTTTGCGCTCAGCGTGCAGGCATTCATGGCCGCCGACACGGCGCACCGGCAGGCGTTCGCCGCGGGCGGACGCGCTCCCCGGAAGGAAAAAGCCACAACGGAATTGACGGCACGCTGATCGCCGTCTGGCCGCGTTGCCGTTCGGGTGGGGCAGATCATTCCTGTCTGCCCTGAACCGGAGCAGGGACATTCCTGTCCCTTCCTTCTTCTGCCCTTGCAATTCTGGTGGGGCAGATGGAGAGGACCGTCGCGGGGCCATTAGGTGCTGAAACAGCCTCTGTGCCAAGGCCCACGGCCTGGGCCGCTCCGAACTGTTCGCCGCCTGCGTCCACGAAAAGGTCGAAGGGGCGGCGTAGCCCGCCGGGGGAAGAGAATTCGGCCGCCAAGACGCGGAGCACGCCAAGAAAGCCGGGACGCGGACGACAACGCGCCAAATCCGAAACGGCAAAGGGGTATGCCCTCTTCCCTTGTTCTTCCACAATTCAGCACGGTGACCGCCGAGATCGCCTGGCGGTCCGCCGCGCGGCCGGTCCGGCCATCAACGCGACTATAGTAGTCACAACAATTAGGAATGTCACCTTTTCCACTCCGGCAATTGGACGCCTCGCCTTTTTCCGGTCAGGACGAACCAGCCCGTGGGCGCCGACGCTGGCGGCCGTGCCCTCACGAGATTCGCCGGGTTCCGCGCGTCGTTCGCGTGTTGGAGGGGTTGGAAGTCCAACGCCGCTGAACGCCTCCTACGGCGCGGGCGTTCGGGGGTCTTGGCGGGAACGGACAGAGCGAACCCCGATTCGGTTTCCGAACCCGTTTCCTCACCCGGCGTACGGTGCGGCCGCCATCAATTGGGATGCGGTCGGGATCGGCTGACCGTGCAATGCGCAGCCTGCTGCGCGCGCAACGTCGTCGCTCCAAGTTAAGACTTGGACGGCGGGATTATGGCGGCAGTGCTCGATCAACAGGTGTCGGAATTCAACCTTGAAGTTCATCCTCGGATATTGTTCGAGGACTTCCTCAACCACCTGCGGCGGTACTTGATCTAGACCCAGACCGAATAATTCGAGCCCGGCGCCAAGGTGGACCAAGGCTATCTCGTCTGCCAGCCTAGTCGCGATTCCGGCAGAGGTGTGTAAAGCGATGGCTTCCCAAATCAGGTCAGTGCGCTCCGACGGCACCTTATGCTTTGAGCAGAACTCACGAGCAGCATCCGCTCCATCCACCTCAAACCGATTGTCGCGGCGGTAAGGAGGAATCAGTCCGAGGTCGTGCAGAGCCGCGCCACAAAACGCG